>JAOTRX010000005.1:0-300000 GCA_030247675.1 Desulforhopalus sp. | reverse complement strand
TTGCCAATAAAGATGCCTGGAACGACCCCTGGAAACGTGAAAAGATCGAAAATATTGCCTTACTTTTGCAAGGGGCCCTGCGAGCCGATCGAATCGTTGGTCTTAAGATGAATGTTTCCAGTGCAAAGATCGGTGAGATAGTGGCCATTCTTCCCAGTATCAATGCCCCAACGGTTGCCAGTCTCTATAACCAGGATTGGTTCTCCGTGGAGACGGTGGTTTCCGAAGATATTGTGCGAGATCTGATCCCGAAACTCAAGAAACTGGGCGCTGAAGGTATTATTGAGTATTCCCTGAATAAGGTAATATAGGAACGAAATCGGGAAATGGTCATAAAAACGGTGATGAGCCTATGTCACCGTTTTGGTCGTATAAATGTACTTAAGGGAGATACTAAATGCAGTTTCTGAATGTTGAGTTTCTCCTGAGTGCCCATCGCCTTAACCAGCTGCCCCCTCCGGAACTTCCGGAGATTGCCTTTGCCGGCAGGTCGAATGTTGGCAAATCGAGTCTGATCAATACCCTCATCGGCAGGAAAAAATTGGTGAAGGTCAGTGCCAGACCAGGCAAGACGCAAGGGCTGAACTACTTTCGCGTTGAAGATAGGTTTCTTTTGGTGGATTTGCCGGGCTATGGTTTTGCTAAAGTTCCGAAAATAATGCAAAACAGCTGGCAGTCGCTGATCACCTCCTACCTGGAAGTCCGGGAGTCATTAAAGTGTGTCGTTGTCATCATGGATATTCGTCATGAGCCGAAGGAGCAGGACACCCAACTTGTTCAATGGTTGCGTGAAAAATCCATTCCATGTTTGCCGGTGTATACCAAGATCGATAAGATTTCCGGCAGTGTACGAGAAAAAAATGCCAAGCTGCTTGACGCCGGGCATGGTGTCAAGGCGCAGGATCGCATTTTGTTTTCCGCAAAAACCGGCCAGGGACGTTTAGAATTGTATGATGCCCTGCTCCGCTTCATAGAGCCCTGAAAGAGGTTGCCTCAGGTCTTTCTTCTGGCTATCTCTGCTGTTTTCCTGGCAACTGTCACCCAATAACCAGCGTAGCACAGGAAATTATTCGCGTTTTTTCCCGCTGTTGGCTATCATTTCCTGTAGACGATATTGCTGCCTGGCCATTGGACACATGCGGCTGTAGAGCTTTCGTCTTTCTTGCCTTGAACTGCGCTCTCGTTAATAAATATAATACAATGCAGAATAGTTACAGGAGAAGATATGCAGGAGCTTTCCAAATCCCAAAAAGCCCGAATCGCTATACGAACCTTTAAGATCCTTGCCGACTCCTTAACACTGCAGGGATCGTACAACCCGTCCGGGAGAATTGGTGAAAAACTCGCGGAGGCTCTAAAACAGCTCAGTCCGGAAATATATGGATCGATGACCGATACCCGTGTCGTCGAATTGCAGGGTTTGGAATATGTCTTTGATCGAATGCCCAAAGGTATCGAAAAGTGTACAAGAATAACCTTGACCGCCCAAGAGGACTTCCAAGATACATCCTTTGCCAAGATCATTCCTTTGAAAAGAAGGAGGGTTTCCTACGCGGTCTCGGAAAAAGAATATTGTTTTGTCATAACAACTGGAAAAAGCGAGATATATGATATCCTGACCCATATTACCTTCCTTAATATTGAGGCGTGGAAGATTTACCGGCAGGTATGCAATAGAGCCGTGGGAGTGAGTGCCGAGTGGACAGAACTTGAGCGCATCGTCGCCATTGAGGATTCTCTGATTGGCGAGGAACTGGAACAGGCGATATGGAATCTTTCGATCATACTCGGCAGGACCTACAAAGAAACCCGGGAGACATACGAATACCTGGAGCAAGCCCGTAGAGAACACGATGCCAATAGCGGTCTTTTTGCAATAATCTATGGCATAGGCAAAAGGGTCATGGAAGAGCAAAGCGCTAAGAAAAATGAGCTGGTCGTCTACTTTACCCCATCCCTGCATGAGATGATCGATCACCAGACGCACGCGGCTCTTTGGGCTGGCTCGTTGAAACGCACGCTTGCCTCCCTGAACCTTCAAGACCGGCCGATCCACGTGGTGAGCGCCAATATGCATTCCATGCGCAATCTTCTCTATGGTCCCGGGGCACTTATTATGGCAGGTGAGGTTGTACCGGATGATGTCTATGCAATGATACGGGCTGTTCGGGACAGGGAAACCGAGGTCGAGGAGTACGCGGCTCTCCATGGTTTTACCTTTAAGGGCGATGAGTCCGGTTCAACAATCGATATAAATATTATGGACCTTTCGCAACTCGATCAGCATCATATCCATCCCGCTCTTAAAATTGATTACTATTTTCTCAAAGAAAACGAGCCGGTTCTTCTCGTCATTGATTATGCATTTGGGACACAGGCATTTGATATCATGGATGAATTACTGAATCCTGAGAGCTTTGGCGGGGTGGTTAAATCGCTTAACATCAAGTCCATCTCGATCATGGGCAAGGCCGGGGTGCTGCCGGGTAAGAAAGGCGACATCATGCTTGCCACGGCCCATGTCATGGAGGGGACCGCCGACAACTATATGGTTGAAAATGATCTCACCGCCGCCGATTTTGATAGTACCGTAGCCGTGCATGTCGGGCCGATGGTAACCGTTCTCGGAACGTCGCTGCAAAACCGCGATGTGCTCGAACGTTTTCATTCTTCCGCCTGGCGCGCTGTTGGCCTGGAAATGGAGGGAGGTCATTATCAGCGGGCGATAAGCGGGGCTATTATCCAGGGCCATATTCCGTCGACAATGAAAACACGATATGCCTACTATGCCTCGGATAATCCCCTGCTGAGCGGCCAGACGCTGGCGTCGGGACCAATGGGCGATGAAGGGATTGTTCCCACCTATATGATCTCCAAGGTAATTTTGGAAAAAATTGCAAATGCTGATATCTCGGGCCGCAAGTAGCAAAAGCAGAAACCTGCTGCTGAGCTTTTCGCCTTGGATGCTGGCGATTGCCTGCAGCTTGCTGCTGCTGTTATTAATCCTCTTCACGGTGAGTAATTACCGGCGGGAAAAGGAGTTGATGGGTGAGGCTCTGGTACAGAAAGGGCTTACTCTGATGCGTTTTATCAATAGCGCCGCCCGGGAGTCGATCAGGGACAGCCTGCGATCGGCGGACACCCCAATTCGCTGGCAGGATCAGATAAAGGCGGCAATGGAACAGGCGGTTGAACAACCCGGCGTAGAAACGGTATTGCTCATTGATCGGGAGGGGAAGGTATTCTCCGGTGCCGGAGTGAATGCCGGCGATGGCGCAGTAGATCAAGAAACCTTGGAGTTGGCCAAGTCGTTGAAGCACGGTGGGCCGACGCCGTTTGTGTCACGTTTTTTTGAAGATATCCGGCAGGGGACAACGAACCAGCGATTTCAGATCGTTGCCTGGCATATTCCACCGAATGTACCGGGACGCTTTGCCGATCTTTTTGAGCGAGGGCCGGGGCGTGGGCAGATGATGCGAAGATTTGCCAACAACCCCCATTTTACCGCCATGCAGGAAGAGATGCAGCGGATGGCTGACAAAGAGCTGCTGTATGTGGTTGAACTCGATTTTGAGCAATTCAATTCGTCTCTCAGGCGACAGTTGTTGCAGATAATCATCCTCTCCATAGTGACCTTGCTTGTTGGTTTGGGTGGGACACTTTCCTTTATCACCCTCAGAGGACTGAGAGGATCGCAACAGAGTCTCGGGGAAATGCGGGCATTTACCGACATTTTGGTATCTTCTCTGCCGGTCGGTCTTATTGCCACGGACAGCCAGGGGGTGATCCGGGTCTGCAACGGCGCGGCAGGCGAAATCCTTGGCCTGGATGTCGGTCGGATTAAGGGTAAAAATCCGGAGATTTGCCTTCCTGCCGGTTTGGCAAGGATGTTTGCCGGTGATGTTAGCGGCGAACAGGGAGAAAGACAAAAAGAAATTTTATTAGACAGTGATCCGAAAAAGCCGATGACCTTAAGTCTGGCATCGATTGTTGTTCGGGATGCTGATGGTGGTTTGGCAGGGGAGGTCTTGCTTATCAGGGATCTCACCGGAGTAAAGCTCCTTGAAAAGGAATTGCAGCGAAGTGAACGTTTGGCGGCCCTGGGGAAGATGGCGGCTGGAGTTGCCCATGAGCTGAGAAACCCCTTAAGTTCGATCAAAGGCCTGGCGATGCTGTTGCAATCGCAAGTATCAGCCACCGGTTGTAGTGGAGAAAATGCCGAGATTCTCGTGAAAGAGGTGGAGAGATTGAATCGCAGCATCGGAGAATTACTCGATTATGCCAGGCCGGGCCAGCTTAAAAAGGAACAGACGCGAATAGGCGATATTATCGAAAAAACCGTTTCCCTGGTGCAGGTCGATGCCGAGTCCTATAATATATCGATTACAGTCGGAATTGCCGAAGATTTACCGGAAGCCTGTGTCGATCCGGACAAACTCAAACAGGTGCTGTTGAATCTCCTGCTCAATGCCATACAGGCGATGCCTGATGGCGGAAGTCTGACGGTCAAAGCCCAATTAGAAAGTGGAATGATAGTCGTCATTATTCGCGACAATGGCATAGGAATAGTCCCGGATAATCTGCAGCGGGTATTCGACCCCTATTTCACGACCAAGAGTACCGGCACCGGTTTGGGCCTTGCTTTGTCGGCCAAGATAGTTGAGGAACATGGTGGTACGATCAAGATCGCCAGTGTCGAAAGTGAGTACACCGAAGTGCGGGTGACTCTGCCTGTGGGCGAAGAAGACTCAGCTACCGTCTAAATTGCAAGGAGGTGGGTTTTACCGCCGGAACAGCAAGAATGGCAGATATTATTGCATAAAAATGGCCGGGATGGGAGTCGAAAAGAAACGAATTCATCAAACAGCCTACTGCCACAGCGACGATCACCCCCTGCAATAAATACCTTCTCTGTGGTTGGAGCTTGAAAGTTGAAATAAACTGTGAAGCAAGAAGGGTCACGAACAAAAACAGGCCAACAATACCTGTCTGAACGGCAATAAGAATGTATTCGTTATGCGGGTTGTCGGTTGGCAGGGAATGGTCGCGTTTTTTCTTCAACATCTTGTCTTGAACTATCCGGAACGATCCCGTGCCGTGCCCAAAGGCAGGCTTTTGCTCGATGAGCTCTAAGCCATTACGAACCCAGTCCAAGCGCATTCCAAGAGATGTCCGCGACCACGAGGCATGGTATTCCTTGACCTCTTTAATGGCCTCGGTTACGCGGTTGGAAAAATTACTTGATGTGGAAAAAGCGATGCCGATCGCCAAAAAGACCAAAAATATTGCCAGTACTGATTTCCTCAAGGAAAGACGTTGAAATACCGAGAGAACTACCAATGCAAGATACACCAGCATGCCGGTACGGCCGGGTGCGATATAAAAAAGGTTGATTGACGTCGCTACGAAAATCCCTAGCCAGAAATAAATGTACTGTTTGGAGTCGAAGGCCCTTTGCAGGCACCAGAAGGCCAGAATGGCCATGAAAAAGCTGTGGGTAATATGATAGACGATCGAATGGCCAAAGCGCTCAGAAGGGATAATCGAAAAAAAGATTCCGTAGGAGACAAATAAAAGAACGATACATCCTGCGACAAAGCTGTCTTCCGCCAGTTTTGCTGCACCATCATTTGCCAGGAACAGGGAAACAACCATGGCAAAATACACCAACTCTCGATATTTCTTCAGAAATGCCAGGGCGTCACTTAGGGGAGCGGCAGAGTACGAAACACCGATTGCAAGCAGCAAAAACAGGGCAATTGCCAAGAATGCCGACACGTTCTGTTGCAATAGCCGGGGAAGGGTAAGAACATCGCCGGATAATAGCCAAAATACCACGGCAAGCGACGCGGTTGCCCCCATCAAAGAAGTAGAGAAGGGGATGAAAAAGCAGCAGAGAACGATGCAGAAAACCCCCGCTGTCTTGGTCATATTGCGAAACTGGCCGAGTTTTCTCATTATGCCGTCATCTGTACTTGGGTTGCTGAGTTATCGACTGGAAGTACGTCGAGATTATTCCTTTGCCACTGGCATTTATTTGTATTGCATATTGTAAAGCAGTTCGTACTCACCTTTCAGGGCGATAAGTGTATCGTGGGTGCCCTGCTCAACGATCCGCCCATCTTTTATAACGATTATTCGTGAGGCGTTTTTAATAGTCGAGAGACGGTGAGCTATAACAAAAGTTGTTCGATCCTTCATGAGGTTTTCTAAGGCTTTTTGGACTTCTCGCTCCGATTCGGTGTCAAGAGCCGATGTCGCTTCGTCAAGGATAAGAATTGGCGCATTTTTCAAAATGGCCCTGGCTATGGATACACGCTGACGTTCACCGCCGGAAAGCCTGGCTCCTCCCTCGCCGATGATGGTATCGAATCCCAGGGGCAGGGCCTCAATGAAATCCAGGGCATAAGCGGCTTGAGCTGCCTGCCGGATCTCCTGTTCTGATGCCTGCAGGTCCCCGTAGGCAATGTTGTTTCGCACAGTATCGTTGAAAAGAATTGTCTGCTGCGTCACCATGGCAATTTGACCTCGAAGCGAGGCAACCGTGACATCGCGGATATCGTTGCCGTCTATAATTATGCTCCCTTCCTTTAAATCAAGAAAACGAGGAATGAGATTGGTGAAGGTGGTTTTCCCGCCACCGCTGGGACCGACTATTGCCAAGGCCTCACCCGCCGGAACGGAGAGGTTGATATCGGTAAGCACCGGCGATTCTTCATCATAGCGGTAGGTAAGGTTCTTGAATTCGATCAAAGAGGTAAAAGGTGGAAGGGGAAAGGCATCTTTTTTATCTTGAATTTCAGGTTCAATGTCGAGAATAGCAAAGACCCGGGTTGCAGCAGCAAGTCCCTGCTGAATAGCAGAGTTGATCCGGGTAACTCCCTTCACCGGCTCGTAGGCAGCAATCAAGGCCGTAAGAAAGGCAAAGAAGGTGCCAGGAGTGGCGCCACCATTAATTACTTCGTTTCCTCCAAACCAGATGATAACGGCAATCGCCGCCCCGCCGATAAACTCCATGAGCGGATGCTGCATGCAGCGATACTTTGCGTCTTTCATGGTGAGAAAAAAGAGTTTACTCACCTGTTGCAGGAATCGATTGCCCTCGTATTCTTCCTTGGAAAAGGCCTTGACAATGCGATTGCCGGTGATGGTTTCATGAAGGATATTTGAAACATTGGCCACTTCCTCTTGGGTTGAGGTGCTCAATCTCCTGAACAGTCTTCCGAATCTAATGATCGGATACGCTGCGACCGGCAAGACGACGAAGGAAATCATCGCTAGACGCCAGTTCATGAAAAAGACCACGCCAAGAAGGATAATAACCTGAAAAAAGTCACGCACCGAGCCGACCAGGGCATTGGATACAGCCTGTTGCAGCAGGGTGACGTCGGAAACAATGCGGGACATCAGTGTTCCGGTCGGCATCTTGTTAAAGAAGGACAGCGACTGCTTGTGAATGTGGTTGAAGATCTGCAGGCGAAAGTCACGAATCACCGATTGGCCGACCCGCTCCAGAAGCATGGTGTAGATGTAATAGGCCACGCCTTTCAAAAAGAAAATGAGGACGACGACCAGTGGCAAAAGCTTCAGGAAGAAGATGTCTTTTTCCATGAAGATCTTGTCGAGCAGGTCTTTTACCAGGTAGGCTTGCAACCCGGTAAAACCGGCCACGAAAATCATCGCCAGCATTGCCGTGAGGAGTTTGTATCGATATGGTTTTATAACCAGATATAATCGCTTGATAATTTCTTTGTTTGTCATGAGTGGATGGGACGCCGTTAAAAATGAAAAAGGCAGTTGGAAACTGAAGAAGCTTTCGACTGCCGGGGTGGTTTCTTGTTTTGTGGAGAACGTCTCTAGTAATACACTAGAGGCCTCGAATATTAAAGGAATATTTGGGTGGCTTTAACGAAGCCGGGTAATTATTGGGCGGTTCCATACTGGTTTTTATTACCAATTTTTTAACCTGCTATTCGCTAAAAGAATATTTGCCTGAACGAACGCTTTACCGGTGGATAATCCTTTTTAGTCCAGAGGCGATGGAAGAGGCTAAACCACTGTTCCGGATACTGCCTGATAAATGGTTCATAAAGTTTGAGGCAACGAGACGAGATGTCTTGGATGTTTTCCTCGTTGATGGCGTCATAATATGGCAGCTGAACTTCAGCGAAATCGATATGCAGCTCGCCGTCTTTCATGTAATAGACACTGGTGAAGACCGGAGCGCCGCTACGCAGACGGAGGATACCGGCCCCTTTGGCGCATGCCAATGGCCGGTTGAAGAATTCCACCCTGGTTCCGCGACTGGTATAGCTTTGATCAAGACTGACGATGAGCAATCTATTATCGGTCAGGGCCTTCTCATAGGCCTTCATCCCGTCATAGCTGCTGAGATGGACCAGGCTTGTTCCATAGCGGCATCGCTGGCGTACAAAATATTCATCGGAAAGAGGGTTGCTCTGTTTTTGGTAGATTAGACTAGTCGGCAACCCGGCGATATTGAACCAGGCAAAGTAGGCCTCAAACCAGCTGGCATGAATGGTGGTCAGAATTACGCCTTTGCCTTGCCGTAGTGCGGCATCAATCTGGTCTCTCCCGGATATTCGAGCATGAGTCACCAGTTTGGTAAGACTCTTGCGGTGTAGAATGAAGACCAGACCAAAGGTTCTGGTAAATTGTAGATATACTTTTCGCAACAGTCGCAGCTTGCCGTCATGGTCCAGTTCCGGAAATACCGTGGAAAGGTTTTTATAGGCAACCTTGATACGGAAGGGGAAGATCACCCAGGCGAGATATCCGATAGTTGTGCACAGGAACAGGATTATCGGAACGGGGAGAAGGTTGATAAAAAAGACAACTGACCGGAGGAGTATGTATTCGAGTTTATGTTTTAATTTCATAAAGAGTTAGAATAAATGGCAAGAATATCGCGAAATGGTAAGAAGAGGCCCTACTTCTACACCACTCCTGTTATGAAAAAAAGGTGTTTTTCGGGAAGGGAACAGGAAATAATCGACTGACAAATCTACTAGGATATAAGATTTATTTCCCATAAGCAATGAATGTATGTTGCCTGGAGTTACGCGGTGACGATTGAGCATTATAATTACCCCAGGCTAGGGGCGGGATTGGTGGCCTATCGGTATTTGGCGGTTTGTTTTTTGATGAAGTCTTTCTGGCGTACAGTGCAAAATATTCAGAAAATACTAGGGAAATAGAACAAATGAAGAGATTTTTGGTAAAGAAGTTTTTCATGCGGTTATGGCTCATTTCGAGCGTTTTTCTGGTACTTACAAGTTTTGCCTCAAGCCTTTACGGCGGTACCTCAGACTCACTTTCCAACTGGCCATGGACGGTTAGTGATCTTGCCCCTGATCCGGAATTACATTACGGGACACTGGCCAACGGTTTTCGATACATTTTATTAAAAAATCAAGAACCGAAAAATCGCGTAGCTATTGACCTTTATATTCAAGCTGGTTCACTGCACGAAAACGATGATCAACGTGGACTCGCACATTTTCTCGAACACATGATGTTTAAAGGGACGGAAAATTTTCCGGCAGGAAGTCTCGTTGAATATTTTCAATCCATTGGGATGAATTTTGGGAGCGATGCCAATGCCCATACAACCTTTGATCAAACTGTCTATAACATCCTGCTGCCAAACGGCTCGGAAAAGGAACTCAATACCGGTTTTTCGGTAATGGCCGATTATGCCCGGCGGGCCAAGCTTGAGGAGGACCAAATCGACCAGGAACGAGGAGTAATCCTCGCCGAGAAGCGCGCCCGCGATTCTGCTGCGTATAGAACGCAGGTTGCCAGCATGGAATACGCATTTCGCGGGACAAAAATTGCCAAACGGATGGTGATTGGCACGGAAAGCAGTCTGCAGGGTGCCAATCGTGCTATTCTGAAATCCTTTTATGACACATGGTATCATCCTGAAAACATGATACTTATCGTCGTCGGGGATATGCAACCTAAGGTCGCCGAGAAGCTTATTGAGATACATTTTTCGCAACTAAGCTCCGCTGGAAAAAGGCCTGGTTATCCTGAATTCGGGAGCTTAGCACATAAGGGTATTGAGGGTTTCTATCACCACGAACCTGAGCTCGGTAAAACCAATGTGTCTATCGAGTCATTCTGGGACCTGCAGCCGAGGAATGACTCGCTGGAGTTGGAGAAGGAGGAGCTTATTCAATTGATGGGGACGATGATTATGGGCTATCGGTTGCAGCAGGTACAGGAAGAAAAGAAACCACCCTTTTCTCGTGCCACCTTTAATGCCGACGATATCATTGATAGGATCGGTTACGGAGCAATATCGGCACAAACGGATGCCGGGAAATGGCAGGAAAGTCTTGGTTTACTTGATAAAACACTTCGGCAGGCAATTGAGTATGGTTTTACCGAGCAGGAAGTGCTGCGGAGCAGAAAGGAGATACTTGCTGAGTTGGATTCCAATGTCCTCACCGCCAAAACGGAAGACTCGCGGATGCTGGCCCAAAAGCTACTCCGGCATTTGGGGAGCAATCGGGTATATCAGTCTCCTCAACAGGAAAAAGCTTTGTACGGTCCAATCGTCGAACAGATCACTGTCGACCAGGTCAATAGGCAATTCCGCAAGGTATGGAATCACGATAGCAGGCTGGTATCGGTGACTGGCGATGTAGAACTTCCAGAAGATGGGGCGAAGGTAGTTGCGGATCAATACAGGAAATCAGTTCAGGAACAAATCGTCGGCCCGGTGGCGAGAAACAACGACACCTTTCCCTATCTCCCTCTTGCGGCTTTCCCGGAACAAGAACCCAAAACTAGCCATTTCAAAGAAATAGGCGTACAAAAACTTGTTCTAGCCAATGGTTTGATCATCAATCTCAAAAAGACTGATTTTCAGAAAAACAGTGTTCAGATCTTGGCTAGCTATGGAAATGGTGAACAAAGTGAACCCTCATCGGGAATGGCAATGCTTGCTGAGGATATCATAAATGTTTCTGGTTCGGGACGCCTCTCTCAATCAGCGCTTGACACGATAATAGCAGGCAGTTCAGTAAGTTTGAAATTTCACATCGGGGAGACTGCCTTTTCTTGGTCTGGCAATTCTTTGTTTAAAGATTTTGAACTCTTGGTGCAGATGCTTCATACCCTTCTGTATGATCATGGCTTTCGGGAGAATCAGTTCGGCAACGTCCGGAAAAAAGTGGAACAGATGTATCAAAAACTCAGTCAGGAAATCGATGGAGCTATGGCTCTTGATGTGCAGCCTTTTTTGGCCGCCGGTAATCAGCACTTTGGTCTTCCTCCGTGGAATGCTGTCGCCAGCATACAGTATGCGGATTTGGCAGAGTGGGCCAAAAGCTTTACTCAGCCAAGGGATTTGGAGCTTTCCGTCGTTGGAGATTTTGACTCCGCTGAAGTCGTACGCTGCCTCAGTAAGTATTTTGGCGGGGTTTCCCTGCAAGGCCCACGCATTCCCGATACGGCAGAGGTTCGCTTTCCGGTTGGGAAGAAGCTTTTGGTTGATGTCAACACTTCGATAGACAAGTCTCTCATTGTGGTGGCCTGGCCAACCGATGATTTTTGGGACATCGGCCGGACAAGAAGACTGCAGATGTTGTCCGATGTTTTTGAGGACAGGATTAGAAAAGTTATCAGGGAAAAAATGGGAGCGGCCTATTCGCCGACTGTGTCGAGTTATAATAGTCGGGTATACAAGGGTTTCGGCTTCTTGATGGCGCAGGTAATTGTAAAGCCCGGCACAGAAGAAGCAATAATCAAGGAAATTATCGAAATATCAGAAAGATTAAAAGTCGACGGAATAAGTACCGATGAGCTGGTTCGAGCGCAAAGACCCATGGTAACTTCGATCACCGACACAATCCGAACCAATCGCTATTGGCTGTCGTCAGTGCTCGCCCTTTCCAGCAGATATCCCCAGTTATTCGAGTGGCCGAAAACAATCCTCAGTGATTATTCGGCAGTCAATGAGAAGGACCTTCATCAACTTGCCGAAAAATATTTCGATAATTCACGGCTGGCAGTGGCCAAAGTCCTCCCTAGCGGAGATTCCAAAAAGATGTCGAAACGGGTTTCAGTTGTTACAGAATGACGTCCGGTATGTTTTTCTGTGTTTATTACCAGATGGAGATGCTATATAATTTTAGCAAAGATATAATAAATGCAGGGTTGCTACACAACATTTTGCTATGTGATGGAAGGAGAGCGCCATGGAGCAATTGGAAAAACTCACGAATTCGGGTAGCGATTTTCGGTTTGGTCAGATGAGAAGGAAATACCGGAGGGCTGGGTTGTCCGGATTTGTTGGTGATCTTGCCGATGGGAAGAGTGTAATCGGTGGTAATATTCAGGACCTCTCGATCGGCGGGTTTAGGATGACTGGAATTCCTGATTCGTTTAATGCCGAAAAACACACTTATACGGCTATTTTGTCGGGAGGGGGTAAGCATTACCGTTTGCTGGCGAAGCCGTGTTGGAAAAAGACAGAGGCTACACATGGGCGTGTTGAGATCGGGTTCAAAATCCTTGATGCCCCATGGGAGTGGCTTGATCTCACGATGAATGCAATTCCGGAATTCGATTACGAGGATGAGTCTGGGTTTCAATCCTAGATGAGAGCTGGCGCCGGACTCTCATTCTGCGCGAAAGAAAATCTAAAAATGGAGCAGCGTCTGAAACTATTGAAGGCGTTGCTCCATTTTTTTGCCTATTCCATTTCCATCCCAGTAAGTGCTTGAGCGAAGACACTACCCAGTCATTTTTATTTTCCCCTAAAGGTACTAAAATCAGAATGTCAGTTTTATGAGACAGTGCGCATAAATTCCGCGGGGATCATCGAGGAAAGCTAGCTCGTCAAACTTGTCTGCCATTATTTTATTGATCTTATTGAGCAGTGAATTTTCATGGGCAGCAAAGACGGAGATTAGTGACCCGATATGAGTTGTAAAGAATTGCAGCAGCTGCTCCTTGACAGTTGGTGCAGAGCGTATGTACTCGGTACTATAGTCGGTAATATCAGCTAATTTGGCCGCCGCCTCAACGGCCTCATCGATGGAGCCTAGCTTGTCAACGAGGCCATGAGACAAGGCCGCTTTGCCATCATATACCCGGCCCTCGGCTAGCTCGGCGACCCGAGCTTTCTCGATCTCTCGGCCGGTGGCGACGATTTGTAAGAATTGATCGTAACTATAAGCAATTGCTAACTGGATAGCGCCTTTGAGTGATTCCGGCAGGGGCTGGGTAAGATCGAGACCTGCCGCAAGCGGGGTGGTTCCGGTGCCGTCGCTATGTATACCAAGGGAAGAGAGGGTTTTCTCAAAGGTTGGTATAGCCCCGAAAATGCCTATCGAGCCGGTAATGGTTGCTTCGGAGGCCCAAATTTCGTCTGCATCGGCGGCAATCCAGTAGCCACCGGAGGCAGCAACAGCCCCCATTGAAACTACTACCGGTTTGCCCTTCTTCTGAAACAGTAATAATTCCTGGCGAATAATCTCAGAAGCAAATGCAGAGCCACCACCAGAATTTATTCGCAGAACAAGCCCTTTAATCTGCTTGTCTTCACGAGCTTTTTTGATCAGTGTCGCCAGAGAATCGCCGCCAATAACACCCGGCGGCTGTTTGCCAGGAAGGATATTGCCCTCAGCGATGATAAGGCCAATTTTATCGCCTTGCCAGTCGATTTGTCCGTAGGAAGGGGTGATGGTGCTCAGGTACTCAGATGAAGCAACCAAGGGCGGTTCATTATGGACAGCTTTTGCCAAAGTGGTCAGGTGTTTGGTGACATCTTCTCTGGTTGCCAGCTGGTCAACCAAACCTGTTTGGAGAGCGAGTTGTGCTGTATCACCCTTGGTGTTTTGCAGGGATTGGGTAATATTGGCAGTATAGTTATCAAGGGTTTCCTGCGATAATTTTCGCTGTTGGATGATGTCATTCTTGTAAACCTTCCAGAGGGCTGAAAGCCAGATGTCATTTTGCTTGCGATCCTCCGGTGACATGTCGTTCCTGGTGAATGGCTCCAGTGCCGATTTATAGGAGCCGACCTTGAAAATGTTGTAATTGATGGCCAGTTTTTCCATTGCCTCTTTAAAGTAGAGGCGATATACGCCAAATCCGTGGATATCTACACCACCCATCGGGTTCAGGAAAATTTTGTCGGCATAGGATGCTAAATAATACTGTGCTTGCGTGTAGTAGTCTTCGGCGGCAACAACGGTCTTGCCCGTTTTTCTGAATTTGACCAAGGCCTGGCCGATCATCTGCAACTGGTTCAGGCCGGCACTGTCCATATGCTTAAGGTTGAGCAATAGGGCAGTAATTCGGTTGTCAGTTGCGGCACTGTCGATGATATCAAGAATATCCTGCAGGACGGTTTCCGCTGGGGTCGATTCCGGATCAACAGAATCTCCGAGGACTTGTTCAATTGAGCTAACCATCTGTTTTTCCTCGACGATATCACCATATATATCAAGCCGAAGAATGCTTTGCACAGGGATGTGCGCTACCTCTTTTGGGATAAAGGTGAGCAAGAATATCGCCAATGCTGCAAAGAGCAAGGTGTTGAAGAAAAGATTTCTGATAAATGTGAATATTTTGCCAACATATTTAAAGATATTCAGGATTGCCAGAATGAGATCTTTCATACAATTATTCAAAAATTCAATTGAGATAAGGGTGGGAGAAGAGGCGCTCCAGACGTAAAACCGAGGCAAAAAAACTGAATCAATAACCTGTCTGAGAATCTATTAAAAAACCAACATGAGCTTGAAAAGGCTGGAGCAGTATCCAGGGAAGCACGTATTGGCTTAGGTCCCTTCCGTAAATTTAATATTTGTGGGTAACGATAACCATAATGCATACAAGAACAACAGAGTAATCTCTCCCTATCGGTTTTTGAACGGTAATTTCAACTGGCGGGGCAGATTGTTTTTGTCGGTAAGTTTTGATACACAGAGGCCGAGGAGGCGAATTGCCAGAATTCCCGCTTGGGTAGCAGAGAGGAGACCGGGCAGGAGAGGAAGGATGTCGTCGGCAGAACTCATAGCATTTCGGATGGTTATAGATCTGGTAATTGTTGCAAAATTTTTATATCTCACCTTTAACGTCAGGGTAAAACCGGCTTTTTTTTTCTTTGCTAATGATTTTTCTATTTCACCGGCGAGATCGTATAAGATTATATGTATTTCAGTAAGATCAGTGGTGTCGTGAGGGAGGGTGGTTTCAGCGCCAATCGATTTGCGGATTCTTGCCGGTTCGACCGGACGATCATCTATGCCACGGACCATCGTATAAAGAAAAGACCCGATCTTGCCAAAATGGAAGACCAACTTTTCTGCCTGCCACTGACGAAGATCATGGCCGTTATGGATACCCATTTGGCGCATCTTCCTTTCGGTTACCTGGCCGACGCCAAAAAATTTACGGATCGGTAGTGAATCAAGAAATTGCTGTGCATGTTCCGGTGCAATGGTGGTCAGGCCGTTTGGTTTATTGAAGCCGGAAGCCACCTTTGCCAAAAATTTGTTAAAAGAAATTCCCGCAGATGCCGTCAAATGCAGATCTTGCTGTATTTTCATACAAATATCTTTTGCCAGGAGAGTTGCTGAAGAGTCGGCACCAAAGCCTGTCACGTCGAGAAAGGCCTCATCAACAGAAAGCGGTTCGACAAGGTTTGTGTATTGATGAAAAATCTCCATGAGTTGTCTGGAAACCTCCAGATATCTTTCCATTCGGGGAGGGGTGAAGATAGCTGCAGGGCACAACCGTGCTGCCTTTGAGCAAGGCATCGCCGAATGTATACCGAATGTGCGAGCTTCATAGGAGCAAGCAGCGACTACTCCCCGGCTAGCCGGTTTACCTCCTACGATGAGAGGTTGCCCCCGGAAAGAGGGATTGTCTCTTTGCTCGATGGAGGCAAAAAATGCGTCCATATCGATATGAATGATTTTTCGTGGAGGTATCATACGGTATTGAGACAGGAAGTGATGCCTGACGGCCACTTTTTCAGATTATGCGCCTCCACATTTAAGCTATCTAAGGGTGTTTTTATCTACAATTATTGGTAAAGTCGCCTGGAGTACGTCTTCAGATACCGGGACGTTTACGGTGGCATACCTGGACGAATTGTCCGTCAATCAACTCAGAAGATCATTTACCATGGATAAAAAACAGATCATAGGGACGAGTTTGCTTTTTGGCGGACTCCCTTCCCAACAGCTTGAAGATATTGCAGCAATAGCTGTCGAGAAAACCTTTCAAAGAGGGGAATCAATTTTTTTTGAAGGTGACAAAGGCATTGGTTTCTATATGGTTGGTGAGGGGAGGGTCAAGATTTTCAAGGTGTCGCCGGCCGGTAAAGAACATATTCTCCATATTTTTGGGGAAGGGGAGCCTTTTGGTGAGGTTCCGGTCTTTTACGGTCAACCGTTTCCTGCCAGCGCTGAGGCGCTGGTGAAGACCAAAACCATATTCTTTCCTCGTGACCGCTTTGTCCAACTGGTCGAAGTGAACCCTTCAATTTCTCTGAATATGTTGGCGGTATTGTCGATGCGGCTGCGGCGATTCGCCAGCCAAATCGAGAGCCTGTCGCTAAAAGAAGTACCGGCGCGGTTAGCTAATTATCTTGTGTATTTAAGCAGTGAGCAAGGGGAAAAGGATGTCGTTGAACTCGACATTTCAAAAGGACAACTGGCAAGTCTTTTAGGCACTATTCCAGAAACCTTATCAAGAATCTTTGCCAAGATGAGTGAAGAGGGGTTGATCAAGGTAAACGGGAGAACGATTCACCTCCTTGATAAAGAGGCGTTAAGTGAGAAGGAGTAGTGGCTGGTGTGAGCTAAGATCACTTGAGTACGCGGCAAAGAATTGATAAATCATCGAAAGCCGTACCTGAAGGACAAACTATTCCTTGACGAGAAAGGTCTATTTCATTAGGAAAGGACACTTTTGATTTCGCTACCGCAGGAGTACACGGCGTGTTTTCACTGAAAGTCCCTGCATTTTCAGATACATGCATTAACACAAAACCATCGCATTGAGAATACAATACCTAAGATGACTTCAACCAAACCACTTATAACGGTCATCATCCCGGCATACAATCATCAACGATTCATCGGGGCCGCAGTTGACAGTGTTCTGCAGCAAACCCTATCTGACCTTGAACTGATTGTTATTGATGACGGTTCTACCGATAATACTGGCGAGATCGTAAAAGGCTATTCCGATACGCGTCTGACCTATCTTCATCAAGAAAACAAGGATGCCTACAACACAATCAATCGTGGTTTGTCCCTGGCAAAAGGTAAATACATTGCCATTTTGAATTCGGATGATGTCTATGCGTTGAATCGTTTGGAAAGGCTCCTTAAGGAAAGCGAGAAGCGAAAGGCAGAATGCATTTTCTCGGATGTCATACCCATTTCCGATGTTGGTGATGAATACACCGATCCTCAATTTGGCTGGAATGTCTGGCACCGGAAAAACAGAGCCTGGTATTTTGACTGTCGAGATATCTATGCGGCATTTTTGAAAGGTAACTTTATGGTGACGACATCGAATCTATTTATGACTGCCCAGGCGATGCGGACTGTTGGTAATTTTTGTTCTTTAAGATATCTGCATGACTACGATTACATATTCAGAATGATGCTCGCCTTTCCTGATGGGGTGCAGTATCTCGATGGGGAGAAACTTCTGTATTACCGTATTCATTCGGGAAATACCCTGGGTGAAGCTGCCATAACCGGGAGGATACAGGATCAGGAGCTTATTATGAAATACATGGCAGCTAAGGTTCCAGAATCCTGTGAAAAATATATTTATGCCGGTGCCGAGCGGTTAATTGAGCTTGGCAATGAGCTGCATGAGGTAAAGAGAATTCTTGAACCACAGCGGCTATTAGGTGTACGTCCAGCCTTCAAGGAATTGATGAAGAGTTTGAAGGTATGGATCTCAAAAAAAACCAGATAGATCCATCGTAATTGCCTAAATGAACCGATGCCAAAACTTGCATGGGGTGTTGGACGTCGGTTTGTTGGGCTGCTGGTAAGCGATCAGATCCTTTTTGATAAATGATAGCTGTTGACAGCGATTTTATCTGTCTGCAATACAGAACATATTGAAAATATATGGAATTTACTACCTATTACTCTTTGAAGTCTCTAGTTGAATCCGGACGGCAAAAGGCAAAGGACAAAGAAGTTGTATCCTTTGATCTTTTTGACACACTCCTGGTTCGCCGAATACATAATCCCGATCTGGTCAAATTGCCCGTTGCTCGATATATTGCTGATCTTGCCTCACAAAATGGCCTGGATTGGAAGTGGTACAGAGTCCAGAAACTTCGTGACAGTATTGAACAAAGACACCGGGTAGAAACCAGCAAGAATTTTATCGACCATGAGGCCTGCTATCCCGATTTCATGGGTGAACTCTTGGCAGAAATATTTCAGGCCGACTACTATCCCGAGCTGTTGGAGAAGGTGGCCGCTTACGAAATGGCCATGGAAAACTCGATGTTGGTTCCACGCCAACAGCTCATAGACTGGATGGGTGAACTCTATCAAGCTGGAAAGAGAATATTTATAATTTCTGATATTTATTTGCCTGCTGTCTATCTTAAACAGTTAGTCAATCATGCTGGGATAGGTACCTTGGTAGAGGATGTCATTTCGTCAGCAGATACATTTTTGGCAAAGGCCTCCGGCAAAGCCTATCCGATGATGAGTGAAAAATACACCCTCAACCCCAAAGCGTGGTTACATATCGGAGACAACCCTATTTCTGATGGATTGCGGCCTGTTGAAGCGGGCATTGAGGCGATGATCATTGAGGATCCCCGTGAGGCGCAGCGGAAGTCAATAATGCAGCGCTATTTCAACTACAGTGATGGGAAACCCTTTTGGCGGGGAAGGGCGTTGCAGCAGATCATGGCGCCTCTGGAGGCCGAAGTTACCCAAAATTTACCGCTATATTCGGAAGGGTACAATTTTATTGGACCTCTGGTTGGGATATTTGTGCAACAGGTTGCCAGATACTGTCTGGAAAAGGGAATAACGAAAGTATTCTTTTTTTCTCGGGAGGGTTGGACGTTCAAACGCTATTGGGAGAAAATGATGCCGCTCCTGTACCCAGAAGGGGGCTTGCCGGAAATAGAGTATCTGTATGTCAGCAGAATGGCCTTGGCCGGGGCCTCTTGTGCCCATCAGGGGCTAACAAGAAATAATGCCGATATTGCCTTTCTCCCTCCCGGAAACCGCGATTTCCGTGATGTGTGCCGGATCTTCAGCCTTGAGCCAGAGGTCTTTTCATCTCATCTGGCAAGGTATGCCCTGAAGATTGATACCTGTCTCAGCCACATCCACGATGGATATGATCCCGAAGACCGAAAAAGATTTGAGGAACTCCTTGATGACCTTCTGTTTCAAGAGGAGGTTAAACGGCAAACCCAGGCGGCTAGCCTGGCTATGCAAAGGTACTTTGCAAAGGTTGGCCTGTTCGACCACAGGGATGTCGCATTGGTAGATATCGGTTGGTTGGGAACCATTCAACGTTTTCTCTTCGAGGCGATCGCCCACAGGCCTGACTGTCCTACCTGTCACGGACTCCTGTTCGGTGCTACCCGGGGTATTCCTTATCCTGAAAGTGAAAAAAACATTATCAAGGGAATACTCTATGATCGAAATCGCTTTGATCTTGCTGCCAGCACACTCTTTTATGCCCAGGATATATTTGAAGAAGCGTGTAGAGCACCGCATCCGACCTTAAATGGCTATCGATTGACCGAGGACGGATTTGAGCTGGAATTCAGACAAACACACGATGCTATCGGCAAAGCAGAACAGGAACAGGATGGCTACTTTGCCCCTCTACAGCAGGGGATAATAGATTCGGCAGGGAGATTTGGTGCCGCCGCGGCGCTCCTGGGATATTCTTTTGATGACTGGAAACCGTGGCTCAACTATCTCTTCGTCAGCAAGCTTGCTTTTCCAAGAGCAAGAGAAGTGGCAGATCTTAAGCACCGTCATCACCTTGATGACTTTCACGGCAGCAAAAAACCCAAAGCGGCTTATGGCAAGGGCATTGTCGAACTTTGGGGCCATCCTCAGTTGCGGTTGCGATTCGACCCGCTATTGCGGATCAGGTTCTTTTTAAAGCATTTGCGGAGGAAGATTAACGAATGAATGGAGTCCTGGGTAAACGTTATGATCTGAAAGGATTAGAGATTTTAAGGCTGGCAAGGTTTTCGCTCATGGCGAAATGCATTCCCATGGGCAACTTTCGCGGTGGTCCCGGGGCCAGATGCCTCGTTGTGTTACTGCTTCTTCATTATTTAGGGTATCCGCTCTATTATGTTCACGCTCGTTACGGTGAAAAACTACGTCCGCTCAAAAGAATACTCGCAAGATTTAGAAATTGTTAGGTATATACCCAGGTGTTCTATTGTCCTTATGCTATTTTTTCAGAGGCACCGAGAGGATACTCCGTTTATTTGGATGCAATTTAAATTGCCTTGATGATACGGTTTTTTCAATAACCATCATACAATTGCCAATCTGGATTTTGGTGTCGGCAAAGATGGTGCCGGTTACATCTATTTTGATTTTCTCAATAGCTATCCCGCCTGAACTATCGTATTCCTCGGTGAGCTCAGTTATGTTGTCTTCTGGTCCACCTGCCTTGGAATAGATACCCGTTCCTGGAATCATATTCAATCGCAACAAAAGAAGCTTGGTATCGGCAAGGTCTTTTTCCATGCCTTTGACTTTTTTGGAGGTTGAGCTGCCATGATATCGCTGCAGCCAGCGAATAATTGCATCCTGCTGGTCTATGATGCTCGTTTTCAGGGTGTTGAAATGCTGCACACGCTCAGCAATTACACCTGCGGCAATAAATGCCGGGGCACAATTGGGGGAACCAACATCGCCAATGGTGACATTTCCTTCCGAAATTAAATTGCCACCCATGACTTTGCTTGATTGGTGACAACGGATATCGTGACCGGCAGTAATATAACTAAAATACGCCTGTTTTCGAATAACGATCATTCCACCGCACTTGAGAGTGCCCTGTTCGATAAAACTAATGTCGGCGTCCCCGTTCGTTTCGAGCAGACTGTTTTTTCCGGTAATCCCCCCTTTGACGACCATGTTTCCATGGCAGGTAATTTTTGCTGAGGAAACTTCTCCTGAAATTTCTAAATCACCGCTAACCGAGACCTTGAACCCAGGTTGAACGGATCCCCTTATGGTTAGGCAGTTCATACTCTCGACGTTACCAGTCTCGAAGTCGATATCGCCCAGCAATACTTGATGGGAACACACCTTGATGACATTGTTGTTAACGATCGAGAGTACGCCATTTTTGGTGGCAGTGACCTGCATGGTTTCTTTTGAGAATTTTACATCATTCAGTACATTGATTTTTATATCTTTTCCAGGCGGTGCCGGCGTTTCCTCGCCGTATATATTAATGCCCGGAGCGCCCTGAATTGCAGGAATTTTCGTGGCGATACACTGTCCGGCGTGAACGCCAACCATTATACGCCTTTCACGGAAGTCGATAGAACCGTCTTCAAGAAGTTTTCCGGCAATAGGTCCAATTTCCATGTCATATCTGAGATAGGCGTTTGAACTGTTACCGACATCCTGACCACGGGCGATAATGAAGCTGTTAAATTCCTTTTCACCACTTTGTAAAAAGGCTTTTGCATTTGCTATTGCTTCTTGATCGATACCGAAAACAATCTTTTGCTCTGCCATAAGGGCTTCAAGATCTTCATTTAATAAAGAATGTCCTTCATCCAACATCGGGTGGATGATAAGGGTGACTTGCATGTTGTTAGGAGAGATTTTGAAAAGGGGCTCAATAGAAATGACCGTTACAGGATCGGGGCTGTCGCCGTGACGGACCTTTGTTACCCGTGGATAACCAGGGACTATCGCAATAATCGCATCTTGATCTTCTGAAAATTGTGTGAAATCACCTGGTTCGAGAGGGGTCTTCGCAAAACCTTTTGCCGCAAATCTATGGAAGTTAGGGAAATCGGCAAGCAGTTGCCCTCCATTGACCAATTCAGTAACAGGAATTTTGTCGGTTGTGTAATCGTCTCCGATTTTTAATAGTTGGGTGAGAAAATGAAAAGTAGGCTCGAGATATTTTTTCTTTTCACTGCTATCACCAGTAACTGCAGGTTTGTCGCTCATGTTGCTGCTCGTATCTAAGAGAGGTTAGGTCGCTCGCAAGGTCTTCACTGTATTACAGATTTTTTCGCTCACGCAAGGGCAGAAAAAAACAGCGAAAGGTATATGAATTCTCTTACAATGTGGTCAATTCAATAATATCACATTGTTTTCGTAGTATTAAGCATTTTTAATAAGAGGCGGTTTTGATTGGGAACGATGAGTGAACAACACCCTGTAACTTGTCAATACTGTTTACTTTTGCGGGCTTCACCCGTATGATGTCAGGATGAATAATCAAAAAAAAGCATATATTTGTGCGCTGATTACTGTTGGATTGTGGTCGACGATCGCCACCGCCAGTAAACTGAGTCTGCGGCACCTCAGTCCCGCTGAGCTCCTTATGTACGCATCTGTTGTTTCCTGTTTTGTCCTGTTTTTGGTGCTTATTCTGCAAAAGAAATTACAGGATCTACTGGCTTTGAGTAGGAAGGATTGGTTGCTGTCGTTGCTGTTTGGGAGCTTGAATCCCTTTCTTTATTATCTCATTCTTTTTAAGGCATATGACCTCCTACCTGCCCAACAAGCACAGATAATAAATTATACCTGGGCGATAACCCTAAGTATTCTGTCAATCCCACTTCTTGGACAACGGGTAGGGAGGATGCAATGGCTAGCTATAGCAGTGAGTTATGCCGGTGTGCTGGTTATTGCTACACGAGGAAATTTGCTCGATTTGCATTTTGATAATCCATTAGGCGTTGGGTTGGCTCTTTTGTCGACCGTAATTTGGGCGCTTTACTGGATTTTGAATACTCGGGATAAGAGACAGCCGGTGATTGGGCTGTTTCTAAATTTTATTTGCGCGGTTCCGTTGATCACGGGGTATGTGCTATTTACCGAAGGTTTTCGTACAGTTGCCCTGGCTGGCTTAATGGGAGCTGTGTATATTGGGGTTTTCGAAATGGGGGTTTCTTTTGTGCTTTGGTTAATGGCTCTAAAATACTCCGATAATACGGCAAAGATTGCCAACTTAATTTTTATTGCCCCCATTACCTCTCTTTTCCTCATTCGTTTTCTGGTAGGCGAGGAGATATATTTCTCAACCGTGGTGGGGTTGGTATTGGTCCTGGGGGGATTGGTTCTGCAATCGGTGTTCGTCACTAAAAAATCATAATAGTAAAACTGCAGTACTGTTTCCTTTTATGCCTTCGTTTCAGCTGTGATGTTACTTTTGTTCCGATTTCAGGACAGCAAGGAAGGCAGTCTGGGGGATATCAACGTTGCCTACGGTTTTCATACGTTTTTTTCCTGCCTTTTGTTTTTCCAGCAACTTGCGCTTTCTGGATATATCGCCACCATAACATTTGGCGGTAACGTCCTTTCGAAGTGCAGACACGGTTGTTCTGGCTATTATATTGCCGCCGATTGCTGCTTGAATAGCTATCTTGAACATCTGTCGGGGAATTTCTTCTTTGAGCATCTCGCAGGCGTGGAGACCTCTGGCCCTTGAATTAGTTCGGTGCACCAGTTGCGAGAGAGCATCGACGATTTCACCATTTACAAGGATGTCGAGCTTGACTAAGTCGCTTTTGCGATAGTCCAGCATGTCATAGTTGAATGACCCGTAGCCCTGTGTAAGTGACTTTAATCGGTCATAAAAGTCATAAATAACCTCCGCCAGAGGCAATTCGCATTGGAGTTCTATCCTTCCCGGTGTTGGGTAGTGGAAACTGGTGTTCTCACCACGCCGATCCATGCAAAGGGTCATCACCACTCCCATGTACTTTTCTGGGATGAGAATTGTGGCTTTGATAAAGGGCTCTTCGACCTTGGCAATATGACTAGGATCGGGGAAATGGGCTGGGTTGTCGACATGTTTGATACTTCCATCCGCCAGGTGAAAAATGTACTGCACCGAAGGTACGGTCAGGATGAGAGAGATATCAAATTCACGTTCGAGTCGTTCCTGGATGACTTCAAGATGCAATAAGCCTAAGAAGCCGCATCGGAAACCAAAACCGAGGGCCGCCGAAGAATCTTTTTCAAAGATGAGGGCGGCATCATTTAGCTTAAGCTTTTCAAGAGCTGTTGCAAGATCTTCGTATTCATCGGTGTCGATTGGATAAATTGATGAAAAGACCACTTGTTGAACTTCTTTGAATCCTGGAAGTGGAGCCGAGGCAGGAGCATCCCGCAGGGTTATCGTATCTCCTGGCCGAGTATCTTGAACCGTTTTAATTCCTGCCAGAATATATCCGACCTGTCCTGCGGAAAGCTGTTTTTGCGGTTCTTTATGCAATTTAAAAAAGCCGACCTCATCGACCTTGTATTCGCGGCCGTTAGCCATGAAACGAATAACGTCTCCGGTTTTAACAGTGCCGTTGATTATTCGCACGGAAATCAGTGTTCCCCGAAACGAGTCGTAATTAGCATCAAAAATAAGCGCCTGCAGTGGAGCATTCGCATCACCTTTGGGGGCCGGAAGTTTTGTAACAATGGTTTCAAATAGCTGCGGAATTCCAGTCCCTAATTTAGCCGAGCAAAATTGTACGAGTTCGCTGTCCAGACCGAGATCCTCTTCTATCTGAAGAGCGATTTTTTCGGGCTCTGCGGAGGGCAAATCAATCTTATTGATAACTGGGATGATTTCCAGATCGTTTTCCATAGCCAAATAGAGATTTGCCAGGGTTTGCGCCTCTACGCCTTGAGCAGCGTCTATGAGCAGCAAGGCCCCTTCACAAGAGCTGAGCGCTCTGGATACTTCATAGCTGAAATCAACGTGTCCTGGGGTATCGACTAGGTTCAGATAATATTCTTGACCATCTTTGGCGGTGTACGGCAAACAGATTGTTTGGCTCTTAATGGTAATTCCACGTTCTCGCTCAATCTCCATATTGTCGAGAAGCTGATCCTTGAATTCCCGATCAGAAACCAGATTGCAAAATTGAATCATCCTGTCTGCGAGGGTCGATTTGCCGTGGTCAATATGCGCAATTATGCTAAAGTTTCTAATATTATTCATTGGTTAGGGGGTGTAAACGGAAACAGCGGGGTTTGCTGCCTGCAGTATGAATTGTGAGTAAGAAGTTGACGGATACTTAGCACATATGTTCGATGAATAAAATAAAATTCTCAAACCAATGAGACCTATGATAAGATCAGCAGAATGTAGCAACCGCTCCAGGTGTTGACTTACATTGTCCATAATATGATTGCACTTTCGTACGTGTAAGGTAATATTAAAATCTTGCCAAAATTTTCTGGGCACAATTTCCGGAGAAAGATTTTAATGAATAAAGATACCCTTATAGACCCTGAAATAGATATCGATCCTTTAGAGGATCCAGATTTAGAAACCGAAGTCGATGGTATCGACGAGGCCTACGACAATTCGCTTGTTGCAGTTTCCGATGAGGAAAATCTTCCGGCTCTCAGTAATCCAGCTTTACATCGTTATCTTCAGGAAATCAGCCAATATGAGTTGTTGACTCGGGAAGAAACCGACGAATTGGCGATACGATTTCGCGAACAGGGGGATCAAGACGCTGCCTATCGGCTGGTGAGTTCCAATTTGCGTTTGGTTGTAAAAGTTGCCATGGATTTCCAAAAGTATTGGATGCAAAATTTCATGGATTTGATCCAGGAGGGCAATGTCGGTTTGGTGCAGGCTACAAAGAAATTTGATCCGTATCGAGGAGTCAAATTTTCCTATTATGCTGCCTACTGGATTCGAGCGTATGTCTTGAAGTTTATTATGGACAACTGGCGCCTTGTTAAAATCGGTACGACTCAGGCTCAACGCAAATTGTTTTTTAGTCTCAATAAAGAAAGAAAGCTGCTCGAAGGTCAGGGTTTTAATCCGGAACCAAAATTGCTGGCGGAGCGCTTGAATGTTAAAGAGCGCGAAGTTGTGGAGATGGGGCAGCGCATGGATAACTGGGATGTTTCTCTTGAAAGCCCGGTAAGATCTGATTCTGAAGATGAACAGAAAAACTTTCTTCCCAGTGAGGGACCAGGTATTGAATCAATGGTCGCCGGGAAAGAGATCAAAGTTAAGTTGTCAGAACTTATAGAAGTTCTTAAAGAGAAGCTCAACGATAAGGAAAAGATGATCCTTGAACATCGTTTACTGACAGATGAGCCATTGACTCTACAAAATATTGCTGATCGTTTTGAAATATCTCGGGAACGAGTTCGACAAATAGAAGTGAATCTGCTTAAGAAAATGAAAAAGTATCTTGAGGCTGAAATGCCTGATATTGTTGATTATTTTGATGGAGAGAAGATTGTAATTAATTCAAGGCCCTGATTGGCGTGCTGACATCGAGTGGCTATCACTCATCCCAAAATATCCAGAAAGATTATTATATTCCAAACAGTTATATTATGAAAGTACCTCTACTTGATCTAAAAGCGCAGTTAGACTACCTCGGAAATGATCTTATTGCTGCGGTTACCCGCGTTGTTAAGTCGACGCAGTATATTCAAGGTCCTGAAGTTGAGGGCTTAGAAAAGGAGATTGCCGAGTATTCAGGTGCTGCCCATGGTGTCGGTGTGACGAGTGGCACAGACGCGCTTTTGGTGTGTTTGATGGGCCTTGGAATTGGGGCCGGGGACAAGGTGCTTACCTCGCCCTACTCATTTTTTGCCACTATGGGTGTCATTTTACGGCTTGGTGCCGTACCTGTTTTTGCGGATATTGACCCGGTTAGCTTTAATATCGATCCCTCTAAAGTTGGTGAGATATTAGCGGACGACAAAGACCGTAAAATTAAGGCGATTATTCCTGTTCATCTATATGGCCAATGTGCTGATATGGGCGCAATTCTTAATCTAGCGAGACAATACGATCTTCCAGTTATTGAAGATGCTGCTCAAGCAATTGGGGCGGAATATCCAATGCTTAAAAACGGAGAAATAGAATTTAAAAAAGCCGGTTCAATGGGAACTGCCGGCTGTTTTTCCTTTTTCCCAAGCAAAAATCTAGGGGGAATTGGTGATGGCGGTATGGTCGTTACTCAAGAAAAAGCCTTTGCCGAAAAATTGGTCCTTTTACGCAATCATGGTGCTCACCCAAAATATTTTCATAAATTGGTCGGTGGAAATTTCCGACTCGATCCCATTCAGGCGGCGGCTCTGCGAGTAAAGCTTCCTTATCTTGAAAGATGGCACAGAAGGCGCGCTGAAAATGCCGAATTGTATAAACGCCTTTTCACTGAGTCAGGACTTACCGCCGAAGGGAAGATTCAGCTCCCAACAAGCGTATTTGCTGAGAAAGCCGGTGGTGGAAAGCCAGGAAAAAATGTACACATATACAACCAATACATCCTCCGGGTTGAAAAGCGTGATGCTCTGCGTCAATGGCTGTCTGCAAATGATATCGGTTGTGAAATTTACTACCCAGTTCCGTTGCATAAACAGGAGTGTTTGGGAAAACTTGGAAATCAGGCGTGTTGTCCTGAAGCAGAGAAGGCCGCCGAAGAAACTCTTGCTTTACCCATTTATCCCGAACTCACTTCAGATATGCAAAGGTATGTTGTCGAGAAAATAATGCAGTTTTACCGCTAAACGGTTGCTTGCTTCAGGTGACTATGTCCCGTTTTTTGTGATTCTTTCTTGTTTTCTGCCTCCAATAGATTTTCAATAAATAGTTGTTATCTATCCTGAGGCAGGAGAACGCATTTCCCCTCAAATTGGCAAAGAGTAGATCAGGTTTTACCAGGGGCTCTCTTTTGGCAAATATTTTGATAGACATGACTATTGCTGGACTGAAGACAGTTGTTATTCGTCGCATCTTCGTTCCCTGCCTCGTTGTCATGACGGTTTTTTCTCTTTTGAGTTCTTCTTATTCCCGTGAATTGATTGTTCCTGAGAAAAGCATAAATCTCATTGATTATGAGGAAGAGCTACCCCAATGGAAAATACTTTGGGATAAAGCCAGGAATCATGTGCGGGCGGAACAATTTCGCCAGGCTGCTGCCGTTTACTCCGAACTTTTCACTGTGAAATCAAACTTAGAAGAGGCCAATTGGGAATACTGCAAAATACTCTTAAAGATTGGCGACTATAAGAATGCGAAGAAAATCGTTATAATGTTAATTGAAAAAAAATCAAACAATATTGAATACATGTATGTGTGTGGTCAGATTGCAATCCACGAAAAGGATTGGCAATCGGCAGCAAAATATTTTGGTAGAGTTCTTGAAAAAGATCCGACAGGAGCGCTTTCTGCTGAAGCCTTGGAAGGATTGGCAAACAGTATGCGGAGCATGGGGAAAATTGAGCTTTCCCTACCACTCTCTGAGCTACTAATTGTTAGGCAACCAGAGAGTCTCAGTTTACAACAAGAAGTGGCGCTGGATGCCAATAAATTAGGTCAGAACGACAAAACTCTAAAATTATTAAAAAGGATATTACCTTTAAAAGATGTCAACGACAACATTCTAAATCAGGCTATTAAACTACTTGATAAACCTGGTGATGAAAAAGAAGGCAGTGTCTTGTTAGAACAATATCTGAAAAGGCATCCTGAGTATCTACCGTTTCGACATAAATTGTCGGAATATTATCTCATCAAAGGTGATTATGAGGCAGCCCTTGGGCATCTAGGATACCTTATTGAGAAGATGGATAACAATGACTCTTTTCTTAAAAAGGCTGGTGCAATCAGTCTTTATAAACTCGGAAGACCTGACAGAGCACTTATTTATTTTGAAAAATATTTTCAGAAACATCCCAACGATAATGAAACGAAAAACATCATAGCAAATATTCAACATATTCTTGCAAACGATTTTCTTTCGATTGTTGAAAACGATGGTGCTTGGTTGTTGTGGAGTGATCTTGCTAAAGTGACGTCGAATCGGTTAGCAATTTATCTTCAAATGGCTGAGATGCTAGAAAAGAAGGGTATGTTGAAAGAGTATTTTGAGGTTTTGGCAATTATTCACAAGCATCATCCAGAAGATGAAACAATTGCGATGCAGTTGGCACAAAAGTATTACGAAGGTAAACAATATGAAAATGCTTTAGTCTATCTGGATAAGGTTCTAAAAAAGGATAAGAGAACAAAATCATATTATCTTTTACGGGCCAAGGTGGAGTTGGAAATGGGGCGGCTCATTGAATCTCTTGCTTCAAGTGAAGCAGCCTTGCAACTCGATCCAGGTGACGCTGAATTGTGTAAATCCAGCATAGTATTAGCTGGTTCGCTTGGAGAAGTCGGGAGAATGAAAATCCTTTTTGAAAATGGATTAAAAGTTAATAAGCGTCAGCCAAGTAGCGAAGTGTTTCTTGCCTACCTTGATCAATTGTCGAAAAATTTCTTATTTCGAGAGTATGAGAAGGTAAGAAAACGATATAGAATGGTTTTTGCTCGTGATAGGAAAACCCTTGATAAAATGGATGTGCAACTTACTGTTAGCCTTCGCCGTGAAGGAAAGGCAAGAAGAGCAGAGCAGTTGTTGAGACAACTATTAAAAGATAAACGTTCAGTTAATGAGGTTCTTTTTCTGCTTGCCCAAAATAATCTCGCCGATAAAAATCTTTCAAACGCCCAAGTATGGTATAGTTTTATAGTTAAAACTAGTGCACCTGGCAAACTCGAATTTTCTCATGATCCTGATGGCTGTCGTCGACTTCTCGTTAAAGCAAGGATCCTCAAAGCTGATGGAGAATATGAGGCTGCCGATACACTTATCGGACGATTTTTTGCTGAAATATCGGCAACACAATCGAAAAATGAATTAATACCTTTTATTGCTGAGCTCGAAAAGGAGCGTTGTTGGCTGAGTTATTATCTTGGTGATTATAAAGAAGCTTTAGCTCGTTTGGAAAAACATTCCGAGTTCGGAGTTTTTGATCCTGAAATATTAACTCTGCGCACTATTCTTTCAAGGAAAGTTGAGAAGAGGAAAAATGAAGATACGCCAATCGGCGATTTTATAGTTGGATTAAAAACGAAAGTCAACAAACGCATTGAAGTTATAGAAACTGATCTCGAACATCAAGAATTAGATTCAGCAGAACACCATATCAATGCTGCTCTCAAATATCGTCCGGACTCGGTGGTTAGCAACGTTCTTTTTGCAAAACTTCTCATAGCTAGAGGAAAGTTCTCTGAGGCAAAGGAATTATTTCTGAAGTTATTGAGTAGTTATCCAGACGAGTCATATTTTCAAAAACGGCTGATTGAAATTGAGATTCGTCAAGGTAACTATGGAAATGGTTTAGCATATTTAGAGAATATAAAGGGGGGAATACAGAGTGCCGATATCATCATCACTGAACTCCCTCTTCCTGCAGCTACCGAAGAGTTACTTACTCTGGCAAGGATTCTCTGGGGCGAAAAACAACATGAAAAAGCCTTGCAGGTGTATAAAAAACTTTTATCGCCTCCAGTTCACGAATTATTGATAGAAAAATTTCGACAAAAAAAGATTAATTATCTCTATCTCACTAGAAAAAAAACTCTCTGGAATTCCGTCATGATGATGTTGCAGTCTGAACCTGAGGTTATTGCAGAATTGATGGAACCCGCATTTCTTGTCGACAACTTGGAAAATGAGTCTGGGAAGATTGTTGCAGATTACTATGAAATGTATAGCTGGCAAAAAATGATTGCAACGGAGTATCTGGCAAGAAAGGCAATTTTTGAGAGGAATTATTACTCCGCTGAACAGAGTTATAAAAAATTACTGGAAGAACAGGGTCCAACTGAAGGAATAATTGACCTGGCTACTGTCTATAGCAGGATAGGAAAATATCGTAAAGAAGCACAGGTATATGAGGCTATTCAGACCACAGGAGCTACATCAACGGAACTAAAACAGTCAATTGAACGAAGTACCCTTCAGTTAAGTCCGCAAAATATAATCGATGTTGCATATTTATCAAAAGATGGCCACAATGGCTTTGTTGACTTGGCGAGCATAAGCTCTGGCACTGCCTTTCGATTTACTCCTGGACTCGACAAAGACGTTCGACTCGCGTACTCCCATAATCGATATGAAGCGATTAATTCTCCGGCGTCGACTACAAGTAATTTATTGTATGGTTCTACGATATATGAGTTTACAAAGGACTATGAGATAAGCTTTGGCGGGGGAGCTGAGAAGTTTGATGGAGGGAATGGCACAAACTTTCTTTATAAAATTGAGTTTAAAGGCCAGCTTGATGAGTATTTCCATAGTTTTATTGGATGGGAGAAGAGCCTAGTCAATGACACAGTATTGGCACTCAAGGAAGGAATTACCAAGCAGGAACTTGGTGCTGGATTATACTGCGAAACCCCGTTGGGGCTGACGTTTGGTGTCGATTTCAACCATCGTAGCAATAGTGATGATAACACTCAGAACAGATTTCACGGATATTCATCATATGGACTGTTCGGTGAGTCTGTGCATCTCTTATTTCGATATGATTATCAATTCTTCGAGAATACCAATACAAATCCATCAGATTTAATTTCAGTTCAAGATCACGAGGACGAAATATTATTATATTGGAGCCCTGCTTCATTTTCAGAAAATCTCTTTACACTGCATTTTCAGCACGACTTCTTTGGGTATCAGCAAGATACCAAGCGAGGTGTGAGCTATTATGCAATAGACAACACCATCGGTTATGATGATCTTGAAACCGTAACTTATACCGGTAAGTTTGATATTTTCCTTGAAATGAATCCGCATTTCCTATTAAAAGGCAACGTTACATTTGTGAAGAGTGACCTCGTTGAAGAGAGAGGATTGTCTCTGTCTCTTCACTATCGATGGTAGTACTATTTTTTAAACTATGGTTCCTGTCAGAGATTCTGTTTCAACCGGATTCTCGCAGGATTTTTTTTATGGAGGAGTAGATGGTTACAAGAATACCAATGTCAAAAACTGGCAATCAAAAATTGCGTGAAGAGTTACACCGATTAGAACGAATTGAGCGGGGTGTGGTTGTCAAAGCAATTGAGGTGGCTCGAGAGCATGGCGATTTAAAGGAGAATGCTGAGTATCATGCCGCTAAAGATCGCCAGGGGCACATAGAGGGAAGGATTATCGAACTCAAGGATAAGCTTGCTAGGGCAGAAGTTATCGACTGTTCAAAAGTAAGTTCCAAAACGGTTGTATTTGGCACTATTGTAAAGCTGCTCGACCTTGACACGGAAGAGGAAGTTACGTATCAGCTTTTAGGGCCAGAGGAGGCTGATGTCAAAAAGGGCTCTATCTCAGTCTTGTCCCCTTTGGGAAAGAGTATGCTTGGTAAAGAGGTCGGTGATGAGGTACGAACAGTTACCCCGGGTGGAACTAGAGAGTTTGAAGTGATAGCCATAGGTACTTCTGATTTTCAGTAACTTCAGGAGTACTTGGAAAAGGATGGTTAGTAAGATGAACCCGATTGGGTGATCTGAATACCTGTTAAAAAGATCGATAAAAGTTGATACGTGGTTTCTTCAATTGTATAGTTTGTTTCAAGGGAAGCATTCCATACGCGTGTGACTTCGTCGAGCGCTCCAAACAAGGCTCTTTTAGCAAGGTCAGGTTTTATGTCGCTTCGATAAATACCGGCATTCTGGCCATTTTTAATAATATCTGTAATAATTCCAGTGTAGTTGCAAAATTTGTTATCACGGTAGTCTTTAATCACTTTGTGTGTTTGCCGGAGTTCTATCTGGATAACCTCGGCAAGATTCTTGTTCTTTTTCATAGCTGAGAGGTGTTCAGTGACGAAGATTTCCAGCTGTTTGTTGGGGTCAGGTTCTGTGCTCAGTTGCTTTTTTGTGTTTTCAATAATCTTTCCAACTTCCTCTTCAAATACTGATAAAAGTATATCGTACTTGTTATTGAAATAGAGATAGATTGTACCATCAGCCACCTTGGCTTCTTTTGCAATATCGGATATTCTGGCGGTAAAAAAGCCCTTTTTGGCAAAGACCTTTGTTGCTGCAGCAATAATTTTTGAGTGCTTATTTTCAGCTTTCATTCTCGAAAAGAGCAACCTTACGTATTAGATAAAAGCACCAAATTACATGAATGACCATTCATTCATGTAATATTTCGTCGCCGATTTGTCAACGATCATTCAAATCTGCCAATACAGACTGGCAAATCTAACATGCTTAAATAATTCAAATACGCATTACAATAATAATTTGATACTGGAGTGAAATTATGAAGATTCTAGTTGTTGGTTCTGGTGGTCGCGAACATGCTTTAGTCTGGAAAATTAAACAAAGCAAAAGAGTTGAGAAGATCTACTGCGCTCCGGGCAATGCTGGAATCGCTAATATTGCCGAGTGTGTAAATATTTCAGTGACCGATATTGATGGATTGGTACGGTTTGCAAAAAATGAATCAATCGATCTGACGGTTGTTGGCCCAGAATCGTCCCTTGTGGCTGGGATTGTAGATGAATTTGAGAAGAATAATTTGCGGATATTTGGGCCAACCAAAAGGGCTGCGGAGCTTGAAGGCAGTAAGGTGTATTGCAAAGAATTTCTGAAAAAATATGATATTCCCACTGCAGCATTTGCGGTTTTTTCGGACAGTAAGAAGGCAAAAAAGTATATCGATAAGTGTGGTGCTCCCATTGTTGTGAAGGCTGATGGTCTGGCGGCCGGCAAAGGTGTGATTGTCGCTAAAACTATTGAAGAGGCAAAACAGGCAGTTGATCTTATGATGGCCGATAAGGCCTTTGGCAGTGCAGGGGAAAGAATTCTCATTGAATCCTGTCTTTCCGGAGAAGAGGCATCCTTCATTGCATTCACAGATGGCAAAACCATTTTGCCCTTACCATCTTCCCAAGACCACAAAGCAGTTTTTGATAATGATCAAGGTCCAAATACTGGAGGTATGGGGGCATATTCGCCAGCTCCAGTCGTTACTGACGAGATTGCTGATTTTGTGATGAGACGTATCATGCGGCCAACCATTGAGGGTATGGCTGCTGAGGGCCGTCCATTTAAAGGTATGCTGTATGCTGGGCTTATGATTTCCGGATCGGAAATTAACGTTTTGGAATTTAATTGTCGATTCGGTGATCCGGAAGCGCAACCGTTACTTCTGCGGGTAAAGAGTGATATTGTCGATATTTTCGAGTCTTCGATCGATCAAACATTGGATCAGGTTGAGATGAAGGTTGACGCAAGGCCTACCGTTTGTGTGGTTATGACAGCCGGAGGTTATCCTGGTTCTTACGAGAAAGGCAAGACAATAAAAGGACTTACAAAAGCTGGTGAATGCAGTGGCGTTGAGGTTTTTCACGCAGGAACAGCAAGAAAGCATGGCAGGCTTGTTACCAACGGAGGGAGGGTTCTTGGTGTAACCGCAGTCGGAAGAGACTTGGCCGATGCCATTAAGCGAGCTTATAATGCTGCTGATTTGATACGATGGACTGATTGTTATTTTCGTCGAGATATAGGTTTTAAGGCACTAAAAAGAGGCAAAGGAGCAGTGAACAAACCGGTCGTTGGTATTGTTATGGGTAGTGATTCAGATTTGCCTATTATGAAAGCAGCTGCTGATTTCTTAAAGTCAATGGAAATTAGTTGTGAAATGACTGTTGCTTCGGCCCATAGAACGCCCGAAAGGGCAGCTGAATATGCGAAAACCGCCCAAAAAAGAGGGTTGAAAGTAATTATCGCTGGGGCGGGTATGGCAGCGCATCTCGCTGGTGTTCTTGCCTCTCATACGGATCTTCCGGTTATCGGTGTTCCTCTCGATGCATCATCTCTAAATGGTTTAGATGCGCTGCTGGCTACCGTACAGATGCCACCTGGAATTCCAGTGGCGACGATGGGAATTGGCAAGGCAGGAGCAAAGAACGCCGGGGTTCTCACATTGCGGATTCTCGCTCTTTCTGATCCGAGTATCGGGGAGAAATTGGTAACATTCCGAGAGGATATGGTAAAAGAAGTAGAAGAGAAGGCCAAAAAAATTCATGGCTAAGAATTCTATGCCAGATTTGATAGGTTCTTCTCTCGAACGGGCTGTAGACTGTTTCAGAAATGGAGGAATAGTTGCATTTCCTACAGAGACTTACTATGGCTTGGCAGTTGATCCCGATTCTTGCTCCGCAATCTCAGAGCTATATAAAATTAAAAATCGCGAGGCAGGCAAACCCTTACTTCTACTCATTGCCGAGAGGGAACAACTGAATGACCTCGTCGAGAGGATACCACCTGAATTTATACCGTTGATGGACAAATTTTGGCCGGGACCATTGACCTTGGTGTTCCCTGCAAAGAAAGAGGTCTGCCGGCAACTTACCGGAGAGACCGGCACCATTGGGGTGAGGATATCTTCCCATCCCCTTGCCAATGCCTTGGCAAAGAAGATTGGCAAACCAATAACTGCGACAAGTGCCAATATTTCAGGCCTGCAGCCACCGACTAAGCCATCTGAAGTGTTGAGAATGTTTGGCACACATCTTAATTACATAATTGATGGAGGTGAAACTCCGGGAGGACTTTGTTCGACTGTGTTGGGTGTGCGTCAAGGAAGATGTATTGTGCTGCGGCCTGGGCAGATTGATTTGTCTGGTGAATTGAGGGAATAGTTTTCTAGGTAGCTCTAATGCAATCCGGAGATTATTCTTCTTGAATTCTTCAACGGAAACGAGCCCCGGGCTGGTTGCTTCGTATGCTTATTTTATGATACCATGATGCCACAACCCTTAGATTGGATGTAGACATGATGATCACAGGTGGTTTGATGGTATATTTTAACCTAAGGATCTCAAGATGAATGCACTTAAATGGGACAAGGATTTTGCCCTGGAACAAGCTGCCGATGATGCTGATTTATTGAAGGAATTGCTTGAAATATTCAAACAATCCTTAAAATCCGATATCCATTTGATAGAGCAAGGCCTGGCAGAGGATGGGGCCGCCAAGGTATGTAGAGCGGCTCACTCAATTAAAGGAGCAGCCGCAAGCCTTGGGATATTGGGAATCCACGAAGTCGCTCTAGATATTGAAGAAGAAAGCAGGGGTGGGGGACTTGGAATTGCTCGCGCCAAACTCCCGCTTCTAAAGTCCATGAGAGAGGAATTGGAGGATCTTTGATTTCTTGAACCGCGGATTGTTTTCCGTGCTGGGATGGCGGCAAGCTATTTCACCAGTGAAGAATATTCCGGTACACTTCCGGCAATTCTAATTAGTTGGGGTAAATTTGTTGATCTCCTGCCCCTAATAATAGCTGATAGATATTTTTAGGAGCAGGAGGTTGTGAAGAAATCAATTATTAAAAGCCGTTGCCAGCCAACTCCTTTCTGATGAGAATCGGTGGGGATAAGTAAGGTGGATGATTTTTCATTAGATTCTGGTTAGTTGTCGGTATTTTATCCTATGCGGTTGGTCGGCAACACTTCCTAGCCTAGCCTTCTTATCTTTTTCGTAGTCTGAGTAGTTTCCTTCGAACCACACCACTTTTGAATCTCCCTCAAAGGCCAGAATATGGGTGGCGATTCTATCGAGAAACCACCGGTCATGGCTGATAACTACTGCGCATCCGCCAAAATTCTCAAGAGCCTCTTCAAGTGCTCTCAGAGTATTAACGTCTAAATCGTTGGTTGGTTCGTCGAGCAGGAGAACATTACCCTCTTTTTTTAAAGTGCGAGCCAGATGGACACGATTTCTCTGACCACCAGAAAGGAGTCCCACCTGTTTTTGTTGATCTGTGCCGGAGAAATTGAACTTACCAACATAGGCACGACTGTTGATTTCCCGACCACCGAGCAAAATACTCTCTTGGCCATCGGTAATTGCTTGCCATATCGTTTGTGAAGGATCGAGTTCGTCACGATTTTGGTCTACATAGGCAAGTTTTACGGTATCTCCGATGCGGATCGCTCCGGTATCGGCAGTCTCCTGACCGACAATCATCTTGAATAAAGTACTCTTACCGGCTCCGTTAGGTCCGATAACCCCGACTATTCCGCCTGGGGGAAGACTAAAATTCATTTGCTCTACAAGAACGCGGTCGCCAAAGCATTTTGTCACATTTTCGGCTTCAATAACTAGTTTGCCAAGCCTTGGTCCTGGTGGCAGATATATTTCCAGCTCTTTTGCAAGTTTGTCAGTCTCTTGTGAAATCAGTTTTTCATAGGAACTGATGCGAGCCTTGGACTTAGTCCTTCGGCCTTTTGGTGACATCTTAATCCATTCAAGCTCACGACGAAGGGTGCGTTGACGGTCCGTTTCCTTCTTTTCTTCTATTGCTAAACGTTTTTCCTTTTGCTCAAGCCAAGAAGAGTAGTTGCCCTTCCATGGAATGCCAAGGCCTCGATCTAGTTCGAGAATCCATCCGGCGACATTGTCGAGAAAGTACCGGTCGTGGGTAACTGCAATGATGGTTCCTGCGTAGGCTTGTAGATGTTGTTCAAGCCAGGCCACCGATTCAGCATCCAAGTGGTTGGTCGGCTCATCTAGGAGAAGAATATCAGGTTGTTTGAGCAGAATTCGACAAAGGGCAACCCGGCGTTTCTCCCCGCCGGACAATACACCACATTTAGCGTCAGATGGAGGGCACCGAAGGGCATCCATTGCCATCTCAAGGCGACTGTCGAGGTCCCACGCATTGAGATGATCGAGTTTGTCCTGGACAAAGGCTTGCCTGTCGATCAATTTCTGCATCTCATCGTCGGACATCGGTTCTGCGAACTTCTCATTAATTTGATTAAATTCTTTAAGAAGATCAACAGTATCTTGAACACCTTCCTCGACTATTTCTTTAACGGTCTTATCAGGATCAAGAGCCGGCTCCTGTTCGAGATAGTCTATTCTATGACCAGGAGCGAGATGGGTTTCTCCATTAAACTCCTTATCAATTCCAGCGAGGATTTTTAGGAGTGTACTCTTTCCTGAGCCATTGAGACCGAGGACACCTATCTTGGCTCCATAGAAATAAGAAAGAGAAATATCCTTTAAAATTGGTTTATTATCATAATATTTACTAACTTTTATCATCGAATAGATGATTTTTTTGTCGTCAACGGTCATTTTGGGATTCCTTTGATTTTTTAACAAAAATGAACAGAAGCAATTATCTGTCCAACGGGGATTTTCAGGCCGATATTACACAAAAAGGTCCTAATCTGTCAAACCGCAGATTGTCACTTGTAGCAGGAGGATGGATATCGTAAGGGTAATTGAGTGAGAGCTGGAGGGAGGGGGGCAGTTACTTGAACGTTCTGGTTTTCAGGAGATACACGTAATAGGCGTTAATTTTTCCAATGAGGTCTTCAGTTTCTCTGTATGGTGCATGCTTGCCAAGGCTCAGGGATTCCGTGTTTTCTCCCGCATTCCAGGCAGATACTACAAGATCAAGCCGACCATTAAATTTATAATTATATTTAGCAATAAGATAGCAGGTGAGGAGGATGTTGATGGCAGGATCAAAGAGATCTTCTTCGCGCAGGGAGTTCAGCCTATACTTTGAAACATGACGAAAAAAGGTAAGGGATTGTGCCAGTTCTTTACCGGCTTGTGCGCCCGTTGGGTAAAGTATCTGGCCAAGTCCCCGGGCATTCTTTTCAGAAACTGCTTTGGGGTTTGCTCTGGATTCTGCCAAAATTAAAGCTCTCACAAAGTCGGCACTGACCTTATGTTTGGGCAGAAAGTAGCTAAAGCCTGAGAAGTACCGAATGTATTCATCAAATTCTGCTAATTTTTCAATATCTTGTCCATGTATTGCGGTGTTTTGATATTTAGAAACCGAGTTATGCAAACTCCCCCAACTACTCTTTACCTCGGTAATTGAAAAGATGGCCAGCAGTAAAAATACTCCCAAGCGCAGTCTCAGTAGGCTCATTTGCATTGGAGAAATTTATGCGAATCGCTTTCTAGGAAATGGGCTATTGTTTGATAAAGCATATAGGGGTCTTTCGCCCCGGTATGCTCGCGGATAGAATGCATTGCCAGGCTGGCGCATCCGATATCTACAGCTCGAACTCCGAGGCGAGAAGAGGCTATCGGACCTATGGTACTGCCGCAAGGCAAGTCACTCCGCATGACAAATTCCTGGGGAATTATTTCAACTTCCTTGCAAAGCTGCTTGTATATTGCCGAACTAATGCTGTTGGTAGCATACCGTTGATTGGCATTGACTTTTATAACCGGACCCTTGTTGAGGTGGATTTCATGCGCAGAATCGCTCTTATCCATGAAATTCGGGTGTGATGCATGGGCATTATCCATGGAAATAAGAAAGGAATTGCTGAGCGCTATCCGTCGACTGGTAGATTCTGTTACGATCCGTTCCAAAACAGATTCAAGGAAACAACCATGTGCGCCAACAGCTGAGGTTGAACCGATTTCCTCGTGATTGGCACAGAGCAGCAGAGCATTTTTTTTCCGAGTTGCTTTCCCTATGGCAGATACCCCGGCATAGCAGCTTATGAGGTTGTCAAGTCGGGCAGAGCTGATCAGCTCATTCCTTACCCCTGTGTAAGCAGGTTCCTGAACATCATAGCAAAACATCTCAAAGGAAAGGATTTCCTCTACTGTCAGACCCTTATGCTCTTTATGAATTTGTTCAATGAGGATGGAGGTGAAATCTGGAAGGCTTTGGTCCACTGCTTGGCCAAGGATAGGTGGAAGATGTTTTTGTTGATTTATACCGCCGCCTTTATTCGCATCACGGTCAAAATGAATAGCGATATTTGGAATGGTAAGAAGTGGGCGACGAAAATCGACAAGCAGAACAGCGAGGCGAGCATTGCTTAATCTGCAACAAACTCGCCCAGCAAGAGAAAGGTCGCGGTCAAACCAGGGCGAGAGTAAGCTTCCTCCGTAGACTTCGACACCGAGTTGCAGGTATGACCCCGTTCGAATATCCGCACGGGGTTTTATCTGCAAACACGGGCTGTCGGTGTGTGCTGCCAACAACCTAAAGCCTTGTTCTCCTTCCTCATCGTTGCCGAGGATGAAGGCAATGGTGGCTCCACTTTCCTTGCTGAGAAAGTAGGCTTGTCCCTTTTGAAGTTGCCATTTTGAATTTTCCTCAAGGCGATTAAAGCCTTGCTGAAGGAGATAGTCTTCCATTCTGGCAACCACATGGAAGGGTGTAGGTGATGAGGAAATGAAAGAGAAAAGCTTTTTGTTGTAGTGAGTAAATTCCATCAGTTTAAAAAGAACTTAATAAAAAATTAGTATTAAAAATAAAGGCAACTGACCGAAAAATAGGGAGAATTGTCAGCTTTAATATTTTCGATACGGTTCCTAACGCTGTCCTTGGGACCTTGGCAAGACACGTGTTTATGCAGATGGAACAGTGATGTTTATATTATTTTGATATGCAGCAATCATTGTTCGCAAGGCACCATAAGAGGGGGCTGTTGCTGGTGCATCCTGAGATTTTATACTCTCTGGTGTTGGTTTGAGCTCGGCAGCAGAATTTACTGTAACAACCTCGGATTGGAGAAGATCTTCTTGGCGTTGCAACAGAATTTCTTGTCTAGCCTGGGATTCTGTGATGGTTGCATGGGAGGCAATACTTCGATCAGCGGCAGATGGTGAGGCGGGTGCAAGCGCGGCTCGTTTGATCGTCTGCATTTTTTGTATTGTGGCTTCTGGAGAACTTTCTTTACCCATATCTATTCCAACTTCCCCGCCAACCGCATAGGAGGCGCCATCAGGCCCTTTTTGGTAGGTGAAGGTTGCACCTCCCCGTGCATATTGCCCAGCAGCAGCCAGATGTGCCTGTTCGTGTGTACGCACTTCCGTATCGCGTTGTTTGAGTTCTTGGAGTTGCAGAATTTCTTGGTGATCCAATTGCGCATCGTCATTTGAGCCAGAAATGCTTGGAGACCGAAGATCGGCGGAAGATTGGTCGCGAGACAATACCAACCCTTCTAAAGAAAGGGTAACAGAGTCCCTGTCGTTTTGTCGTGGAGATTCCTCTTTCGCATTACCTGGCCGTACTTCGGCTTGTGCCTGATTCGCAGTCAGGATCTTTGGATATATGCTCGATGATCCGATTTGAGTCGCAATAGAATTTTCCATAATATGCCCTTTTGATGGTTCTCAATGCAGATGTATTGTATCACAACATCCGGCAATAATAAAACCTAAGGCTAAGCCTATTATTCGCGGTACTTTTTTCAGACAAAGGCTCACTCCAAGATGGTCACATCTTGGAGTCTTTGACGCGAAGCGTTGGCTGATATATTGAGACCAGTTTCGAAAGGTATATCCTAAATCTGCTTGGTTATTTTATCTCTGGAACAAATTACCGAGTTCTCCAAGCACCGAACCCTCGCCTTTTGAAGAGAAACCGGCGTTATTTTGCGGCGCTGCCTTGAAAATTCTTCCGGCAAGCCGGGAAAATGGCAGGGACTGGAGCCAAACATGACCGGGGCCGGTCAGTGTTGCAAAGAAAAATCCTTCTCCCCCAAAAAGGGCAGATTTAACCCCGCCAACAAACTCAATATCGTAATTAATATCCCTGGTCATAGCAACCAAACATCCAGTATCAATCCGCAAAGTTTCGCCAGCTGAAAGTTCTTTTTGGACAATGGTACCGCCAGCATGCACAAAGATTTTTCCCTCACCCTCAAGTTTCTGCATGATAAAACCCTCTCCGCCAAAAAGAGCCGTACCAATTTTTTTCTGAAACTCTACTCCTATTGAAACGCCTTTGGCTGCACAGAGAAAGGCATCTTTTTGACAAACGAGTTTGTTGCTGAAATCCTTCAGGTCAAGGGCGATAATCTTTCCAGGATATGGAGCGGCAAAGGCAATCTTACCCTTACCTGAGCCATTGTAGGTGAAAATTGTGGAGAACAAACCTTCGCCGGTAATGAGTCTTTTTCCGGCACCAAGCATTCTGTCTAAAAAGCGACCCCCTGATTGTTCGCTGCCGTCTCCAAAAACTGTCTCCATTTGAATAAAATTGGACATGTACATCATCGATCCTGCTTCAGCCACAACACTTTCCTGAGGATCTAACTCAATTTCGACGAATTGCATTTCGCTCCCAAAAATCTCGTAATCAATTTGGTCAACACCCATTCTGGGAGGCAGAGTAGAGGGAGGTGACGCTGGAGATAAAGACAGGTCGGGACATTGTGATATTTCTTTCCAATTGGCGAACCCTTGCTTCCACACATAGGTGTTTGGGTTGAAAACGCCCTGTTGCAAATTTGCAAGAATCTGTTCGCTGGAAAAAGGCCCTTCTTGTTTACCGTCTATAGCTACAAACCAGTTGTCGCCCATGAGCGTACTCCTCAATACATTCGGGTAGTCTAACCGCGGCTACCATAATTTTCTTTTAAATCGTAGAGGGTATCCAGGTATTCGTCTTTTAATTTTAGGTTTTTCCCAGCATTTTCAATTTCTTCGATAAGTGAATCAATGGAAGGACGGAGATCTATGCCAAGGCGGCTATTGCCTTTTCTGTTAGCTCTATCAATGACTAATACAGCATAATAGCTGATTGTCATTCTCGAGGCGGAATCCCGTCGAAAGAGATAGAGGCGGCCACCAATGGTATTAAGGAAAAATCCGGCATAATCGTAAAGGTTTTCCTCTGGAATAGTTAAGGAGAATTCGCTTTTCAGAGACTCGGGATGTTCGGTAAGGAGATAAAATGTCTTTATAATCCTTTCAAATGAGTCTTTCTCACGATCGAGAATCCCCTTTAATATAAAAATATTATCTTTTCCTAGGACTCTAAAAAAATGCGCAGTATTTTTCAAAAGGGTAAAATAGTCATCAGTTTCCCTGGTGATAGCGGGGGGATTGTCGATTAACACTTGCAAGAGTTTTGAGAAGTGTTTTTTGCTTGGTTCCTTTAGTTGGAAATCATGCATATACGATTGCTGATCGAGATGTGCATAAAATGCATTCAATTCGTCAACCAATTGTTTTTGCCCCGCTCCCTGTAGCGATGGTTTTGGGGAATCAGCAGTTGCTGCGGAGCTCTCTTTGCCACTAATCTCCTGGTTCACGACAGAGCTGTCGGCTTGGGTTTGAATATTTTCTTGTGAGGTCGCGTCTTGATTCTTTTCGGTAGCAGGTTGGACGTTTTTACTGGTGGGAGACGTTGAGGAGAGCTGGCCGTTTGCAGAGGATTTTGTGTCAGTACTTTTTACTTGGGGCGAAATTACAGAAGAAATGAACGATGTGATACTTGCCTTGTCATCAAAAAGACGAATAAGCTCAGGCCTTTTATAATGATAAAGAAGAGCAATGAGGACAGAGACAGCAATTAAAAAAAACCAAACGAAACCGGCTCTTTTTGCTCTGGCCTTCACCCGTGTACGAGGCCGTTCCGATTGTTTAGATTCTTTCATGGTTGTAATAAAAACTCGTCAGGGAGAATAACCGTGGATTATCAACACTGGCCAAGGATACCTCAAAGTACTGACAAAGTCACGTGAGAGAAATTTTCTCTCTTCCTGCTAGCCTAAGAAAATGGCCAACTGTTTTTATTACTTGACTCATAATCACGAAAACACTATTTTGATATGTCTATTTGGTCTGGGAATATGAAATAAAAGCGAAAAATTAAATAGTTTATGGCTATCATCATTCAAACACACATGGAGGAACACTAATGGCTATTCTGGTTGTTGGACATGCAAACCCCGATACTGATTCCGTAACTTCTGCGATCGCTTATGCCGCTCTGCTGAAAGCCCAAGGCATGGACGCCAAAGCGTGTATGCAAATTGCAGCTAAAGATCTGAATCCTGAGTCGACCACCGTTCTCAAGCGTTTTGGACTTGAAGCACCTGAGTTGCTCACTGATGCTGCTGGAAAAGAAATTGCCCTGGTCGATTTTAGTGATATCGCTCAAGGTCCAGCAAACTTAACCGCAGCAACATTGGTTGGTATCGTTGATCATCACAAAATTGGTGATGTAACCACCAATAATCCCATCCTGTTCCGCGCTGAGCCGGTTGGTTGCACTGGAACCGTACTGAATAAAATGTTTAAGGAAGCTGGTGTTGCCATTCCGAAAAATATAGCTGGCGGTATGTTGGCAGCTATTCTGAGCGATACTGTTAACTTTAAATCACCTACCTGTACTGATGCAGACAAAGCAGCTGTAAATGATTTAAAGGCTGTTGCCGGAGTGAGTAACACTGATGAGCTCTTTATGGAAATGCTCAAAGCAAAGTCAGCTGTTGCTGGTATTCCCGCAAAAGACTTGCTGTTCCGCGACTATAAAGATTTTGATATGAAAGGCAGCAAAGTTGGCGTTGGCCAATTAGAGCTTGCTACCCTCGACCAAGTTGCAGATGTACGTGCTGACCTCGTGAAGGCAATGGCAGCAGTTAAAGCTGAAGGTCGTCATTCTGTATTGCTTATGCTTACCGATGTTGTCAAAGAAGGAACTGAGTTGGTCGTTCTTTCTGATGATCCTGCTCTCATAGAGAAGGCTTTTGGTGTTAAACTTGCTGGTGATTCAATGTGGATTCCTGGAATGATGAGCCGCAAGAAGCAAACCATCCCGAATTTGCAAAAAGCGTTTGGTTGCTAAAAAATAGTTTTCAGGTTGGCGAATAGCCAATAATGATGGGTGGCTGCAATTCATTTGCAGCCACCCATTTTTTTTCTAATAGCATATATGATATCTTGCCGTGCACGGGTGCCTTTAATCTGTGCACACAGATTGCATTAATTAACACCGCGCTGGGAATCGATTTTCAGCAATCCTGCCCAAACCAAAATAAACTATGTCGGCACAACAGGGGCAGGCAACGCCAAATAAGTTTATATACAGCTGCCAGAAGGAGTATATTATTGATGGTTGGGCTTTGATGCTATTGAGATAAGGAATTCGCGATTGCCTTTTGGCCCGAGAATCGGAGAATCAATTACGCCATTACTGGTTAGGCCAGCATTTTCGACGAATCCGACTATTTTTCCAATAGCCTTTTGGTGCAAGTCTGGCTGGTGGACAACTCCACCTTTTCCTACCTCTTCTTTAAGAAGCTCGAATTGTGGTTTTATTAAGGCGAGGATTTTGACTTTTTCTTTAAAAAGCGGCAGTAAGGCTGGGAGAAGAGTAGTAATGGAAATAAACGACACATCCATTACCGCAAAATCGATTCTGGTCTCTTCAATATCACTTGAAGATATGCTCCGTGCGTTGAATCTCTCAAGTGTGACAACACGGGTGTCTTGTCGGATCTTCCAGGAAAGTTGGCCATAGGCAACGTCTATGGCATATACTTTCTTGGCGTTATGTTGGAGCAGACAGTCTGTAAACCCCCCTGTTGATGCCCCAATATCGATACAAACCCAGCCTGTTGGATCAATTTTGAAGTGGCTTAGGCCTTTCTCTAATTTAAGTCCTCCACGAGAAACATAGGGACATCGATTCTTGAGCCGAATTGAAACATTTGGTTCGTAGAAGATTCCGGGCTTATCAGCAATCTTATCGTCTACATACACCTCACCGGCGCCAATTAGTGCTTGGGCGGATTTAAGGGAGATTGAAACTCCTAAATTGCAGAGTAATTGATCGAGGCGAATTTTCAAAAGGAAGTGACTGGAAGAATACTAAAGTTTGCTGAGCCTTTCCTGGGCTTTGGCTGCTTCTGAAGAGGAAGAATGCTTCTTCAAAAGCTTCTTGTAAATGACCTTTGCGGTTTCCTTGTCGGCAAGCTTTTCAAACGCCATTCCTTGTTTAAACATTGCCGAGGGTGCTTTATCATGTCCCGAGTATTGGGAGATTATTTTTTGATATTGCATGATTGCCTTATCATATTCTTTCTGATTAAACAGGCATTCTCCCATCATGTATCGGGCGTCAACTGCCTCACTAGACGATGAATTTCCAGCAATCTGCTCAAAAAGAGGCAAGGCCTCGGCATAGCTATTTTTCTCGAATAGCTTCTGCGCCTTTTTCATACTGCTATCTGAAGGATCTGCCGCAGCTGATTGCGCCTGTTTTTCTTGATTTGCAGTTGGCTGAGTAGCTTTTTCTTTAGTAACGGCAGGTGCTGCTTGTTTGGTCGCAGGTTCAGCGGTGGTATCAGAACTGGTAGTGGGGGGTGTAGCGTCTTTCTTTTCCTTCTTTTGGTCGCTTTGGGGTTTTGGTTTGGTTTTATCACCTTCAGGGGAGCTAGCACTCTGAGCTTTTTTCTTGGCTAGATCCGCCATAAGAGCAGTTTCTTTTGCCTTACGTTCTGCCTCTTTTAAGCGAGCTTCTTGAATAGCTTTAACACTTTCCTGTTGTTGGTTAAGCTTTTCCGCAAGTTTTGCTTCTTTTTCTTTGAGGGCATCCTCGAAACGACGCAGAGCTTCTTCTCTTTTGGCAGCTTCTTCTTGAGCTACGTTGGATATTGAAGTTTCCAACTCTTTATTTTGGTCTTTGAGCCGCTGATTTAAATGATGTGTTTCCTCAAGCTGCCCTTTTAACTCCATTATTTCTTTTTCCAGCTGATCCATCTGGCCGGAAGCGGCGGCTTGCCGTTTCTGGATTGGAACAGTTGTGGACTTCATGTCTTCGAGCTTTTTGTTTACAACGCGTAGTTGGTAGCGAAGTTCATCAACATCGGACTGAGAGGCGCATTGAACGAGAAAAGGAACAATCGCCACAACAAAAAGAGCGTTAATAACAGATTTCTTCATATTCATGTTGCCTGTTGAGAAGATGGTGTCAGGTTAAATTATCGTGACCATTGAGGGTATGTCTGGCTACCTGGAAAGCTAAAGAGCTTCCTCTCAAAGGAGCCGGTCTTCATTATACCGTATATACCCTGTTTATTGCCATCACGTTTTGCGAAGATGATTTGGTTGCCGTCAGGCGACCAGCTTGGTGCTTCGTGGTGGCTGAGATCGTGAGTCAATTGTTTAATAGAGCCGCCGGTTATCGGATTCATGGTAAACAGTTGATACACTCCATCACGCAAACTAGAATAAACAATTAAATTCTCGGTTGGTGAGTAGCTGGGTTCGGCATTTTCGGATCCATCAAAGGTTAATCTCCGTATACCCCTGGTGCGCATATCTAACGCGAACAATTGCGGTTTCCCGGTTCTATCTGAGACAAACACTACTGTCGAGCCATCAGGAGACCAAGCGGGTGAGACATTGATTCCGGCCTTACTGGTCAATTGTTCAATAATTTCACCTTTTTTGTCTAAAAGGTACAGGTCTGGATTACCATCTTTTGAGAGGGTTACAACCATTCTCTCCCCATCTTGAGACCATGATGGGGCAAGGTTCAAACCTTTGCGTCGTGAAAGGGCTTGAGTGGTTTTATCCTGGCGAAGATCCGTAATATAAAGGTTTTGATTACCGCTATGATACGATGTGTAAGAGAGATAGACTCCACCGGGGACAAACCTTGGAGAGACAGTGAGATGTTTATGGCGGGTGATTTGCCTCAGACTCTTGCCTAAAATATCGGTGAGAAATACCTCTTTCACGGTATTGTCTCTGTTAACGAAGGCTATTTGGGTGGCGGCAATACCAGGTTTGCCGGTCAATGATTCAATTACGCTGTCGCAGAATTTGAATAACATTTGATTTTTTTGATCAATGCTGCCAGAAAAGGTTTTACCCATGACAATTTCGTCTCCGGCAACATCTTGTAATCGCATCTCTAACTTCAGAGTGTCGGCGGACATGACAAATTGGCCGAAAACAGCGTAGTCCGCACCCATTCTTTTCCAATCAGCCGACTGGTTATCTCCATATTTCTCCGATGGAATAACGGAAATAATCCCATGGAAAGCTAATGCCTGTCCAAGTATATCGGCTAAATCTTTACTGATTCCCTGCTTTTGCTCACTCAAACTTTTGTTTTGAAACCAGGGGATGGCGATGTTAATCTTGCGGACTTCAGGGGCAGAGATATCCAGATAGACTCGATCTGCTGCTATTGAAGCTTGAGCGAATAGACAGAAGATAAGAAAAGAAACAGCCGCTAAAATTTTACATGTGTTTTTAATCATGGCTCGTACACGCATTGTTTTTGAATAGATATCATTGAATGCTTCCCGGCTTAAAGCGAAAACCTATCTCATACCGTTGTTTTTTTAAGGCAGGTGGGATTGGCGGCATAGGGTTGGCCTGTTCTATTGTTTTGCTGACAAATTGATCGAAAACCCTATCTCCGGATTTGCTTTCGAAAACCACATTGGCAACGTCGCCTTCCATCTTGATGGTGATAACAACAATAGCAGTAAGGTTCGGATCTTTTTGCAAATACTCAGGCAATGAATAAAATTGCTGGAGTCTGCTGGCGATAGCTGCCTGATATTGACTCTCCAGCAGATTTGAGCTGCTTCCACCAACAGCTGGCGCATTTGTCGTCTGTTTTCCAATTGGAGAGTCAGATGATTCGGTGACGACTCGCCCTTTATTGCTCTGCGTAAGCACTCGTCTTTCCTGCTCAAGTGCTTCCTGAGCTAGCCGAGCCCTTTCTTCAAGAACAGCTTCTTCTCTAAGTGCTTCAGCAATTTTTTGGACCTTTTTGAGGTCCGGCTCAGTCTTTTTAGGTGGAGGCTCTTGCTCTTTAACATTTTTCACAATTTTCTGCTTCAGCGGTTTTAATGAAATTGCTTTTTGCGGAGCGGGTGGTGGCGCAGGAGCAGGCTCTACTTTTTCTGGTATCTCAGCCACTGGAACGGTTTTTTTTGCTTTGGGCGGTGAAGGAGGGGGCGGCGCAGGGTCCTGAGCTTTTGCCGGTGCGGGAGGCGTTGCTGCTTGAGGCTTGGCTGTAGGAGGGGCTAGCGTAGGTTCCGCAATATTAATAAGACTCACTGTATACACATCGGCAAATTTTGGTTTGGACTTAAAAAAGCCCGGGAGATACACTGCCCCCAAAACCACCATAACATGTATCCCAATTGCCAAAGTCAATGGAAGTTTCCATTCACCTGAAGGCATAGAAACCACTCGGTAACCTAGACTCACTCTTTCACTCTTTTTCCGGAGGCTTGGTGATCATACCGATTTTATCAAAGCCGACGGATTGTATGTCGGCCATGACCTTAACAACTTCGCCGTAAGGAACCTTTTTATCTGCATTCAAAAAGATAGGCTGGTCTTTGTTTACAGAATAACTTTTTTTCAATTCTTGAACCATGAGTGCCCTAACCTGGGGAACACTGTTAATGCTGATAACTCCCTTGTCGTCGATGGTAACGATGATCGGTTTTTCTTCTTGGCGGAGGGCCTTTGCAGTTGTCTCGGGAAGGTCGACATTGAGCCCCTGGGTCATCATGGGTGCTGTAATCATAAATATTATGAGCAACACCAGCATAACATCAACGAGGGGAGTGACATTGATGTCCGCCACCAATCTTTTTCGGCTGTTGCCGCCTGTAGGTCCCATGATCTCTATACTCTGCTCAACAGGTCACGCTCTACAAGGTTCAGGAAGTCCGTTGAAAAATTAGCGAGATTTCCATCTACCATGTCAAGTTTGTTGGAAAAATAATTATAGAAAATGACTGCAGGGATAGCGACAGCAAGTCCTGCAGCAGTTGCGACTAGGGCTTCCGATATACCCGGAGCAACAACGGCGAGAGATGCGGAACCGCGTTGGCCAATATCATGAAAGGATGCCATAATTCCCCAAACGGTTCCAAATAGACCGATAAAAGGGGTTGCGCTACCGGTAGTCGCCAAAAAGGACAATCCCCCTCCAAGCTCGCTTAATTTCTGGGTTTCCGCTTTTCTAACCGCACGCTTTAAATTATCCATAGTAGCAAGCTGCATTTCCAGGGTTTCGCTGCTGCGACTGTCATCCTTACGATTACGGATTTTGTTGATTTTTTGCAATTCGCTAAAGCCTGCTATGAAAACAGCCGCTTGTGGACTGTAGTCGTATTCCTCAGCAGCGCTATTAGCTTCATTGAGGTTGGCTGAATTCCAAAACGTCTCTAGGAAATCTTCAGAATCAATGCGGACCTTTCTGAAAAGGCGAGCCTTCGTAAAGACAATAGTCCACGAAACAAGTGAAAAAATGAGGAGGGTAAGCATTACCATCTGGCCGACTGGGCCAGCATGTCGAACCATATCGAGAATTGATAACTGCACGGAGTGATCCTTCTTTTATCAGTGCAATCGCCTCAACCGCAGGCGATCGTTCATGACCCGGTTTTACTCGGTTATTGGATGGATGGATTTGTTGTTATTGAGCAAACTTTTTCAAAGCAGGTATCTTACCCACTTTTCTTAAAAATTCAACCGGTCAATTGGCGCATTAATGAGTTTGCGCAGAGAGAAACCTTTACTGGTGAAATAGTTGCAGATCTTTCAAGGAGAGGAAGTAACCATTGCACAGACAAAATCGACCGATACTGCGACCTTATTATCGACCTTTAATGTGCCTTGGAAAAAAAAGGCCGCTGACATTATTTCATTTAATGTCACTTTAATTTGAGCAGTATCTCCCGGCAAAACGGGTTTCTTAAATTTTGCGCCGCCAATTCTCGTTAAGATTGGAATCTGATTCGTTCTCGGTTCATTTACTGGATTTCTTTTTGACATGAGTAAAGCGCCACTCTGGAAAATTGCTTCGCAGAGAAGTACACCGGGCATGATGGGGTTACCTGGGTAGTGGCCGCGGAAACATTCCAAATCCGGGGGAAAATATTTTTCCGTATGAATGCAGTCGTCTGAAAACGATACAACTCGATCAACCCAGAGAAAAGGTGGCCGATGCGGGATAAGGTCCTCTATTTCAGGTTTCATGACTACAGTCCACCGCTTATTTCAAGAACAGCGCCGGTAATGTACGATGCTCGCTTGCTTGCGAGAAAGAGCACGGAATCAGCTACTTCATCAGGCGTGCCGAATCTCCGCATGGGAATCATTTTTTTATAATCGGCTACCAGATCCTGATCAAGATCGGCTATGAAGTCGGTGGAAATAAAACCTGGAGAAATGCAATTAACAGTAATTTTTTTCCTGGCAACTTCTTTGGCAAGGGACTTGGTGAGTGCTACTTGACCGGCTTTTGAGGCTGCATAATTTGCCTGGCCTGGAAAACCGATACGGGCAACGGGGGAGGTGATATTGATGATTCTCCCAAATTTGTGTTGCATCATGAGCAATACAGCCTGTTTAGTCATGAGGTACGTACCGGTAAGATTTGTGTTGAGAACCTCTTGCCAATCTTTATAATTCATCAATGCAAGCATTGCATCTCTTCGAATTCCGGCATTATTTACAAGGATATCAAGGTATTGATAGTCTTTTGAAATCTTCTCAAACAACGAAGCAACTTGATTTTCATCGGACACATCACACTGAATGAGTTCAAACTTGTCGGAATACTGCTTCTGCTCATCGGCAAAATGCTTAGCAGCCTCGGTATTTCCGGCATATACACCAATCACCTGAGCACCTTCCTCAAGAAATCGACGAGAGATCGCCCTGCCTATCCCTCGCGTTGCCCCACTTACAAGCACTTTTTGGCCATTGAACTCTGACATTATTGACTCCTAAGACCGTATATAGCTATCGACATCATTGGCAACAATAACTCCATAATTTATCGCTCCTAGCCAGCCAGACATGATAATTCCAACGGATCCTACATGGAATAATCCCGATACTTCCTTAAAAATAGAACGGGAAATGTTCAATCCTTCGAATTTTGTGCCAAAGGATGTGCCCTTGGTGTGCAGGGTGTAGCTGTTAAACGTCCTGGGCGTGGCAGCCTCCATCCAATCAATCTTTTCTTTGACATCTGGCAAATAACGTTCAAGATCCTTGAGAGTTTTTGCAATCAGCAATTGTTTTTCCTGTAGATATACATTTTCTTCAAGATTTGACCAGTCCTCAAACCGGCTATTCATCGAAGCAACAATTGTGTAACGGTTTTGACCTGGGCGGGTTTTAGGGTAGTAGAGAGAAAAGGTCTTGGAGTGTGAATCTTTGTCGAGTAATTCATCAGATTCAAATTCGGGTGCGGAAGAGGTGAAGAGCAGGTCTCCAATGTCGTCAATTGTTTCCTTCTCTCTGATACCAAAATATACCTGACAGCTTGAATTGTTTACTCGAATCTTGTCCGCTTTTTCAAGAAAGTCCTCTGAATAGGCATCTCGGTCGGTAAGGTTTCTTATTGTATTGGTTATTCCACTGTTAGAAACTACCGCCTTTGCAGTAATTGTTTTTCCACGTACTTCAACTCCGCGCACCTTTCCCTTTTCAATGATAATTTTATCAACCTTAGAATTGGTGCAAATTGTCACCCCATTTTTTTCCAGTTCATCTGTCATCAGGCCAATCAGTTTGTCGGTGCCTCCCTCAAAGGTAAATACTCCTTTGTTCATAAAATTAGAGAAGACAATTCCATAGGTTATTGCCGGATCATCAAGGGTTGAACCATTAGCGTAAGTTATCGGTTCCATGAGAAGGCGGTGAACGTCCGACCTGCCTGGAAAGAAGTCATTAAATAATTCTCGCGTAGTCATAGTCTGATCATCATAAAAATTCATCCCTGCTACTGTGGCAAAGAATCGATCAATAGTGCTGCGCGAGATTTTAAAGTGGGATTGGAGAAGTCGGGTGAAATCCTCCCTGTCAAAGGTTGTACGCAAAGAGAATTGTGGATTATCGAAAACAATATTAGTGAGTTGTACAATAGAACTCATGATGGCTTTGTTCCAATATTTCTTGCAGGTTTTTACCATGCCATAGGGAAAGCCGTGTAAGGAAATATCGAAAATATGGCCGCGCCTTTTGAACCAGGTTGCCAGTCCACCAAGCCGATGGTGATATTCGAGCAGAAGTACTTTGTGTCCGCAATAGGCAAGTCGGTTAGCGGTAGTAAGGCCACCAAGGCCGGAGCCAACCACTACTACGTCGTATTTGTCTGCGAGATGGGAAAATGGAACTGGCATAGGTTAGCGACTTCGTTTTTCTCTTAATGTTGAATTATTAGAGTTTGGGCAGGATGTGCTGATTAACGATCGAAACGCCACTGAGCATGGAACCGATTATACCCAGAAACCCTTGATCCGTGCCAGCGAGGAAAAGATTCGGATAGCCTATATAGCCATCCTTAATCTTGTCAGGACTGCCATAGATAGCTCCGTTGATCTTTGCAGTATAACGTTCGATAGTAACGGGAGTAAAAGTGTTTTCATATACAATATTTGCGGAGAATCTGCCAATCAATTTCTCTAGAACATGGGCGGAATGGCGGGCAGTAAAGTGCTTTTGCTCAGAATAACGGTCTGGGCTGCTAGAGAGTTCTTTCCAGCGATAGTAGTTGGCCAGGTGCGTTGAGCGAACCTCCTGAGCTGTCGATTTGGAAAGGCCATCAAAGTTTGAGGGAAAACAAATAACTCCGCTTGAGAAATCGACAAAATCAGAAGGATTTCTGTAGGAAAATTTTTTGCCGTTGTTAAAAAAGATAATTGTCTTGTTTTTTGGAAGTGCAAGGGGTGGCAGTGGTTGCAGTAGATAAATTGTTTCAACAAATCCAAGCCTTGGCAAGCGAGTAGGCGAAGGAGTACCTGCATCAGAAATGAGTCGGATGGTCTCTTCATAGCCTATGGTTGAGAGAATGTGATTACATTCTATTACATCGCCATTGTCAAGTTCTACACCGATGGCTCTCTTGTCCTTAATGAGGATCTCTTTAACCTCACAGCTCTTCCTTATATTCCCTCCCAGTTCAAGGAAGTGATCTGTTAAAAGATTTATCAGATCTTTGATCGTGCCTTGTGGGCGAAATATGCCTTCCTGGAAAATTGCTCTAAACATTATTACAAATTGACTAAGATCCAGGTCATCCGTACGGCTTGAACCATAGTACATAAGAGGGCAAAGAAGCATTTCTTCAAGTAGTGGCTCTTGCAGAATTTCCGAAAGGAAGGATCTCGTTGAGCGAAAAGGAGCTGGATAAAACGGATCGAAATCGGCAATGAAATGAAGAAGCTTTTGAAACCGTACGACTGCACGTGGGAATTTGGTTTGAATCTCCGCGCAGAGTACTTGAAAATCGTTAGTGAATGTTAGCGATTCAATATCGCTGAATACAATCTCGCTTTGGAATTGTTGGCAAACAGAAAAGTCGGTTCGCTTCAGTTTCAGCTGCCGGAGGAGCCGATTAAGAGGAGCCTGCTTATTATTTGGTTCGGCGTAATTGGTGATTGCATGCAGGCCAGTCTCGTATAGTCTGTTTTCTCTATAAAAATAAGAGTTGAGACCACCCAGTCGGGAATGTTTTTCAACGAGAAGGATATCGGGGACAAACCGTGCTGCTCTGATGGCAGCGGCCAAGCCTGAAAGACCGCCACCAATTACGAGAAGGGGGAGACTCACAACATTAGACGTCTTTCAATAATGGTTGAAGATAGTTAACACAGCTGTTGAGTGTGGCGAGGTGCGGATAGTCTTCTTCAGGAATCTGCAATTTGTGCCGTTTGCGCAGTTCCATGACAATATCGAGAAAATCCATTGAATCGAGTTCAAGTTGATCTCTCAGAGGTTGATTGGGGTCAAGACCTTCGAAATCTGCCTCATCGTCAATATCTTTAATAATTTCCAGAATTAGATTTTTAATATCTTCACTTGTCATGAAACATCTCCGGATGTTGCGGGTGATGGAAAAAAGGTCAAACTATAGTGACCTCGGTGCACTGAGGTTGCGTTGTTGGATCGATAACAAAACACTTCCTATAACATACCGAAAGAATCTTGTTGATAGTTATTTGAAGCAAAAGGGCAAAAAAAATCAGTCAGCGTATTTTTTCACGATGACAGTCGAATTAATTCCAACCATTCCAAAGGAGTTATTTAAAATTGTATTGATAGAATCTGTCTGAACAGCAGTGTTTGTTACTAAATTCTTCACCGAGCATTCGGGATCCAAATGATCAATATTGATAGTCGGGTGAACGATTCCATCGGCAAATGCTGGAAGGTTACCCGCAAGTTCTAAGACACCGGCAGCACCCATTGCATGCCCAATAATGCTCTTAGTATTATTAACATATGTTGAAGGGCAATGGCCGAAAACCTCATTAATGGCCTTACACTCTTCTATGTCACCTTGTTTTGTGCCGGTTGCATGGGTATTGATTAAGTCTATCTGTTCCGGCTGCAGGTTTGCTCTTTTCAGAGCAAGTCTCATACATTCCGCTTGACGTTTACCATAGGGCAAAACGAAATCTTTAGCATCTGAATTCATTGCATAGCCGACGATTTCGCCGTAGATATGCGCTTTCCTAGCCAGGGCTCGCTCAAGATGCTCCAATATATAAATACAGCCACCTTCCGATATCACTATACCGTTTCTATGAAGATCGAAGGGCCTGGATGCCATTCTCGGATCATCGGCTTCGCCAAGGGCCCCTTGAGCTTTGAAGCTGGCAAAAATTCCAAAAGAGCCTACTGACTCGGAGATTCCTCCGGCCAAGGCCATATCCACCTCTCCGAGTTTGAGCATCTGCACAGCCTGGATAAGGGAAGCATTGCCTGCTGCACAGGCAGCACCGATGACGTAGTGTGGTCCGGTTATCCCCAAATTCATGGTGATTTCTCCGGCCGGATTGTTGAGAACCGTTCGTGGGTTGTGGTGGTGGGTCCAATAGTTTACATCATATTGGTATTGGCTGATATTATAAACTTCGTTTTCGGTTTCTACAGTGCCATGTTCAGTGAGGCCAATGTACACACCAATTCTCGACAGGTCGTATGAATGAAGGTCCAATTGACCGTTTCTCAGTGCTTCATTGGCGCAATACACGCCTAAACAGCCGGCGCGAGTGCCTTTTTTGTTTTCCTTTTTCTTTCTGTACAATGTTTCTGGAAAGGAGCAGATACCAGCCGGGGCCTTGCCAAAATATCGCAGTTCAATTTCCTTAATTTCACTGACGCCATGAATCAGCTTTTGCCTGAACTCATCGAGATTTGCAGCGTTAGGTGCAGCGAGTCCAATACCTGTTATGACGATTCTGCTATTTAGCATGATAGATGTAATATTTTAGGAGAATAGGTTAAGAAAAAAGTTGTGAACCGGGCTTAACTTGAGCAGCAGAACGAAAAAACTCTATCTTAAAGGTGTACGTTTATTAAATGGCGACAAAATTTAGAGTAATTTCTGAGAAAATTCAACCAATATCGCTCTGTAACGAACGCGCTTCTGATAGGCGTTATCATGATGTTTCTTGGACTCCTCCTGCATTCTCAGAAAGAGGTAGGTCTTGCACGCGTATTTTTCGGCCGAGTAATCACAAACTCTTTATTATTATTCTAATAAATAAGTTTATTCTTCTTACGATTGCCGCTTTTCCCAGCTAGCAGACCTATCAAAAAAACTGCAGCACCTGCTCCAAACCATAAAAATTGGGTCTGATTGTCTTTCTTTTCTACAATTTTTTCCAGCTCAATAATTTGTTTCCCGCGCTTTTCAAATTCGGAAATGAGTAGGGCGTAATTCTCAGGAGTTTGTTCCAATTGATCGAGAGATGTCGACGAGCTGAGTTCTATTGTTGAGGTAGAAGATTTCGATGGAGAATCAGCCTGAGAGCTATGTGATTTTTTTTGTTCCTCTGTGAGCTTAGCTATGTACTTTTCAGCGTCGTTCAATTTTTCTTGAAGCTCTTGGCAGAGTAGATCAGCCGATTGCCTTTCTTCGGGCTTTCCGTCGGGCGATAAATCAGGTTTTGCGTTGATTCGATCCATTAAAACTGTCAAATCCTGTTTGAGTTTTTGTATCACTATGGTTTTAGGTAACTCGCTTTTTACATATTGTTTTGCCAGCCAACCTTGTTTGCCATCCTTGGTCTCAACCAGAAAATAATTCCCACTTTCTTCTATGATTTTCAAGGGATCTTCGGACTGGACGGTAGCAACAACTTCATATGGTTTCTCAAGGCGATCTTTAATATTGACTACTAAAACATCGGAGACATAACGGATGTTTTCCTGACTGGAGGCTTCAGATTGAAAGAAAATTTGGGAAAAAAGAAATGAGACGAAAAAAATTAAATTGACGCCACACCTGTTCATAATAATTCTCCGACAGCGAGTTGGAAATTATTGCTTCCTGTCTGTAAAAAATTTGTGAGTTGTTCTGTAATTCTACCTGCGAAAACTTGCGATAGAGCTGTTTGTCGTTTGTATACAGGGTTAGATGGTTTGTGTCAAACATCGATGTTTACAAATTTCTTAAGTAAGGCAAGAAAAGAGCCACAACAACAATCCTCTCTGCGAAAATCGCAATACAAGTTGGTAATCAAGGAAAAACTAATATAGTATTGATTGGATAAAAGTATTTGAAACGCTGGTAGGGCAATTGATTGCTATTTATTATGATTTCTTACAGGACTATCTGATGGAAAACAAACCGGGATCACCTAAGGAGATCCTCGAAATAGTTAAGAAAAGCATCTCACTTTCGGAAGAAAAGAGGCGACAGCAAAGGTTCGAATACAACCTGACTCAGTTGGCGAATAACAACATCCAGGTTCTAAAAAACGTAGAATTCGTTCAAGGCATAATAGAATACCTATTGCAGCGTGATGAGCACGAGCGAATGTTTAAGCAAAAACTCCTGGCAATACTTAATCATGCTGTAATATCCGAAGATACGAGTATCCGTGAGCGAACATTGGCTGTTTTGTCGATGGCTTGTGAGAATTTCATGCGGTACGGCATGAAAGATGAAACGTTACTTGTCGCTCATAGTTTCTCAAATTGGCTTGGGTTTGAGAAGGAGGTATTACCAGGTCTGGTCGTGGTTATTAAACGGATCGAGGAATTAACAGCCTGGCTTCTGGAGAACTCTTTTTGGAAGGAAGCTGAAGAGATGCTTTCGCTCTTTCTCCGGATCCATTCTGGAGGTCTTGCGAAAGGGGCAGCTTTCCGGAGTGTGATCCCTAAAAACCTCAATAAATTTGCCACAAAAGCAACACTTGAAAGATTGATAGATGGATATCTATTTGAAGATGACAATCAAACCCTTTTTCAGGATATCCTTTTACATTTTGAGACCCGTGGGGTGACGTACCTGCTCAATAGAGTCATACAAAGTTTGAGCAGGGAAGAACGAATAACCTTGATTAACTTTATCCCGATATTTGGCGAAGCTGCCTTTCCAATTCTCGAGGAATACCTGCAAAAGCGCCCTCCTTGGATGGTTGTCAGAAATATCTTGTACATCTTGGGCGAAATTCGCATTGACTCATGTTATTCATTTACTCAGCATTGCTTTTCCCACGAAGACAAAAGAGTTCAGCTCGAAATGATTAGCTGTGTCGTCAAAATTGGTGGCGGCGAGATGGTCGATCGGTTGCTGGATGGCCTTGAACGAGTCGATGATGATTTAAAAGGGCATATTATTCAGTTTCTCGTTGAGAACTTTGGAAGTAATAAAAAAGTCTTTGCTGCATTATGCAGGGTTACCGATGGGAGAAATATTCTTTCAACTCGATCAAAGAGTCGTCTTGTGGGCGCCGTTGTTGCAGCCCTGCGATCCTTTCCTTGTAACAAAAGTATTGAGATTCTATTGAGGTTACAGTCTGAATATGGCAAGTCACCAGGAAGCGAGCAGATCCTTCAACAGATTGATGAAGCATTGAAGGCAATTGGCCCACAGCTCCGCCATAGCCAGCAAGTCAGAGGAGACACAACCGAGGGCATATCATTTGATGATGATCCGCAGGAGAAGAGAAAAGCTCTCAGCAAACTGGCTGGTATTGAGGAAAATCTTCGAAAACTTGTTCGTGACGGAAATATCAGTGTTGCCAGCAAGTTGTTAAAGGACCAGGCATTAGCCGCAACGAAGGATGGTGATTTTATGGTCGCAGAGAAGCTGCGCGACCGACTTTTAGAGATCAATCCGATGGCCCTTAATGATGCAGTGGAACTCGGTGATATAATTGAAGAGGCCAGGGCCACACCTCTTGCCAGTCATCACCTTGAGATTTGGAGTGAACTTTATGAGGAGATGACGACTGATCAATTTAATGCTTTGTATGCAGTCCTTCGCCGGGAAGAGTATCGAAAAGGCGACATGATTGTGCGGGCCGGGGAAACCGACAATGTATTGTATCTCGTTAATTCAGGGTATGTCAGCATGAACTGTATGGCAGGAGGCAATGAGAAATTTCTCAAAAGAATGGGGGGCGGGAGTATTCTTGGTGGAGATTTGTTCTTTTCATCTTCTGTTTGGACGGTAACCATCCGAGCGATTTCTGATGTGAGCCTTCAGGTCCTTCATCAGGATGTTTATCTCAAGGTCATTAAAAAATTTCCTGAGATAGAAATAAAATTAAATGGATATTGTCGTAAGTATGAAATAATACCACAATTATTGAAAATGTCCGGGGAGGATCGACGTGAGTATCCACGTGTTCCAGTGGCGTTTTTTACCCAGAATGTGCTCCTTGACCCATACGGCAACAAGGGAAAAAGGAGACTCACCGGAGAGTTGAAGGACATTTCTCTAAGTGGTTTAGCTTTTATTTTAAAAATCTCAAGTAAACATAATGCAAAACTTCTCCTCGGTAGACAGATTGAATCAATAGTTCAGGGTCCTTCAGGAGAAATACTCACGGAATGCAACGGGGTGATTGTTGGAGTGAAATGCAAAGATGTCAGTGTTGACGATTTTACTGTTCATGTGAAGCTTTCACAAAGAATTAATGCCTCTGTTTTTGATAACCTTATCAATCGTGCCAAAAATTCCCGTGGTAAGGCAGATAAAAGTGGGCCTCGTGGATAGACAAAGTTTTCCGCACACCTTGAAGATTCAGGGTATAGAAATTTCTCCCCCTATTGCTTTGGCCCCTATGGTTGGCTTATCTCATTCAGCTTTTCGAACTCTTGTTCAGGAGGAAGGGGGAGTTGGGTTGCTTTTTACGGAGATGCTCGTGGCAAGAAGGTTGCCCCATGACAACGAGCATTGTTCGCCTCTTCTGATTAAAAGAGAGAATGAGCACCCGCTTTTTTACCAGCTCGTCACCGCCAATGAACAAGCGATAGGTCCAGCCATTGAAAAACTGCATAAATTGGGAGCACATGGAATTGATCTTAATCTCGGGTGTCCTGCCCCACTGCAAAAAAAACAGGGTGCTGGATTAGCATTGGTCGAAAATCAATCAGAGATGTGTAGGGTACTTCACAGCCTTCGTAAGAGTACAGAGCTGCCAATAAGTGTTAAGATTCGTCTTGGCAAACAATTGGATTCACAAAAGTTAAGTGGGTTTTGCCGGTTACTTGAAGATATGGGTGTTAATCTTATAACTATTCATGCAAGGTTGAATAATGAGAAGTTCTGCCGAAGACCGAGATGGGATGCGATTGGAAAAATTCGAAGGGACATATCTGTGCCGCTTTTGGTTAATGGAGGAATTTTCTCTGTTCAAGATGCGAAAGAGAGCCTTGAACAATCTGGCGCTGATGGTTTGATGGTTGGCCGTGGGGCAGTAGAGCGCCCCTGGTTGTGCGCAGAGATTGCAAAGAAAGTTTTCGGGATCGATGTGCCTGAATCGCGAAAATCGGATGCAGATATATTCTTTAAGTTTTTGAAACTTTTGGAAGATCGTTTTACGCCAGAAAGGCGGTTAGGACGGTTGAAACAATTTGCCACCTACTTTGCATCTCCTTTTCCCTTTGGCCATCATTTCGCCGCATCCATTCAATCGAGTATAACAATTGATCAAGCCAAGCAACGGGCTTCTGAATTTTTTGCCCAAAATGTTTAATTTGTAAAAAAGTACTGGAGGTATGCCAATGATAGATCTAATAAAAAAAGCTGTGTTCACTGGAATGGGAATAGCCTTTCTCACTAAAGAGAAAATTGACGAGTTTTCTCGCGAGCTGATAGATAAGGGGAAGCTTTCCGAGCAGGAAGGTGAGAAATTGGTTTCGGAGATGCGACAGCGTGCTGAGGAGTCAAAGGAGGCTCTGAAAAAGCAAACCGACAAAGTGGTCGAAGCAGCTATCGGCAGGATGCAGCTCGCAAGGGTTACCGATGTGGAAAAATTGCAAACTGAGATAGCAGGTTTGCGAAAAGAGATAGAAGCTCTGCGCAACAAGCAATAGTTTGGAGCGAGATTTTCCTTTGCCCGTCTATGTCCTGTGAAATCTGGCTTTCATCTTCTCGGTGAGGATATTCAATTCGGTCAGTCGGAGTTTATCCAGGATAATTGTGTAAAGAGCAACTCCAGAGAATATAACGAAAAAGAGGGCAGTTGTCTGCTGAACGATTGTGCCATTCAGCCAATTTGCCAAAAGAAATCGGCCAAGGAGCAAAAGAGTACTAAGGGCAAGGGTGGCAATGCTGATCTTTAAGCAACCAATTGATAAGTAGCGTATGGAGTACCCATGCAGACTCTTGTATAGTACAACCATAAGAAACAAGAAATTGATAAGCATGGTGCAGGAGGTTGAGAGCGCAATCGCCTTGTGTTGAAATGCATCAATACTGAGACTGATAATGGCGATATTGAAAAAAATTGCAAGGAAGCTGGCGATAACTGGATACCTGGTTTTATCCAGAGCGTAAAATGCCGGGACGAGAACCTTGTTGGCTGAATAGGCAAAAAGACCTATTGCATAAAGACTTAGGGTCTCAGCAGTTGCATATGTGTCAATGCTGGTAAAGGCACCGTGCTCAAATATAACCCGGATGATGGGTTGGGATAGAATAATGAGGCCAGCTGTTGCCGGCACAGTCAGAGCAAAGACCATGGTGAGGGAAGATATCATGGTATCTTTCATTGCCACGATATCTTTGTCTGCTGCTTGCTTTGCCAAAACAGGCAGCATAGCAATGGACAAGGCAACGCCAAAGATGCCGATAGGCAATTGCACCAACCTGAAGGCGTAATACAGCCAGGAAACGGAACCTTCGGGACAGGAAGCAGCAAAATTGGTGTTGATAAACAGGTTAATCTGTGTCGCAGACAGACCAACGGTTGCCGGTATCATTAAACTAAGGATTCGTCTGAGTCCTGGATCTGTAATCCGTACCCTTGGCGTATAGCGAAAGCCGGTTCTATAAAGAGATGGTATTTGGACCCCAAGTTGCAGCATACCGCCGATAAGTGTTCCAACAGCCATTCCAACGATAGCCGGTTGCCCATAACGGGGAAGAATGAACGCCAAGGCCGTGCCACCAATAACCGAGCCGAGATTAAAGAAGCTGGAGGCAATGGCTGGAATAAAAAAATGTCCCTTGGTGTTTAAAATTCCCATTACAACAGCAGAAAGGGAGATAAAGACGAGAAAAGGTGACATGATCCGAGTCAACAGGACGGTGAGCTCGGTTTTGCCGTCAATCAGGGAAAAATCAGGTGCCAGCAGGAAAACAATTTCTCCGGCAAAAAAAATCATGAAAAGGGTAATTGTACTTAAGAGAATAAGAATGAAATTCAGCACGTTAGCTGCAAGGTGCCAGGTCTCTTCTTTTGTCCTTTGCTTGTCATAAGCAGAAAACACCGTGACAAAGGCAGCGGACAAAGCCCCCTCCGCAAAAAGGTCTCTCAACAGGTTAGGAATACGGAACGCCACAACAAAGGCGTCGTAGATAAATCCCGCACCAAACAACCCAGCAAAAACCTGCTCCCTGATCAAGCCGAGAATACGGCTGCACATGACAGCTATTCCAACGGAAGCTGCAGATTTTGCAATGGTTCGTTTTTGTTGTTTTTGCTCTGTCAAAGGGAGTTTGTCCTGGAGGAATTGAAACAGAAAATCGGCGCCGGAAGAATACCCTGATTACGTCACTTTTGCCACAAAATCATCCTTTTGTTCTCACTCAAAATTTCTCACCGAAATTTTTCTTTTTAAACCCCAATCCTTGGCTAATCTTTCTTGACTTTGTATTTTGAAATTGAATATATGAATATGCCGTCCGGACGCTGGGATGGTGACAGGCGGGATATACAGGTATTTGGTGAGAGCATTGAAAAATCGATGATTTTGAGGAGATGCGAATGCAGGATACAAATATAGTAAGGAACGTAGCTATTATAGGTCACGGAAATTGTGGAAAAACGTCCCTCGCTGAAGCTATGCTCTTCAGTGCCGGCAAAATCAGCCGCTTGGGTAAGGTTGATGACGGTAGTTCAGCGATGGACTATGAAGAAGAGGAAGTGAGCAGGAAGATATCCATAAACACCAGTTTCCATAATTATACCTGGAAAAAGCATAGCGTCTTTTTGATCGATACCCCCGGTGATGACAATTTCCTCAATGAAACGATGTTTGCCTCGCACATCTGTGACAGTGCTCTTTTTACTGTTGATGCTGTCATGGGTATCAAAGGACAAACTATCAAGTTTTCCAAGATGGTAAAACAACGAAATCTGCCAACTGTCATAGTTGTAAATAAGATGGACAGAGAGCGGGCAGATTTTCTCGGGACCGTCGACCAGATCAAAGAGACGCTTCCCTTAAATCCTGTAATTTTGCATCTGCCAATTGGTGCGGAAGATAATTTTAAAGGATTCGTCGATATCGCGAGTGGCAAAGCTTATCTATTTGATGGCGATAAAGGCAACCTCAAGCCTGCCGATATCCCGGTTGAGATGGAGGATGATGTTGCACTTCTTCGAGAAAGCCTGATGGAGGCTGTCGCTGAGACCGATGACGATTTAATCGAGAAATTCTTGGAAGAAGGTGAATTAACTGCTGACGAAGTTCTTAACGGCTTGAAAAATGGTGTCAAGAAGGCCGCGATATCTCCTGTCTGTGTCTGCTCGGCAACCCTCAACAAAGGCGTCACCGCCATTCTCGACGTTATTAATTCATACATGCCATCTCCTTCTGATCGAGCGCCGATTTCAGCGAAAAAGGAAGGGAGCAACGAAACTATCGAAGTTCAGCCTCTAGATACGGCACCTTTTGCAGCCTTGGTTTTTAAAACAATGGCTGATCCCTACACCGGCAGGTTGACTATTTTTAGGGTGTTCAGCGGTGTTCTGAAGGGGGATACTTTTTATAATTCAACGCAAAAGACCTCTGAAAGATTTGGACAACTGTACGTACTTGAGGGCAAAGAACAGAAACCAGTCGAATATGCCGGCCCAGGCATGATCATTGGTGTTGCAAAGTTGAAAGAAACCATAACGGGAGACACTCTTTGCGATCCCGCAAAGCAGATTGTATTCCAGGCTCCTGAGCCTCTTAAGCCGGTCATTTCCTTTGCGGTAAGTGCCAAAAAGGGTGATGAGGAGAAAGTGTTTTCATCGATTACCAAATTACTCGACGAAGATTTGACCTTGCAAATTACCCGGCAGCAGGAAACGAAACAGGTGCTTTTGTCCGGTGTCGGCAGGGTACATCTTGATGTTGTTGGCGCTAGGATTAAACGGAAATTCGGGGTCGAGATGGAGCTTAGTACCCCGAGAATTCCTTATATGGAAACAATTAAATCCTCTGCCAGAGTTCAGGGTAAACATAAAAAACAAAGTGGTGGTCGCGGCCAATTCGGAGATTGTTGGATAGAGATTTCTCCTCTTCCTGGTGGGAAATATGAATTTGTTGATCAAATTGTAGGTGGCGTTATTCCTCAGAATTATCGGCCGGCGGTTGACAAAGGTATACAGGAAGCAATGGAAAAGGGAGTGCTAGCGGGTTATCCCGTCACCGACATCAAGGTGGTCCTGGTTGATGGCTCATTCCATAATGTCGATTCGTCTGAGATGGCTTTTAAGATCGCCGGATCACTCGCTTTCAAAAAGGGTGCCCAGGAAGCTGGCCTTGTCCTCTTGGAGCCATATCTAAATATGGAGATCAGGGTCGGTAAGGAAAATGTTGGTGATGTGATGGGAGACCTGAATTCCCGCCGGGGCAAGGTCATGGGGATGGATTCTGCCGACGGGTTGGAGATTATCAACGCTCAGGTACCTCAGGCCGAGGTCTTAGAGTATGCTACCGATCTTACCTCTATGACCGGTGGCCTTGGCAGTTTTAGTGTGTCCTTCTCCCATTACGAGGAGGTCCCAGGTCAGATTGCAGAAAAAATCATTGCCGAGGCAGCTGTTCAAAATGGCTAATCCATTGCCGGTATTATGGTTGATAAGATGAAAGAAAGCTACTCCTTCGCCGTTTTAACGATGAGTGACAAAGGATCTCGCGGTGAAAGGGAGGATACCAGTGGTCCGTATCTCAAGAAGAAGCTCGCCGAGGAGGGCTTCGTGCTTCGATCGTATACTATTGTTCCGGACCAGAAGCAGGAGATAATCGCTCATCTCAAACAATTTGCCGATGACTTGAAAGTTGATCTCATTGTTACTACGGGTGGCACTGGGGTATCGCCGTCAGACGTTACCCCGGAAGCCATGAATGAAGTGCTTGACCGGGAAATTCCAGGAATGGCTGAGGCCATGCGAAGCGCGAGTTTATTGAAAACTCCAAGAGCAATGCTGTCGAGAGGGAAAGTCGGGATACGAGGGAAAAGCCTGATTGTGAATTTTCCCGGAAGTCTTAAGGCAGTGAAGGAGAATCTAGAAGTTATCCTTCCGGTACTGTCGCACGCCTTGGAAAAAATCGGTGGGGAGACCAGCGACTGCGGGATATCCACTGAATAAAAAAGGGGGTATGGTCAGTAACCATGCCCCCTGGTGTTTTTGGTCGGGCTGTTTGGGTGGCTCTTGCCCGATGCTATTTCATGATCTGAACTGTTTCAATTTCGCCCTCTTCCATGGGGGCGATTTCACCGATGATGGTGGCTTCTTCACCAACTGCTGCAAAGTGGTGACAAATATCGATTGCCTGCGCCTCGTCGACTACCACCAGCAAACCGATTCCCATATTGAAGGTCCGATACATTTCTTCCTCTGGAATCTCGCCCAATCGTTGCAAAAATGTGAAAATTGGTGGAGTACTCCACTTGGTTGTGTCCAGAATTGCCTTGTAACCTTTAGGGAGAATTCTTGGGATGTTGTCAATAAAACCACCGCCAGTATTGTGTACCATGCCGTTTAAGCGATAATTTTTCAACACATTGAGGACTGCCTGCACATAAATCTTGGTAGGTTTTAGAAGTTCTTCGCCCAAAGTACATCCCAATTCTTCGAAGAATTGGTCAACAGTCAGCTGATGATCGGCAAAACAGATTTTTCGTACCAGAGAATAGCCATTAGAATGGAGGCCACTAGAGGTAAGTCCAATAATTTTGTCACCGGCACGAATATCTGAACCATCAATAATGGAATCTCGGTCGACAATACCGGTCACAAATCCGGCCAGATCATAGTCTTGATTTTGGTAGATTCCAGGCATTTCGGCAGTTTCACCACCCACCAGAGAGCAGTTCGCTTGTCGGCAACCTTCGGCTATGCCGCGAATAACTTCCTTTGCAACACTAAGGTCCAATTTCCCAACGGCAAAATAGTCGAGGAAACAGAGGGGGGTCGCTCCTCCGACAATCAGGTCATTGACGCACATAGCAACAAGGTCAATGCCAATAGTGTCATGCTTGTTGCAGAGTTGGGCGATGACGAGTTTTGTACCAACACCATCCGTCGAATTGACAATAACCGGCTTTTTGTATTTGTTCGTGTCGATGGCGAAATGCGAGGAGAAACCGCCTATTCCACCAAGGACACCGCGTTGATGTGTCGAAGCTACAATATCGCGAATTTCCTCAATGAAAGCGTTGCCTTTGTCAATATCTACTCCGGCTTCGCTGTATTTGCTTGGTTTTGTGTTGCTCATATGGGTTGTTGTGTTTGTAGCTAGAAATTAAAAAGAAAGGTGTTTCAAGGACAATTGACGAGATATAATATTAGTGCAGACCAGAAAATGCAATGCAATTACACCCGTTCCTTCGAAATGCTGAGGAAGCAAGGGCTCTGCGACCTGGATGAGAATATTGAAATAGTGCAACCATTCTGGTAGATAGATTCGCCATGAAACTTCTAACCCTTCTCGTGGGCCTTATCCTGATTATTGAAGGGCTACCGTACGTGGCCGCTCCGGAAAAAATGCAGATTTGGCTAAAAAAATTGAGCGAAATCAATCCGGGTCAATTACGTGCTGTGGGCCTGATTGCGATGCTGTTTGGTTTGATAATTTGTTTTATTGTGCAAAAAACCTCATTGTTTGAATAGGTTGGCTTATTACATTGCAAAGTGGTTATACTCATCGGAACCATCCATATTGACTAAATAGCATTGTCGACCGTAGACAATTTTCAATTCCAAAACCAAAATAGTATCAGACCACGGCAAGAAGTTTGCCGTTTTTTGTCGACCACTCTTTGTTGATCTCAGCGGAACCCAGGCCTTTGGTAAATCATATACTTTGTGCCAATGAGATTATAACGAATTCTTTTCGGAACGCATATGTCGGAGAAAGACAAAAGAGAGCTGATAGGTAACGAGGGTATGGTTATCCTCGATATGGTGCGCAGGCTGAACAGGCGAGGTGCCACAGATCATTTGCGGAAACTGCTTCTGAAAACTCATCCTGCTGATGTTGCATGGGTATACAGGCATCTGACTGAAGAAGAAAGGACTGTCGTTTTTGGAATAATTGTAAAAACCGAAGCGGTTGGCGAATTTTTAAGTGAACTCGATGTAATGCATGTCACCGATCTGGTGAAGGGGCTGACACCGCAAAACCTCGCCGAGATTTTTACAGCGATGCCCTCCGATGATGCGGTGGATATCCTGGAGGTTCTTCCCCATGAAATCGCCAATGATATCCGAGAACACATGGCCAAGAAGGATCGAGAAGAAGTAGAAGAGCTTCTTCAGTATGATCCTGAGACCGCTGGCGGCTTGATGTCACCGGATTTTATGTACCTTGATGAAGAATCTTCTGCCGGTGAGGCCATCAAATGCGTACAGAAACGCAGTGAAGAAAAAGAGATGGTTTTCTATCTCTATATCACTCACGGTGAACACAAGCTATCCGGGGTTGTGTCATTACGGGAACTGCTTATGCATCCTGCCGACCGCAAGTTGAAAGAAATTATGAATCCTCATGTCATCTCGGTGACCACAGATACTGATCAAGGAGAGGTCGCTCAGATCGTTTCCAAATACAATATACTTGCGGTACCGGTGGTTGACACCAGCTACACTCTCGTTGGTATCGTGACGGTTGATGATATTATTGACGTCATTCGGGAGGAGGCGTCCGAAGAGTTTCTGCAAATGGCCGGAGCCGGTAAAGATCGGGAGATACTCTTGAAGTCGACAAAAGAGAGTGCATTTATCAGAGCGCCCTGGTTGTTTGCCTCGTGGATTGGTGGAATCGTAGCAATGTTTATTATTGGTGCTTTCGAACACGAGTTACAGAAGGTAATTGCACTCGCTTCTTTTATACCGATTGTCATTGGTATGGGAGGAAATATTGCTACGCAGTCGTCGACTATCATTGTCAGGGGTATTGCAACCGGGCGAGTTAATCTCGATGAATCTCTTCGAGTGGTGTTCAGAGAAATGCGAATTGGCCTTATACTGGGCTTGATCTATGGGCTTTTCCTCGGAGTTATTGCCTATCTTGGCTTTTCTGAACCCGCATTGCTTGGTGTCGTTGTTGGTATTTCCATTTTCTTTTGCATGGCCATGTCCGCGACTTTAGGCACAGCCATACCCCTTGTATTGAAACGTTTTGACGTAGATGCGGCTATTGCTACCGGTCCATTTGTAACCACATCCATCGATATCCTTGGAGTTCTGATGTATTTCTCTGTAGCAAAGCTTTTTCTGGAGTTATAGAGAAATGTTAATGAAGATGGTCATTAGAGGGAGTTTCGCCCATTGAATAAATCCTATATCGCTGTTTTTGTAGTTCTTTTTCTGGGTTTATGGGTGCTGATCGATCCTGTTCAGCGGTTATATTATTCCTCGAAAGCTGAACCCCGAGTCGTAGCAGCCAGGGGTGATTTGGCGACTGATGAGCAAAATACTATCGACATTTTCCGCAATAATTCTCAGTCGGTGGTGCATGTAACCAGTATCGCCCTGAGACGGGGATTTTTCTCAATGAACGCCGTTGAGATACCGCAAGGTACTGGGACCGGCTTCATTTGGGATAACATGGGTCGTATAGTCACTAATTTTCACGTAATTAGTGATGCCAGTCGGGTACAGGTGACGATGGCCGATAACACTACTCACAAGGCCATCTTGGTCGGAGCTGCGCCCGATAAGGATATAGCGGTACTGCAGATTGATGCTCCGGGCTACCAACTGCGACCGATAACCATAGGAAGTTCAAAAGATCTTCAGGTTGGACAGAAAGTCTTTGCTATTGGCAATCCCTTTGGTCTTGACCAAACAATAACCTCGGGAATTATTTCTGCTCTGAATAGGGAAATTACAGCAATAACCGGCCGGGTTATCCCGGGAGCGATTCAGACTGATGCCGCTATCAATCCCGGAAATTCCGGTGGACCTCTACTGGATAGTGCTGGGAGATTGATAGGGATTAATACCTCAATCTACAGCCCATCCGGAGCGTATGCAGGAATTGGTTTTGCCGTGGCGGTTGATATTGTCAACCAGATCGTCCCGCAACTCATCAAACACGGCAAGGTGATAAAACCAGGAATAGGGGTGACTCTGGTAGATGAGCGGATTGTAAAGGACATGGGTATCCAAGGGGCACTCATCCTTGGGATAGAAAAAGACAGTCCTGCAGCAAAAGCCGGGTTGCGGCCAACAACCCAATACCGGGGGGACGTGGTACTGGGTGATATCATTGTCGCTGTTGGGAAAACTAAGGTCCAATCATACGAAGATTTGCACACTGCACTCGAACGTCTCAACGTCGGGGCGGAGATCATGTTGACAATTGTGAGAGACGGTGAAACCTTCGAAGTGCCCATCCGCCTTGCCGCTATAAACTGAGTCCCTTGTTTTTACTGGTTTTTCTAAGGTTTCTGCGGGATTCGATATTTCTAGCGCGGGCTAGCTCGCGCATGTCCTTAGTATTGTCGGATTCGTCAACAATTTCTCTTCCGATAATTTCTTCAAGCACATCCTCCATGGAAATAATCCCAGTCATGGTGCCATATTCATCAACAACGAAGAAGAGATGTTGCCTATGATCGAAAAATTCGATGAGTATTCGGTTTAATCTTGCAGTTTCCGGGACGAAATTCGCAGGATGTTTAAATTTTGTCAAGGTTAGCTTGTTTTTTCCTTCAGTGGCTGCCTGAAGGATGTCCTTGCGCATGATGATGCCGGTAACGTTATTCGGTTCACGGTTATATATGGGGATTCGGCTATGGCTGCTTAATTCGTTAAGTTTGGCCACTGCGTTGCCAACCGTCATGTGTTCGTTGAGAGAGAATGTGACCGTCCTCGGGGTCATCACCTGTCTAACGATTTTATGTTTCAGATCGATTATATTGCTGATGACTTTAGCCTCGTTTGCTTCGAGGTCAGTGGAATCCAGTGAGAATGGGGCGATGGTCCGCTGTCCCCGTGTCGACATCTTTTCTTCTGTTTTTTGAGGGAGCAATCTGAAAAGACTTTGGCAAAGTCTGATAAATGGTTTGAGAAGGACAACCAGCATGAGCAGTGGATATGTGATGTATGGAGCAAGTTTATATGCATAGTTTGCTCCGATAGCTTTCGATATAAAAAATGAAAAAATCAGGATGCAAAGGCTAAAGAAGACGGTGAACAACCAGAGATATTGATTGCCGAAGGCTTTTGCTGAAGCGATACCGGCAACAGTGGTGCCGATGATAATCGCTGTGATTTTTAAGGTAAGAAGTGCGGTTGTAGAGTCATCAATATTTGTGCGGAGGGAATGGAGATATTCGGCAGTAGCATGGTGACTCTTTTTGAGAATTTCTATCTGATTGAAGGTAATTGAACAGATAACTGCTTCGCAAAGAGTGCAAAGAGCTGCTAATATTAGTGTACTAATAGCGGATAATGCGATGATCTCGATTAACAAATAAAACTCCATAGATAGAGGATTTTCGGCTTGCAAAGGAGAAATATTTTATGGGTAGTTGAGGGAGCTTGATAGTAAAAAAGTATCGCATTATCATATTCCTGTGGGAATTATACTGCATATTGTCTAATTATAAAGAGTGAACAGCTTGATTTTATTGAATTCCATATTTGGTGCTCCATGAAAAATACAAAGGTTGTCGTTTTAAATAAAAATATTGAGGTTTTTTCCGGAGATCTTCTAGTAGTTTTGGTAACTTTAGATGAAAATGGAGCCTGTAGGGGTGATAATCTCTTTCACGCACTTTTACAATCAATGGCGGATTACAAAGAATTTTCAGGGAAAAAAGACGAACAGATTTTGTTATATCCACCCTTTGATGTGTTAGCGGGAAAACTCCGCTGCCGTAGGCTTCTGTTTGTTGGTTTGGGATATTGGAAGGGAATTATCGATATAAATGAACAATATGAATTATTACGGATAGCCGGAGGATCAATTGCCAGTAAGTGCAAGAGTTGTAGTGCATCGCATGTTGGCATATATATTCCAAGCTCGGGAGATATTCAGGATAGTGCCGTAGGAGAATATCTGATCGAGGGGATACTCCTTGGAAATTACCAATTCCTCAAATACAAAACCAAAAGAGATAAGGAAGACCTTTACCCAGGGCTTTCAAAGATTGATTTGCTGGTGAACAAAAATAGTTCGGGTATTCGTGGTTGCGCTACTAAGGCTATCAATAGCGCAAACGCTGTAAATTCAGCAAGAGATATGGCCAATGAGCCCGGAAATGGTTGGACTCCAACACATTTTGCACAGTATGCTATGGACCTTGGCAAAACGCTCCAATTACACTGTACGGTTTTTGAAAAAGCAGACATGGCTAATCTTGGCATGGGCGGGATCCTTGCTGTCAATCAAGGTTCAGAGGAACCTCCAAAACTGATTGTCCTCGAATATGTTCCTCCTAAAAAGGGACCGACCATTCTCTTAGTTGGCAAAGGATTGACCTTTGATTCAGGAGGAGTGAGCCTTAAACCTGCCCAAGGGATGATGGACATGAAGTATGACATGTGCGGAGGGGCGGCGGTATTAGCGGCAATGGCAGCCATTGGCCGTGAACAACCAAACGTCAGGGTCGTTGCAATTGTTCCCGCTACGGATAACATGGCAGGTGGCGGTGCCTTGAAACCAGGAGATATTATTACTCATTACGGTGGAATAACGGTAGAAATTGAAAGTACTGATGCGGAAGGACGACTGATTCTTGCTGATGCACTGGCCTATGGAATAGAGAAGTATCAACCTGATTGGGTCATTGATTTGGCGACACTCACCGGCTCAGTGATTTTTGCGTTGGGGCATCACTATTCTGGTTTGTTGAGCAATAACGAACAACTAGCTGAGAAACTAATTGCAATTAGTAAGGTTTGTTGTGAACCTCTCTGGCGCTTGCCTCTGGGCGAAATGTATGTAAAACAGATAAAATCACAGGTTGCCGACATTAAGAATACCGGCGGGAAACCGGCGGGATGCATAACCGCAGCTGAATATCTTCACCAGTTTGTCGGCACAACACCCTGGGCTCATATAGACATTGCCGGCACGGCTTGGGATTTTACGGAGAAATCATATATTCCAAAAGGTCCTTCTGGCTTTGGAGTGAGAACCCTGATCGAATTGATCAGGCGATGGGAAGGTAGCGAGTAGGTCGTAAAAAGGTGTTTGGCTTATGCGACGTCTTCATAAACTGTCTACAAAGGTTATTCAGGAGGTACGATACGCCATTCAATACCGGCAACGGAGATTGTGTCTAGCACCTGAAGTTTTTTACCTCTTTTGGTCTCTATTTCGCCATTTACTTTCACTTCACCGTTCTGTATTCGCATAGTCGCCTCATAGCCGTCTTGTGCAATATTGGCGAGTTTAAGGAATTGCCCAAGACGGATCGGCAAGCTAGCAACTCTAACGTTCTGGTATTGTTCTGACATTGTTAAGTAGTTCCTTAGGGATTAGCGTTGATTAAGTAATTTATTGGTTTGATTTTGCATCATGTGGATTAGGGATATTCATTTTTCCAAAAAGCGCTAAGTTTGCAAACAGTTCGATCTGCAAGGAGCTCTCAGTGCAAAACAGTTCGAATTCTTGGAAGAGTATGGTATAAAGCAATAAGTTGTTTTTTCTTGATTTGTTACCTCTTTCCTCGTTTAAAATGGCACTTTGGACGGAGGACTAAAAGTCGAATCTTTTTTTCACAAAGTAACAGGTTGATTATATACTAATTTCCACAAGGGAGTGTAGATTATGCGGATGAATTCATTGGCGAAGAAAATTGGCTGTGGGTGTGCTTTTGTTCTCATGCTCAATTTGCTGTCCAGCTGTTCCACCAGTAGCAGTCAGAGCAGTTCTCAGCCTATTAGAGAGGGCGATTTGACTCCTGTTTCAACGATGGTCGAAAGCTACGGAGACATAGAATTGCCAATTGAAATGATCCTTCAACCGGAAAAGAGCATGGCTATGCGAACCGATTCATTTCAAGGCGGTAAACATGTATACCGGGGCAGGGTACAGATCGGTTCTCTACGTGATTATATGATTACGGCGATGCGGAATCACAAGTGGAAGCTGGTTGCCGAGGCATCTTCCGATAGCGTCGTTCTCGCTTTTACCAAGCCAAGCAGAACTTGTATGGTTGAACTTACCGAAGATATGACTCCAGGCTTTGGAAAGACCCAGGCGAATTTGTATGTGACGGTAGACGTAGCAACTGCAGGGCGTCTCAATCCTTTTGGAGAGCCACTTACCAAATAGTCCCTTTCTCACAGCTCAGTCTATCGATCTGGTCAGTATCAGCTATCAACAATTGGTGCTGATCAGATCGAGCGTTTCGAAAAATTGGATTGGCAATCTTGCTGAGATGCTGGTTATTGTTTGTTGACCAACCGTTGCAGTCTTTCAACGCGCCTCATTCGGTCTTGTCTCTGTTTCTCCTTCTCTTTAGCGAGATCTCTTGTTTCGATTATTTGCAATTTCAGCCACCAGTAGAAGGCTGCAGCCAGCAGTGTCAGTAAGATTAATGTATCGATTTCCACTGTTTGGTCTCCTTTAGTTCTATACTATTGAAAAACACTCTCTTTAGTGTGGAGCAACTGTGATAGCGCTAAACTTTGTTCTATTCTTATGCATAAAATTACTCGGGTGTCAGGTTATTTGTGACCGGATTTCTTAGAAGAACTTTCCAATGTGCGTAGTTGTTTTAATGACAACTGCTGGGGTGGTGAACGGATTGATGGAGAGGAATACCGAAGACACTTCTGACACTCATGCTGAAAACACTTGATAGTTGATAAATAAAAAACAAAAAAGCACTTAATGCGTTTTACATTAAGTGCTTGAATTTGCTTGGTGACCCCAAGGGGACTCGAACCCCTGTTGCCGGCGTGAGAGGCCAGTGTCCTAGGCCACTAGACGATGGGGCCAAATTGTGCTGTCTTATAACTGACCGCGGTTTTGTTGTCAACCATTTCTTGATACAATTATTGCTCTTGCCATTTTACACTATCATTAATCAGCAAATTGGCCTTAAGTGTCTTCCCCGGCCAAAAAGATTTGTTGAGTTTTTTAGATATTCTGCTGTGTTGGAAGTAAGAAATTCTTTGGCGCATCGCCATCGCCAATTTCCTCTGGGAACGCCAGGTGTATTCATCTTGCAGTCGTTGCCGAATCCCAAAACATCTTGGAGGGGGAGGATGGAGAGTATGGCTATGGATGAATGGGCCAGAAAAATAAAATCGTGGTGAACCCCAGTCGCATCATGTAAGGATCTGTTCGCGGTTCTTTTTATGGTTTCGCGAAGGCTGTCGGGTATGGCATTGCTCAAATACCAGCCGACGGTTGTGTCGTTGTCATGTGTTCCAGTATAAACAACACATTCCGGCGATTGGAAATTATAAGGCAAGTAACTGTTTTCCGGGTTGCCATCAAAGGCAAATTGTAAGACCTTCATCCCAGGATAACCTAGTTCTAAACGTAACGCCTCTACCTCAGGTGTGATAATACCGAGGTCTTCAGCAAGTATATTGAGTGGTCCGAGCCTCTTGGTAATTTGGTGGAAAAAGTCAGCACCCGGTCCTTTTAACCATTTCCCACCCATGGCTGTGGCATCTTCCTCTGGGATAGCCCAAAAGGACTCAAAACCTCTGAAATGGTCGATGCGAGTCATGTCCACGAGCTCAAAAAGTGTTGAAAAACGGGCAGTCCACCAGTTTAGTAGCTGTTCTTGCACCTTGATATCGCGGGCGTGCCAATCATAAAGTGGGTTGCCCCATCGTTGGCCAGTCTCACTGAAATAATCAGGAGGGACGCCGGCAATATTTATTGGTCGAAGGGTTTGCCGATTGAGAGAAAAAATTGCCTGGTGAGCCCAGACATCGGCACTGTCATAGCTGACGTAGATTGGCAGGTCCCCGATGAGGAAAATTTGCTTTTGTTTTGCATACTGACGAAGCAGTTGCCATTGTCTGAAGAATTCAAATTGCTGAAATCGATAATAATTTATCTTTTCATCGTGCTGATCGATAAGTAATTTAAGTGATTTTCTGTCGGCTGATGCTATCTGCGATGGCCATTGAAACCATCCAGAGTTGTTGAAAATTTCTTTCAAAGTCATAAATAATGCGTATTCATTCAACCATGTATTAGAATTGATGAATGACTCGTAGCCTGGAGTTTTAAAGGGCTTGAAATTCCGAAAAGCCTGACGCAATAAGGCATCCTTGTACCCACGAACTTTTTCAAAGTCAGTGGTGTATGGAGAAAAACTGGGAACATGGTCTAGATCCGATCGGGCTATAAGTCCTTCTTGGAAAAGCAGCTCTGGGGAGATGAGCAGGGAGGAGCCGGCAAATGCAGAAGTACTCATGTATGGTGAATTGTCAAAAATCTCACTGACTGGGCCAGTTGGCAGAAATTGCCAATAGCTTTGGCCGCAATCGACCAAATAATCTAAAAATGCATAGCTTGATGGCCCGATATCACCAATGCCAAACGGTGAGGGAAGGGATGTTATATGGGCGAGTATGCCACTAGATCGTTTTTTTTGCATAGAGGTTCGATTTCAGGAGATTTTAACACTATTTCCGGTGCGGAAAGTAAAGAAAAGAAAAACTGCCACCTACCTTGAATATCACTTTACCAGTGCTATAGTATAAGCTCGAAAATGATAAAAATAGAAAAATTCGCAGCTGGTAGGGTTTTATTTTATAAATTGCTTTTTACCGGTAGATACTGTATTTATATGTGCTTCTCAGTATTATATATGCTTGCGAGGTCTTTCTCGTCGGCTTTTTTTTTGCCAAAAGATCTTTAATATCATCTGTTTGGTCCTCTTGATGTTATTGGTTAATGCCACTTGCATTTGTCCAGTAGATTGTCCTTCAATTTCAAGATATGGAGTAGCTCCTAGTGCTGCCTGAACTAAAAGAAAACCTCCTCAAAGCTGGAAAGGAAGAAGGCTGCATCAGCTTCGATGATCTCAATGAGTTGTTGCCGGATGATATTAAAGACCCTAATGAAATAGAGTCGATTTTTAACTTTCTGGGAGCGAACTCAATAGAGATCGTTACTGTTGAAAAAAGTGGTGAAAAACGGACTCTGTCGGGTGAAGTATGGGAAAAAACGGATGAGTCTTCTTCCGAGGTTAGCCAAGAAGAAGATATTGTCATGGCTGATGACGAGACCCACGAAGCGGAGGAAACCACCACCACCTATCTTCGCGAAATGGGGCGTTTTGACCTTCTTACTCCCGACGAAGAGGCGAAATACAGCAAAACCATTCGCCAGGGTTTTGAAGCAATAATAAGTGCTATTCGTGAGGACAATTCAGGAGTGAAAGAGGTTCACATCCTTTGTGAACGGATTGACCTCTGGGAAAAACGTGATCCAACGCTCAAGCCGAAAAAGCAGCAGCTTAATTTTATGCGCTATACGATCTTGAGTGCGGCTAAAAAGTATCCGGATATCAGGGAATTGTTCGAACTCCAAGCAAAGCTTGAAGCATATAGCCGCTCGATAGAGGTTGCCAAGGATACCATGATCCGGGCCAACCTCCGCTTGGTAGTTTCGATTGCTAAACGTTATATGCATCAAGGACTAACCCTTGCTGATCTAATTCAAGAGGGAAATCTTGGATTGATGAGAGCGGTGTTTCGCTTTGATTACACAAAGGGAAACAAGTTCTCCACGTATGCCAGTTGGTGGATACGGCAAGCGATTACAAGAGCGATTCTTGACAAGACCAGAACGATTCGTTTGCCGGTCCACTTTCTCGAACTGAGAAGTCAGTTTTTTAAGGCATTTTACGCTCTTTTTAAAGAGCTGGGAAGAGAACCAACTCCTCTGGAAATATCCAAAGCAACCAATTTGCCGATGGATAAAATCCTCTCCATTCTCGAAGCATCGAGGGAACCGATTTCTCTTGAAACGCCGGTCGGTGACGATGATTCAACCCTTGGTGATTTTTTGGAAAACCAGGAATCCCAGTCACCGTATGATGCTGTGCAAACGAGAGAATTGTCCGGTAGGGTCAATGATATTCTAGAAACACTCAGTGAGAGAGAAGAGAAAATAATTCGTCTACGTTTCGGTATTGGTGAAAAGGCGGAATATACCCTTGAGGAGATCGGAAAACTTTTTAATGTCTCTCGGGAACGTATCCGGCAGATCGAGAAAAAAGCCCTTAACCGCTTACGTCATTCAAGTCGTCGCGATAAATTGAAATTTTTCATCGATTGACAAAACGCCTTGATTTCTATTGGTTCAATCACCTAACTATATAATTAGCTTTGAAAAATTACATACATAATGCGGGATTGGGAACTATCCTGGAAAAGATCTCAAGCAAAGAAAGACTTAGTTTAGCTGATGGTTTGTTGCTGTATAAAACTAAAGATATCATAGCTTTAGGATATCTTGCAAATCTGGTTAAGCAAAGAAAGAATGGTGATAATGCTTACTTTATTTACAATCAGCATATCAACTATTCAAATATTTGTACGAACCTCTGCAAATTTTGTGCTTTTGGCCGGGATAAGGACTCTGAGCTTGCCTTTGAAATGAGCGTGGAGGAGGTTAAACAAAAAGTCAGAGAGCGCCTGGATGAGCCGATCACCGAGATTCACATGGTTGGCGGTATTCATCCGGATCTGCCTTTTCAGTATTATATTGAGCTGTTGCAAGGTATTAAAGAGGTCCGTCCGGAGGTTCATATTCAGGCTTTCACCTGTGTGGAAATCGCCCATCTGGCAGAATTGGCCGGGCGATCGGTTGCTGAAACCCTCCAATTATTAAAAGTGGCCGGGCTTGGATCACTTCCAGGGGGTGGGGCAGAAGTTTTCAGCTCGAGAGTCCGGCAACTCACCTGTGAGAAAAAGCTGTCAGGGCATGAATGGCTTGAGGTTGCAAAGATAGCGCACAAACAGGGATTGAATACCAATGCGACCATGCTGTATGGCCACATTGAGACAATAGAGGAGCGATTAGAACACCTTGCGGCGTTAAGGGAAGCACAGGATGAAACTAAAGGTTTTCTTTCTTTCATCCCTCTCGCTTTTCATCCCAAAAATACCAGTATGTCTGATCTCGCGAGGACTACAGGTTACGATGATTTAAAAAATATTGCAGTCAGTCGTTTGTTTCTCGATAATTTCCCGCACATTAAGGCCTATTGGGTTATGATTGGCCCACAAATGGCACAAATTGCCCTGTCTTTTGGGGCGGACGATATGGATGGAACTGTTAAAGAGGAGGTTATTACCCATATGGCCGGTGCTGAAACTGCCCAGGCTATAGGGAGCCGGACACTCATCAGGCTCATCCGGGAAGCGGGGCGTATTCCAATACAAAGAGATACTCTGTATAACGCCATCGAAGTGCATATCTAGTCTGGTAAAGAGGATACAATTTATGCAACTCGATGAAATTAGAAATAAAATAATTTCCGGCCTACGCATAAACGACGATGAGTTCCTTGAGCTTGAACAAAGCGAAGATCTTCTTCAGCTCGGTTTCCTCGCTGATATTGTCCGTCAACGGAAACATCCTGGAAAGCTTGTAACCTACGTTATCGATAGAAATATCAACTATACCGATATTTGCATATCAGCCTGTAAATTTTGCGCATTTTACAAAGACCCAGAAGACAAGACCGGTTATCTGTTAAGCTTTTCCGAGTTGGCTGAGAAAATACATGAAACTCAGGCATTAGGAGGGACCCAGATCCTCTTGCAAGGAGGTCTCCATCCGGATAAGCCACTTGAATACTATGAGGAAATGCTTCAGTTTATGAAGCAAACCGGGATTCATGTGCACGGTTTTTCCCCTCCGGAAGTCTGCCATTTTGCAAATCTTTCAGGAAAACCGGTAAAAGAGGTTTTGCGTCGACTTATTGCCGCCGGGCTTGATTCGATTCCGGGAGGAGGAGCTGAAATTCTTAGTGATCGGGTGCGTCAAACAGTCGCTCCGAAGAAATGCAGCGCCGATCAATGGCTTGCGGTTATGGAAGAGGCGCATCATCAGGGTTTGAAAACCTCGGCGACAATGATGTTCGGCCATATTGAGTCTCGGGAGGAACGGCTTGAGCATCTCCGCCGGCTCAGGCAACTTCAAGATAAAACCGGCGGATTTACAGCGTTCATTCCCTGGCCATTTCAGCCCGGTAACTCCGCATTGACAGACATTACTAAGGTGACCGCAGTTGGATATTTGCGAATGTTGGCAATGTCTCGGATATATCTCGATAACTTTGACAATATTCAAGCTTCATGGGTGACCCAGGGACCAAAGGTTGCCCAGGTTTCCCTCTCATTTGGGGCTAATGACTTCGGCAGTACTATGATAGAAGAAAATGTCGTTGCCGCCGCCGGAGTAAGTTTCAGACTATCCGAACAAGAAATTCGGAGACTGGTAACGGATGCCGGGTTCCAGCCTGCACAACGGCGTATGGATTACAGCTTGGTACAATAGAAGCCATGTTGTCACTTCTCAGCAAGATAAGTCAAGTCTCCTTTTTAAATTCCAACTAGATAACAAGTAATAGGGTGGTAATGCAAATTCTCTCTGCCCAATGGATAGTTCCCATCGCTGCACCGATTATTGCCGAGGGGAGTCTCGTAGTAGGCAATGAGAGAATTCTAGATATCGGAAAGCGTAAAGATATCCTTGCAAGGTATCCGGGATTGCCGGAGCGAAGTTATGACTCGGTTATCATGCCCGGTCTCATCAACGCCCACATTCACCTCGAATTAGCACATCTTAACTGTATCGCACCGGCAAATAAAGAAAGCTCGTTTACCGACTGGATTTCGCAAGTTATCTCTATGCGGGAAAGCTGGATGGGGAATCGTTATGAGATTGTCGCAGCTTTCACTTCTCTTCTTTGTGATCAGTATGCCTCCGGCGTTGCATTGGTCGCCGATATTGGTAATGAGATGTACCCTGAGTTGTATGATCAACCCCAGGAGGATTGGCCAGAAGTTTACAGAATGCTTGAATTTCTGGCTCCCAGTCACAAGGCATTGCTGGCAGCAGAAGAGAAAATTGCCAATCTTGCTGATCGCTATCCCATATGTGTTCATGCAGCCTATTCAACTGCTTCACGTGCGCTTCTGTCTGCCAAACTGAGAAGCAGGCGGCTTGGCCAGGTTCTTTCAATACATGCCGCTGAGAGCGCTGACGAGCTTGACTTCCTGCAAAATGGTAGCGGCAAATTCCGTGATTTTCTTGAGAAAAGAAAAAGCTGGGATGGTGTATTTACCTTTGATGAGCAGGGTTTTGCTGGGACTGTTGTCTATTTTGATCATCTTGGGATACTTGATGATCAAACCTTGTTGGTTCATGCGATTCACGTTTCTGAATATGAGTTAAAACTCGTGACTGAACGGAGAGCACATATCTGTTTGTGCCCTGGCAGCAACCGATTCCTGGCTGTTGGCAAGGCTCCCGTCAAAAAAATGCTTGCTCTCGGATTACTACCGGCTTTGGGGACTGATTCACCGGCTTCTAACAAAGATATTGATCTCTGGCGCGAGATGCAGGTGTTGTCTTTTGAACATCCCGATGTGCCACATGAATCAATTCTGGCAATGGCCACTTTGGGAGGGGCGTATGCCCTCCATAGAGACAATGACTATGGGAGCTTGACTCCCGGTCGATGCGCCAAGATACTTCACGTTTCATCGATAGCCCTCCAGGGTTGTCGTGATATGCGGCAAATTATGGAAATACTGGTGACTGACGGAAGACCTTCAAAAATATCCTGGATAACAGCTGATTCTTAATATATTTCTAATATTACAGAGGTTTTTGCTATGAAGATAGCCGATGAAACCGTTGCAAGAATAGGTATGGTAAAGTACCTCAATACTGCCCCCATACATGAAAAATGGAAAAGTTCCGTTGACCGCCCCAATTGGAAAATTATTGAGGGTGCCCCGGCCGTGCTATGCCGACAATTGAATGAGGGAGCAATTGATCTAGGATTTGTTTCGAGCTATGAGTATGCTGCCAACGCAAATAAGTACAGAATTCTGTCTGGACTTTCCATTAGCGCCAATGGTCCCGTTGGTTCAGTGGTGCTCTTTTCTCATGTGCCGATGGAACACCTTGATAGCGCGCCGATACTGTTTACCTCGCAATCGGAAACATCGACCCGTTTAGTAAAAATTATTCTTGAAGAATTTCACCATGTCACACCGGTATATATAACGGGTGATATTTTGACCGCTAAGGGGGAAGACTATAAGGCGATACTGGCAATTGGAGACGATGCGTTGCGACTGGTTGACAATGCTGCCTATCTTTATCAGTTTGATCTTGGGGATATTTGGAAACGAGAAACCGGATTGCCATTTGTTTTTTCCGTGTGCGCTGTGCGCGAGGAATTCTGTCAGTTGCATGCTGACATGCTGGCGGAAATTCATAGAGAATTACTCAGATGTCGTGATGAAGGTAAAGCGGATCTGAAAATGATCAGTAAAATTTCGGCAGCGCGCATTCCCATGTCCGAGAAAAAATGCTACGACTATCTTCTCGCCATAGAGCACGACTTGAACGTTCAAAAGCGCAAAGCCCTTGAGGCATTTTTCGAATTTCTCATAAAAAGGGGAGAGGTCCCCAGCGAGGCCTTGCCTTTAAAAATATTTTCTTCTATTAATTCCGGCGAATAACAGCCGATTTCAAATCAAAAATCTTAGAAAAAGAGAGCAGGTTGTGGTGAGCGAAAAGCAAAAAATCCTAATAGCAGTCACCGGAGCGAGCGGGATGCTTTTTGTCACTTCATTTCTTAAAGTCATTTCCGGATTAGATTTATGTGTACATGGCATCTGCTCGGCATCAGGCCGAGAGGTTTTGAGAATGGAGCAGGATATCAAGCCAGAAGAATTGCCGGTTGTATCACACTGGTTTAGCCATGAAAACCTGGCTGCACCACCGGCCTCCGGCTCAAGTGATTATGCAGCAATGGTCGTTTTGCCATGTACCATGGGGTCGCTGGGAGCTATTGCTGGCGGGCTTTCACTTAATCTGATTCACCGTGCCGCCGATGTCATGTTAAAAGAGCGCCGAAGGCTCGTCCTGGCCATTCGAGAAACCCCTTTCAATAGAACGCACCTTAAAAATATGCTGGAAGTGCATGACGCGGGTGCTATCATTTGTCCCACCATGCCAAGCTTTTATCTGCGTCCGGAAACACTGGGAGAGGCTGCGGAGACCTATTCCTGGCGTTTGGCCGATCAACTGGGACTTGTCATTCCTGAGAGAAAGAGATGGAGCGATTCGATCAAATTGTAGAGAAAATCAAAATATTACTGGAGATGATCCAGTTTAAGTTAACGATCTTTGCAATGCCGTTCGCTTTTACCGGTGCGTTCTTAGCTGGCAGGGGCGTTCCCCGACCTGCGGTAGCTTTATGGATAGTTTTGGCTATGGTCGGTGCCAGAACCTGTGCAATGGGCTTTAATCGGATTGTTGATCGAAAATTTGACGGAGAAAACCCCCGAACGGCCACCAGGGCAATTCCTTCCGGGGCGGTTCGACTTCGCGATGCCTGGGTAATGGTTGTTGTGTCCGGGGCACTCTTCTTCCTTGCCTGTTTACAGCTTAATACCCTGACTTTGCAGCTTGCACCACTGGCCCTCGGTTTGACTCTTTTTTATTCCCTCACCAAGAGGTTTACTTTTCTCTGCCACCTTATCCTCGGTGTCGCTTTGGCATTCTCACCTCTTGGGGGCTGGGTGGCAGTGTCCGGAACCTTGACGGATTATCCCTTCATGCTTTCACTTGGCGTGCTATTTTGGGTTGCCGGTTTTGATACCATTTATGCTTGTCTGGATGCCGATTTCGATAAAAACATCGGCTTGTATTCGCTGCCGTCAAAGTTGGGCAAATACAGGGCTTTTCGGCTGGCTGGTCTTTTCCATGTTATGGCGTTTGGCTGTTTTCTCCTTACTGGCTGGCAATCACATTTAAACGGCTTGTATTATGGAGGAGTTGCCTTGGCTGCAGGGGCTCTTTTGTACCAACACATGTTGGTGAAACCAGAAGACCTGTCCCGTATCCATGCATCGTTTTTCTCGATGAACGGTTTTATTAGCGTTACTCTCTTTGTGGCAACTTGGCTGTCTCTCCTCAGTTTGGGTGGGTAAGGTTTATGACCCTGCTTCGCCTGATAGCACTTGTGATTCTCCAAGTCTTGTTGCCTTTTGCCACTATTGCCGGTGATGCGGAAGCGGTTATCGACAGTAAAACTCCCCATTATGGGGTGATTGACTCATCCTTACTCGCCATTGGGTATTCAGGTCAGGAAGATCTTGTCTATGATGTGTCCTGGACCGGCGGAATAAAGATTGGTGAACTGCATCTCCAGGTTTCATCTCTACCCGGAGAAGACGAATACGAGATTCGGGCCGCGGTGACTACAAAAAACGCCGCAATAGATCTCATTTATCCGATTAAAGACCTGCATGTTACAAAGGTTCGAGGGCCAAAACGGTTGCCGTATCACTACGAAATCTGGCAAAAAGAAGGGTACAAGTATCGAGCCCATCGAGTAATTGAATTTGATCAGACGACTGGTAATATCAAGTATACCAAAAACAATAAACTTGAAGGGTTGTTTAAGGTCGATGGCGAAACCAATAATGAATTCTCTTCTTTCTTTAATAGTCGATTGATGGATTTTCCCATCGGGGGGAAGTTTATCGTTCCGACTTTTGCAGATAAAAAAAGAGTTGAGGTTGTTGTTAATGCTATTGCCAAAAAGCATTTTGATGAATCGCTTATTGGCCCGGTGACAACCGTGGAGATCATGCCGGTGATGACCTTTAAGGGTTTATATGATAAAAAAGGTGATACCGTTATTTGGTATACCGACGATGAATGCAGGGTTCCGGTGCAGATTAATTCAAAAATTCTCATCGGATCGCTTACCGCGGATTTGGTCGGATATAAGAACCCAGCATGTACTCGCTATCCAGCTGCGGAAGTGAAAAGAAAAAAATAGATATTACATAATGTTAATTTTTAAGGAGTAGAGAAAATGACCTCACCGTTACTCTTGACTGATTTTCCGGCCTTGGTGCTCAAGCATCGTGGAAAAGTCCGAGATATGTACGAGATTCCCGGGCATCCCGACATCTTGCTTATGGTCGCAACGGACAGGATTTCCGCCTATGATGTTGTCATGAATGAAGCCATTCCCGGCAAGGGTGCGGTACTGACGCAGCTCTCCCTCTTTTGGTTTAAACTCTTGGGCGGGATAGTAGAGAATCACCTGATTACTGCAGCCGTTGAAGAGTATCCGGAAATTTGCCATCCCTATGCTGCACAACTAAGGGGAAGATCGATGTTGGTCAAAAAGACCCAGCCGCTGTCCATCGAGTGTATTGTTCGTGGTTACCTTTCTGGTTCTTTTTGGAGCGCCTATAAAAAGAATCCCGTGGTCTGTGGTTTTCAGTTGCCGCAAGGAATGAAGGAATCGGATAAGTTGCCCGAACCGCTTTTCACCCCATCGACTAAGGCTGCCTTGGGAGCACATGATGAAAATATCTCTTTAGCCGAGGCTGAGCGTCTTTTGGGAACGGAAAAAGCTCGGGATATCAGCAGGATTTGCTTGTCACTCTATAAAGAGGCTGCAGACTATGCCTTGTCCAAAGGAATAATAATTGCCGATACGAAGTTTGAGCTTGGCGAACGAGATGGAAGACTTATCCTGATAGATGAGGTGCTGACCCCTGATTCTTCGAGATTTTGGCCGGTTGATACATACTGTCCAGGAAAAGCTCAGCCAAGTTTTGATAAACAGTATCTGCGGGATTATCTTTCGTCTCTGGATTGGGATAAAAATCCGCCGCCACCGGCTCTGCCGGAGGAGATCGTCACTAAAACCAGGTTGCGTTACGAGGAGGCTGTCGGCAGGATAACCGGCCTGTGAAAACTTAGGCAATTTCTTTTTTAGGGTTGTTTTAATGAGATGCCGGTCGTCAACCTTCTTTAACGTATACGGCCGGCATTTGTAATTTATAAAGATAGTCTAAGCAAATAAAGAGTGATAATCAGGAGATCGTCTATTAATCACCAAAAACTAGTCAAGTGTTTTCGTCTAGGCAATACCGAAGGACTGCTTCAAGGGATTGATCCTGAAAGGTATAGTCAGCCTCAAGGAGGACTTTCGGGGTGACCCGCGTGCTGCAGAGCAGCATTTCTTCAGCCATCTGGCCGAACAGCAGTTTTACGGCAAATGCCGGAATCTTGAAGAGGGTAGGGCATTTAAGAACTCTGCCGAGAGTTGCGGTAAGAATCCGATTGTTGGTTGGGATGGGGCTGACGACGTTCACCGGCCCTCGGATGAGCGGTTGATTGATTATAAAATCAACGATAGCAACCAAATCCCTTATACTTATCCAGCTGATAAATTGTTGTCCGTTACCAAGGACACCACCCAGGCGTGCCTTGAATGGGGGAATCATTTTATGCAGTGCACCTCCCTTTGGGCTAAGCACCATACCAAAGCGAAGATTCACGGTTCGAATGCCCATCGCTGATAATCGTTCTGTTTCTTTTTCCCACTGCCTACACACATCTGCCAGAAAGCCTTTGCCTAATGGGCTGTCTTCACTGAAAATATCGTCCATACTGTGGCCATAGTAGCCAATTGCCGATGCACACAAAAAGACCTTTGGTTTTTGAGGAAGTATGGCAATGTAATCGATAAGTTGTCTCGTTCCTTCAACCCTGCTGGAAAGAATTTTCTCCTTTCGTGCGGCTGTCCAACGGCCCTCTGCCACGTTTTCCCCGGCGAGGTGGATTATGGTGTCGAAAACATTCTCGGTGTTTTTGGGCAGAGATTGGGTGGCCCAGAATGCATTCTGGTTGTTATCTTTATTGCGTTTTAAACACTGAATGGAGTGCCCCCTCTGGAAGAGGTACTCAATCAAAGCATTGCCTACTAATCCGGAACATCCGGTCATCAATGTCTTCATTTCTTTGCTATCCCATAGAGAATGTATTGAGAAATGTTGCTTCTACGCAAAAGAGATTATGTCGATGTGGGCAGTCATGCTTGGTGCTGCCACTGAATAATCTCTTCACAGACCTGTTCCTGGCTTAACTCGGAGCAATTAATTGTCTTGTCGGCGTACTTTTGATAGAGTCCCAATCGCTCATCGAAAAGGTCCTGGAAGCTTTGTTCAGGTCGTTTGGCCAAACCACGGGTTTCGTAGTTGCCGATTCTTAACTGTAGTGTTGGTAGGTCGGCATGCAAAAAAACAACGACACCCTGTTGTTTAAGATGCTTCATCGCTTTTTCACTGTACGCAGCGCTGCCACCGGTCGCAATAATGTGATCACGGCAGGAGATAGTAAGTAATACCCGCTCCTCAATTGTTCGTAAGGCCATATGCCCTTCCCGGTCAACGATATTTTGCAGGGTTCTCCCCTTCGATTGCTGGATAAGAATATCGGTATCAATAAAGGATTTGGCAAGCATTTTTGCTAATATTATACCGACAGTACTTTTGCCGGAGCCGGGCATGCCGATAAGAATTATATTGGTTTTATCTTGGTTCATCTTACGTTGTTGAGGGTGAAAGACATGTTGATAAATTGAATTGCACATTTACAGAAGAGGTCAGCCTGGACATTACATCTGTTAGCTGGTTAAAGCCATATATGAACCCGACGTTGTATGGATTTATGTAACCATGGTGAATATTTTATGGGGAGGATTATCTGATTGAAAATAGAAATGAAAAATAATGCCACTGGAATCATCATGTAGTAATGTAACGCTTGTGGATAAACAATTCCAACGTTGGCTCGTAACCGCCTTGTATGATTGTTGATATGAGAGATAAAGGAAAATGGTATGGATTTTTTTAAAAAAATCAGCGCTTGGTTTGAATCGACACATTTGCAACAGCAAATAAAAGATGTCGATTATATAAGTTTGTTTTCCAACCCATGGTTTATTGTTCCCTTTGGGTTGATGATTTCTTACTTCATTTTTAAACAAAAATGGCGGGATCTGATTATAGTATCAGTTTTTGTTGGAGTTTGGTGGGTGTCCGGAACTGAGTATATGAACACTCTCATTGTTGGCGATGAGCTACAGATAGACAAGATTTTGCCGGTAATATTTGGTGGGGCCGGAGCCCTGGGAGTGGTTATTTACCTGCTCTTTGGCAGATCTGATTGAGCGAGGAGTTGTATGGAGTATCGTAATGGAATATTTGTCATTACCGAGGAAGATCACTGCCCACTCTACAATGTTCGAGAAGAGTTGAGTGTCAGTGAGGGTATTTTGACTTTGCCCTCCGGTAAACCGACGTGCCTTACCCTGGCCAGGGAGTTAATAGTTATAGCCTCGACAGAAAATATTCTAGAGAGCTATTCTATGGGCGGAGGTGCCGCAAAGGCAAAATTTGAATGTGGCGGTTGTGTCGGAGTAATCCGTTTTGAATATAAAAAAGAAAAGGGTTTTGCAACACTGCAAATGAAGCTGCTGGCGGCGGCCGAACGGAGAGAAAAGATCAAGGAAACCTCTAATTTCACCGGATTACTTCGATCCATTGAGATTTTCTCCCCTTTGTCCAATGAGGATTTGCTTGATCTCTCGACCCTTCTTGAGGTCGTTGACTATCCTTGGCAATTTCCGATTACTCAGAAGGGTGACCCCGGAAATCGTTTGTATATTCTTCTCTCTGGTAAGGCCGAGGTTATCGATGATCATGGTGTAACTTTGGCTGAGTTGGATCAGGGCGAGGTCTTCGGTGAGATGAGCCTGCTTTCCGGGGAAAGGGTAACGACAACAATTATGGCGGCGACACCTTGTCTGGTGGCAATAATGAATCATAAGAATTTCCGCCATGTTCTCGTTCGTTTTCCTAAGCTCCAGGTTTTCTTTTATAAATTATTGGTCAGCAGAATTACTAAAATGAACATTCAGCGAGCTGAAGAATTGGCTTCCGGAATGGTTGGACAATTAACCGATATCTCGCCAGTTGAGCTTTGCCAGATGATTAATGTCAATCAGAAGACAGGACGACTGAAGATCGAGTTCGAAGAAAAAAGGGCAGCAATCATGTTCAACGAAGGAGAACTGGTTTACGCCGAAATTGATGGTTTGGTTGGCAAAGAGGCTTTTTATAAAATTTTAGCCATGAACAACGGTCGATTTAAATTCACCCAAGGCTTGCCGGATAAAGAAAAACGAAGCGATGTTATTGGCGGGTTTATGGGTATGCTTATGGAAGGCATGAAACGTCTTGACGACAGGAACCGGTAAAAACCGACTTGTTCTTCCCTTAGAGACTTGATGGTAGATGAAACTTGCAGGATACGATTCAAAGGGTGGTATTAACAGAAGATCGTTAAAAGAAGCGCTATTTACTACCTTGGCTCAGCCGGATTTGCGTGTTGTCGACAGATTTCTTGAAAGTTATCCACCGAAACTTCTTCTCAATGCACTTTTTAGTGCTCTCAGCAATCCTCAAGAACAAGTACATTGGCACGGGGTATACGCATTTGGTTTGATTGTGCCCACTCTCGCTGATGAAAATCAGGAGTCTGGGAGAATTATCATGCGCCGTCTTCTCTGGTCACTGAATGATGAATCCGGAGGGATAGGGTGGGGTGCTCCGGAGGCGATGGCAGAAATAATGTACCATATTCCGTACCTCCGCCAAGAGTATCTGCACATGCTTATTTCCTATATGCGGGAGGATGGAACAGAACCCTTTCAGGATGGCAACTATCTTGAACTTCCACTTCTCCAGAGAGGTTTGCTATGGGGCATTGGCAGGATATGTCAGGGACACAGAATTGAAATGGTGGAAAGGCGTGTTGTTGACGATATTGCCGCGTATCTCACTTCTCCTGACCATCATGTCGTTGGCATGGCGGCTTGGTGTTTGGGATTGCTGGGGGTGCCTTTCGATACAACAAAAATTTCCGGATTATTACATAATTCCGGAGAAATACGATTATTCTTCAACAATGTTTTGACAACGGTAACCCTTGGTGAACTAGTCAGAGGTTGTGTGGGGCTGGAGAAAAGTCCAGCTGCTCATGCCTCTGTTTCATAAAACAGACAAAATCACCAATAATTTCAGAGGGAAAACGGAAAATCATTTAGATGCAAAATCCAAACGTTATAGATTTTGCCGGGTTTATTCAGCTTTTCATCGTGCCGGGAGCTGTCCGTGCTAACCTTGAACGTCTCCAACATGCGCTTCAAGATTTGCAGCCACCTCGACGGTCTCTCATTATTCTCCCCGAATTGTGGGGTACCGGGTTTTGTTATCAAGAACTTGACAATCTGCACGATGATATCACTCGTCTCGACCTGGAGTTACAAAATCTTGCTGTGAGATATGGTATCTTGCTGGCTGGATCCTTGCCGGAGAGAATACCTGAAAATAACGGCTATTATTATAACACCATGAAAATTATTGGAGAAAATGGTTGCTACGGGAAATACCGGAAGCAGCATCTTTTTCCTGGTGAGGAACAGGCTTTTTCCGAAGGAACACGAACTCCTCTCCCTCTGCAGACGCCTTTTGGCGCCTTTGGCTGTATGGTTTGCTATGATATCCGGTTCCCGGAAATAGCGAGGGCTCAATGCCAGCAGGGGGCGGATATGCTTCTCTGTGTCTCGGCCTGGCCAGAAAAAAGAATCGGCCATATGCGGGCATTGGCAATCGCCCGAGCTATTGAAAACCAAACATATCTCGTCGCTTGCAACGGTACGGGGAAAAATGGAGAGTTTGATCTCGGCGGGAATTCGCTGATTGTTTCTCCCGATGGTACTGTGCTTTGTGAGGCGGGAAAGTCTCCAAGTGCTGCGTGCACTCCTGTGCAATGGTCACTGAAAGAAGAAGCTCAGAGACAATTTAAATCCTTTGTCATCTCTCCATTTCATTTTTCGAATACAGAGAAAATTGCATCTGCGGACAGCTGTGTTGATGATGCGGAAAGACGCAGTCGTGCTGGGCAAAGGGTGATTCTGATTTACCTGGAACTTGGTGGTTCGTTGGTCGAAGATATTGATACCCTGGAGGGTGCCAGACGGCTTGGTGATCATCTGATTGTTGCCGCCAAAATTTCTAATCCATGCCGGCAAGAAAGCGCAGACGCAGTTACTGATCTTCTGGTGGTTTATGCAGCCCTTGGTTGTGTTGGGGCGGTTTTCCCTCTTTCGTCTATGACACCATCAATGGCCCAGCGCTTTGAGCAGTGTTGTTCTTTGATTCTGCCTGCCGTAAAAGGCGATATCATTAAAAATTCATAGAGTCAGTCTCAGAAATGGTACCTTTCAGGCCAAAATACCGGATGGGAAAGGTGGGACGACATTGCCGCCGAGGGCCAAACCACCGTCCATTCGCAAGATGGAGCCGGTGATATAGCTCGCCTCTACGGCGAGGTAGTAAACACCGGCTGCCACTTCATCTGGGAAACCAGTACGTTTGAGAAGAATAGTCGAATTGATATCGTGTTTTTCTTGCTCGGAGAGAATGTCCCAACCCCGGGTACCTTCACCATGTCGGCTTCGGATTAAGCCAAGCATTAGCTCATTGACCCGAATAGCTGGGGCCATCTCCCTTGCCCATGTTTCAGTAAAGGTTTGAATTGCCCTGTTGGCGGCACTGTAGCCATCATTAAAAAAGGCTGCGGCAGGACCACTGCGGCCGATGATTCCAGCGATGGACGAGATGTTAACAATAGCAGCTCCGGTGCGGTCTTGCATCAGTGGTCTTAAGTGATGGTAAAGCAGCCATTTGGACTTCATTGTTGTTTCTATCTCGAGGTTCCATTGGCCTTCATTGTGGGGCAGTTCATAACCACCATGCACCACTGGCATACCTCCCCGTTCGATATTGTTGATGAGAAAGTCGAGAGCTTTAAACCTGGTTTTGACAGTTTCAGCCAGTTTTTCGACTTCCTGGTTGTTTCTTAGATCGACGGCGATTGTATGAAATTGATAATGGTGAGTATTAAATTCCGCTTCCATCTCGACTATCGATTCTGGCCAATCGAAAACCGGAAGAACAAGGGTTGCCCCAAGTGCTGCGAACTTTCGGGCGATCGCTCGGCCGATAGGGCGGGAGGCCCCTGGGATCAATGCAATTTTTCCTCGGAGTTGCATGGGCCTACCAAAAAATAGCGTTGAGTGGTGGCTGAATTGGCTCGGTTATTGGGGTGTCGATATCATCATTAAGCCGCAGTCCATACATTGCCAAGAGATTATCGTCCATAAATAACTGGTGATCGCATGTCGCCAGAATATTACTGTTTTCCGGAGCAATAAGCCTTGCTGACAGGTACAGCATGCGTCCAGATCGGGAAATAGTTCCGGCAACAACCGCCTGGGCCTGAATTTCCCCTGAGATTTTTGTGAGATCTCTTGAGAGTACCGTTTCTCCTGATTTTGCTTCCATGGTTATTGTGCGGGTGAGCTTTATTTCACGAACGGTATACCCGATTTGCACCATCCGTGAAGAGATGTGTTCTTGGAGCAATCTGCCAAAGCGGCTGGTTTTCTTAAGGTCATTATTGTCAACAAAGGTTGTAACCATTATGGGCATATCCGGGTGGCCAGGCATAAGTGGCGGCATGGCTCGTTCAATAAGGCTGTCGGCAATTTTATATGAAAAACTGATAAGATCGGTGTCTTTGCCGAGAACTTTATGTAACCGGGTGTCGTTGAAGTAGGAGCAGCCTCCCACAAACACTGGGAGGGTTCCAAGCAGAAGGTACAATACTAAGTGGTGAAGGGAAGGAAACGTCCTCGGCTTACGGTGAAATCGACAGGTGGACATGGGTTCGCTCTCCTTCAAATTTCTTTTTCAGGGATCGGAAAAGGCTCTATTACGGTTGTCTCTGGTGCAGGTTTGGCTGATTCTTTTGTAACCTTCCCAGAGTCTTTAGCCAAGGGCTGTTCAGGGCCGGTAAGTTTGATCGCTTTGGCCCGAGGCGGATGGTCTTGATAATGCCAGAAATCCTTGTCGTTAATATAATAGATATCTGATGCCCTAAAGAGATACTTGCCACTGGCGACCATTGATGTTGTAATAATAATTTCGTAATGGCCACTAATTGTCATGTTGGCATTTGCCACGTCCGATGCTGCCCCGATGGCGAGGGTGACCAAATTGGAAGGGGCATCGCGAAGCACAACAATTGCTGCTGAAAGAGCTGTTAGAACACCGGGTTGCAAAGAACGGGACCTGTCAGTGTTGTGGCGGACGATCTGTACTTTGTAGAGAATTTCTAATGTTTCTTCATCTTTTTGCTGTTTAGTAGGAATACCCAAGGCGACCAAGTCGGTAATCAAGAGATCCCGGAACGCCTCGCTGAAGGTGCTGATTTCAGTTGGATCGCAGGGAGTTGCTTCGTTGCCGCAGGTTTCCTTGACGGAAACATTTTTACTCATATTGTCTGTAGTGATCAGCTCATTATTTATGCGGTTTGCAAGATCCCCAGCCAAAACCTGCCAATGGTATGATGCCTGCATCTTCTGCTGCTGGCTGTAAGGGTAGGCAATGGGTTCAGGAATCCGGCTGGAACAGCCGCCAATAAGAAAAAGTGCAAAAAAGCATAAAAGATATGAGCGCATAACAAAACTCCTCAGAGGGTGAAGGTGACGCTGTCGGGACTTTATCGGACAGCGTTCGGAAAAGTAAAGGAAAATATGTGATTCTACATAGCTATATTGTGATTGTTGACAAATCATTGTTATATTGTAGCCAAGTATAAAATGTTTTTTCTTATTATCAGCCAAAGACCGGGGCTGATTTTTGTTTGTTCAGGTGAATTATAAAAAATGACAATTGATCTCCATGTTCATTCAACATTTTCTGATGGCAGCATGAGTCCAACTGAGTTGGTATATTATGCCAAGAGTAAGAGACTTTCGGCAATTGCAATTACCGACCATGACACGATAGATGGAATTGGTGAAGCCATATCTGCAGGCACTCAATCCGGTGTGGAAATAGTTCCTGGTGTAGAGCTGAGCGTAAAACATGAAGATGATTCTGTGCACTTGTTGGGATACTTCTTTAAACAATCGGATGAAGCTCTACTCCTTACCTTGAAACGCATTCAGAGTGATCGAGTAGAGCGGAATAGAACCATTCTCGCCAATATGGAAAAATTTGGTGTGGACATACAGCTCGAACAACTGGAAAAGGTATCCGGCCACGGCCAGAGTGGTAGACCGCATATAGCACAACTTCTAATACAAAGAGGCGTGGTGCGGAATATGGACGAGGCTTTTGATCGCTATCTTGGTAAAGGCGGATTGGCATACGCTCAGAGAGCCGTGTTGCAAGCGGATGAGGCCATTAAATTAATCTGTGATGCAGGTGGAATTGCCGTTCTGGCCCATCCTCAGCAAGTGGAGAAATCCGGGAAGGATGTAGACCGGCTTATAGGAAAACTTCGAGCTGTTGGTCTGGGAGGGATTGAAGTGTATTATCCTACGCATTCCCGTCAATTTAAGAAAAAACTGCTGACCACAGCCAAGAAACTTGATCTTCTTGTGACAGGGGGGAGCGATTATCATGGTTCTATTCGTCCCGGTACCACTCTGGCCGGAGGAAAAAACTGTTCAGTACCTCTGAACCTTTTAGCGGAAATGAAACACCGTTTAGAAAATTCACAATATCCCTCGCGACAGGGTTTATAAGCTTGAAGGAAAAAATCATGACCATGTATTCAATCCTCGTAGTTGATGACGAGCCTAACTATCTTGTTGTTTTGTCCGAACTCCTGAAGGATGAGGGCTTTGAGGTGTTTACCGCTTCCGATGGGGAAGAAGGGCTTAGGATAGTCGAAGCTGTTGATCTTGATATTGTCATCACCGACATGCAAATGCCCGGTATGAATGGTCTGCAACTCCTTTATCGGGTCAAAGAAAAGAAGCCAGATCTTCCAGTCGTCGTAATTACTGCCTTTGCCGAGGTAGACAAGGCGGTGCAGGCAATGCAGGCCGGTGCTTTTAATTACCTTGCCAAACCGTTTTCTAATGATGAATTGATCATCACCCTGAAAAAAGCCGCGCAGCATTATTCTCTTGTGCGTGAAAATAGCCGGTTACGAGATGAAATCAAAGTAAAGAGTAGCTTTAGTGGGATGGTGGGGAAGAACCCGAAGATGCTCCAGGTTTATCAACTAATCGAAAAGGTTGCCCCGACCCACGCCTCGGTGTTGATAACCGGGGAAAGTGGAACCGGAAAAGAGCTGGTGGCGAAAGCGATTCACGTCAATAGTCCCCGTGAATCGCGACCGTTTATTGCCGTAAATTGTGCGGCCCTCTCGGAAAATCTCCTGGAAAGTGAGCTTTTTGGCCATGAGAAAGGTGCATTTACCGGAGCTGTCGCTATGCGCAAAGGACGGTTTGAGCTTGCCGATACCGGTACCATTTTTTTGGATGAGGTCGGAGAAATACCACTCGCCCTCCAGTCAAAGCTCTTAAGAATTCTTCAGGAAAAGACCTTTGAACGGGTTGGTGGCGGGAAAACCATTGAGGTGGATGTGCGCATAATCAGCGCCACCAATAAGGACCTTCGCGAAGAAGTTGCTGCAGGGAGATTCAGAGAAGATCTGTTTTATCGACTTAATGTTATTCCTATTAATTTACCGGCGCTCCGGGATCGCATGGACGATATGCGTCTGTTGGCTGAATATTTTGTCGAAAAATACCGAAAGGAATTGGTAAAGCCTAAGCTGGCAATTTCCCCTGATGCCCTGAAATTACTAATGAAACTTCCCTGGGAGGGGAATATCCGGGAGCTTGAAAACACCATCGAGCGCGCTGCTATCCTCTGTAGTAACGACCTAATTGAGGCGGATGATGTGCATCCTGACATCCAATATGCTGAAGAACCCCAGCCTCTCGGACATGAGGTGGACCTTCGTCTGATGTTTCCTGAAGACGCTGGCTTAAACGATGTACTTTTTGTTATCGAGAAAAAAATGCTGACCCAGGCATTGAGTGATACCGATTATATCCAGGCCAGAGCCGCCGAAAAACTTGGTATCACTAAGAGTCTATTGCAGTATAAGATGAAGAAATATCAGATCAAAAAGAAACGGTAAGCCACTGCGGACGAGGTATCAGGGGGTGCCTTTATCGGTGTTTTTCTGATACCCCCAATTGAGCTTGTTACGTAAAATTGTGAAGTAATCCCGAGTAGATGACACAACAAGTTGCAGGAAGTGTTCAGCGGTTTGAATCTCTAAGACATGTTGGTTCTTCATCTCCCACAGTGGTTGGCCATCAACGATGATTTGGGCCTGTCCGCCTCTGCCGTCGGTTTCGAACCGGGTTTTTATCAGCTTGTCGGCCGGGAGGATAATTGGCCTGCTGCTCAGCATGAAGGGGCAAATGGGGGTGACGGTTATTGTCGCAAGACCGGGATAGACTAAGGGTCCTCCCGCTGATAAGTTGTAGGCCGTCGAACCCGTTGGGGAGGAAAAAATCAGTCCATCCGCTCTATATGTGGTGATATATTCACCGTTGGCGGTTGTCGAGAGGTTCAGTAGTCGATCCAGCACGTTTTTGGTGATAACTACGTCGTTGAGTGCATATCGGTAGGCTGTCTGCTGCTCCTTTGAGATTAAACGGGCGCGGAGCATCAAGCGGTTTTCAATGGTCACGTCGCTTGAGAGTATTCTTTCTAATGCGTTAAATGTCTCATGTTCAGTGAGTTCAGTGAGAAATCCCAGGTTACCCATATTGATGCCCAGCACAGGAATGGAGTAACGGGCGGCAGTGGCGGCGATATGCAGAAGCGTTCCATCTCCTCCTAGAACAATGATGATATCGAGTTCTGAATCGATGTCATTAAGAGTGGTCTCGATTCCTCTTGCCTGCAACCAGAGGGAAAGGGTTGCGGCATATTCGTCGGGGCGGTTGTCATCAATTTTGGTGATGATCCCGGCCTTATGAATCGAAAGTCTCTTCGTCGTGCGAAAAGGCGTGATAGAGTATGTCATTCGAGTTTTCCAAGTTCTTTCGAGCGAATGACGGCAGATTCAACAATATCCATAATGATACCATGGAAGCCTACCTTTTCCAGAACATGGATGGCGGTAATTGCGGTTCCACCAGGTGATGTGACCTTGCCCCGCAAAGCGGCAGGGTGTTCGCCGCTTTCTCTGAGAAGCTTTATTGAGCCGGAAACGGTTTGCAGCGCCAGTTTTTCGGCAATGCCGCGGGTCAACCCGGATTTTACACCGGCATCGACGAGGGCCTCAACAAACGAGAAAACGTATGCCGGCCCGGAGCCACTGAGGCCGGTGACGGCGTCGAGATGCACTTCATCAAGGATGACAACCTCACCAACTGCCAGGAAGATCTCCTCGGCTACGCGAAGTTCTTTATCGCTGACATTCTCGTTTCTACTGATGGCGGAGGCACCCTCCAGGACGAGTGCCGGTGTATTGGGCATGACTCGGATGATTTTGGTGTCTTTTTTACCGATTGTTTTGATATAGGAGGAAATTGGCAGTCCTGCCGCTATACTGATTAGAATATGATGTGGTTGGATGCATTCCCTGCTATTTTCCAGTACAGCCTTCATGGTTTGAGGCTTGACCGCCAAAATGACCACCTTGCTTTTCTCGAACATGGTATGATTATTTTGGTAGGTTTTAATGCCGTAGGTCTCTTCCAGATACTCACGGCGGAAGTCGTTGGGCTCAGAAACAAGAATGTTACCCTTGTGATATAGGCCAGAGGCGATAATTCCTCTGATGAGTGCTTCTGCCATTTGTCCGCCGCCGATAAAACCGATTTGTTGTTTCATTTTAAAGCCAAAATGTGAGAGGGATAGGGATGGTTCCGGTGGAATTTATCCATGCAATCATAATCGGTTTCAAGTAAATATCAATTTCGATTCTTGGAAACCGCACTATTGGACTGTGACGAAGTAGACAAGAGTCTTTCAAATTCCCTGTGAGGAGAATGATGATTAATAAAGATTTGCTGGAGATACTTGCATGCCCTCAGTGTAAAGGTGCCTTGCAGTTGCAAGGTAAAGACGGTTTGCTATGCGAAAAATGTTCCCTTTTATATGAGATCCGTGATGATATCCCAATTATGCTCGTTGACCAGGCAAAGAAGTTAGAGAAACCTGGCAAACCACTTTGAGCAACTCGTTTGTCGAGGCCAAGTCGAAAGCTTTACTCATTTGATACTGCAAGGACTTAAATTTTATTCGAGCAGGCAAGCTGTTCAGCTCTTCTTTATTAGTTCTTGACAGGTATTCAGAGCTGTACGAGAATATTCAGATGTAGTTACCCTCTGTTCTGGCAACGGCTACACGACGTTTAACTTGTACAGATATGCGCACCATCCCAACCGAATATTGCTGTGATATGGAGGAGAGAACAATGAACGTTTCCGTAAGTTCTGCTGAGTTGTTTCGTCGTTTTGTCGTTCCTGGCGACCATAGTCGGAGTGATTATTTCGGCCTTATCAAGGAGATTGTAGCGCGCAAGCAGAGGGATGGTTTGGTATGGCAAGAACCTTTAGAGAATGCCTACCAGCTGCTTTTTCAAGAAATCATAGAAAACCGTGGTAAACCGGTTGAAGCTATCTCCTTTGGTACTTCAGGCTGGAGGGGTACCCTCGGAAAAGATATTTTTGCCTGTTCAACTGCTTTGGTGACTACCGCTATTGTTCAAATGTATGAGAAACTGGAGATTGATCCTGCGCTCAAAATCCTTCTCGGGGTAGAAACATTGGATGAGGCCAGGCAACGAGGCTGTGTGCTCGGCTTTGATAATAGATTTGGTGGAGCTGCCCTTGCTGCAAGTGTAGCTTATGTCCTCGCTGAAAATGGCTTTCGAGTGCATTACGCCGGCGAGTCGACCACAGGTGTGCTTTCAGCTGCAGTTCTCAAACTTCGGGCTGCATTTTCTATTAACCTCACTCCTTCCCACAACCCTCTTGATTATGGCGGCTATAAATTCAACGCCGCAGATGCAGGACCTGCCTCATCTGAGGTTACCGAGAGGATAACCGCCAATGCTCGATATCTTGTGGCAAAAAAGTTCACTGTCAATAGACTTCCCGCGACGATAGAGGAAGTAATGGCTAAATTTTCTTTGGTGCAGGCCTTTAATTCTCTCGAAACCTGGAAAAATCTAGTGGAAGAGGGGCGATCGAAGCATGGATTGGACCTTGGTATGGCTGTCCGAGATTTAAACAATCGTAACGATATCATTGTAGTTGTTGACTGTGTCCATGGAGCAAGTCGTTTGCATATACGAGAGTTGTTTGGCAACATCAACAAGCCAACTGTAGTTGTGTTGCGTGATACCGTTGATGTGACCTTTGGTGGTGTCGCACCTGAGCCTTCATCTGCTAATATGCGTAATGTTGTTGATATTTTAAGGAATAGTACCGAGAAGTTCAAGCTCGGTGCGATAATTGATCCTGATGGTGACCGAATCCGTTTTACCGACGGCACGACCGAGATAACCATGAACCAGTTCGGGGCCATGGCGTATCATTTTCTTCATGAGTACAAAGGAAAGAAAGGTATGGTCGCAAAAACCGTTGCCACCTCCAATCTTGCCAACGGTATCGCAGCGAGTTTCGGGGAGGAATTATACGAGCCGCGAGTCGGTTTTAAAAATTTTAAGCCGGTAATCGGTCGGGCTCTCGTCTATTTTGAGGAGTCGGACGGCATTTCGATTATTGGCCACACTCCCGAAAAAGATGCCTATATTGGCCTCTTACTGGCGCTTGAGACGATACTTGCAACAAACATGAATCTTGGCGAGTATCTTAAGGCAATAGAGGATAAATATGGCGCGTATTACCCTGAGCGAGATGGTGTTGGGGTAAGCGTTAAAGGCGAGGAATTGCTGGGGCTTTTGTCGGTGCTTGAAAAATATCAAAAAGGAGACTCGGTTAAAGTCGGTGATACGGAACGGAAAATTAAGGAGGTCATCAGCATCGATGGAACGAAAATGGTTTTCGAAGATGGATCCTGGTTGATGATCCGGCCGTCGGGGACTGAGCCCAAGGTGCGATTTTATGTTGAGTCACGAACACCTTCGGGAACCGACGATTTAGTTGCAGCTGCAAAAAATATGTTAATCGAGATAGGCATTTTATAAACAATCTATTGGCTTTTCTCGCCTTCTTGTGAGAGGGATAGCATACTCTTATACCGCTCTTGGCGGTTGCAATTTGCCATTATAGTATTATTGTCAGCATGTATTGAAAGCACTTATAATCATTCATTTTAGGAGTAGGTCATGTGGGAATATACCGATAAAGTTCAGCAACATTTTTTAACCCCTCAAAATGTTGGAGAGATAGAAAAGCCAAGTGGGACGGGCGATGTCGGTTCGTTGGCCTGTGGCGATGCCTTGAAACTGACTCTCAAAATCGACGAAAACGATATCATTACTGACGCAAAGTTTAAAACCTTTGGTTGTGCGAGCGCTATCGCTTCATCCTCGGTTCTTACTGAAATGGTGAAAGGGATGCCGGTTGATGAGGCAGCGAAGATTACCAATGAGGATATTGCCCAGGCACTCGGCGGACTGCCAAAAGAGAAAATGCATTGTTCGGTGATGGGGAGAGAGGCGCTTGAAGCGGCAATTGCCGATTATCGTGGCCTAAAATTGCCTATGGCCGAAGGCGAGGTTGTCTGTGAATGTTTTGGGGTAACTGATCTGGAAATTATTAGAGCAATTAAAGAATCAAGCCTGCGATCGGTTGAAGAGATCACCAATTTTACCAAGGCCGGAGGCGGTTGTGGCAAGTGTGAGGATAAGCTTCGCCAAATTTTGCTGGACACAGTCAGCGGTAAAGCAGAAATCACCATTCCCCAGATGGCACCCAAACGGATGACATCCCTTCAGAAGATCAAAAAGATCGAGGAAGTACTCGAACGAGAGATCAGACCAGGTTTGAAGAAAGACGGGGGTGACATCGAACTCATTGATGTTGATGGTGATTTTGTCATTGTTTCTCTGCGTGGAGCTTGTAAAAGCTGCAATAAGTCACAAACTACCATCAAGGAATATGTTGAGAAGAAACTTCGGGAATTGGTTTTACCCAGCCTGATCGTTGAGGAGAACAACTAATGACTGCTACTAACCCCAATGTCATTTATATGGACAACAATGCCACCACGATGGTAGCCCCGGAAGTGGTTGAGGCAATGATGCCATTTTTAAAGGAACTCTATGGCAACCCGTCGAGTATGCATACTTTTGGTGGGCAGGTTGGGCAGGCAATCAAGGATGCCAGGGGTAAAGTCGCTGGTTTGCTTGGTGCGGAACCTGGCGAGATCACCTTTACCAGCTGTGGAACAGAGAGCGACTCAACGGCCATCCTTTCTGCACTTAGAACCTTCCCGGAAAAAAGACACATCGTTACCACAAGGGTAGAGCATCCGGCGGTGAAAAATCTTTGCGAAAATCTTGAGACGGTTACTGGTCACAAATACCGGGTGACACGCCTTAAGGTCAATGCCGAGGGTATGCTCGATTTGGCCGAATACCAGGCAGCGCTCACCGAGGATACCGCAATAGTAAGTGTGATGTGGGCTAACAACGAAACAGGGGTCATTTTCCCAATCGCTGAAATGGCAAGAATGGCCAAGCAAAGAGGGATTCTCTTTCACACTGACGCGGTTCAGGCTGTTGGCAAGGTTAACATCGATCTGAAAAATCTCGATGTTGATTTCCTCTCGCTATCTGGACACAAACTCCATGCGCCAAAGGGTGTAGGTGTTTTGTATGTTAAGCGAGGCACGCTCTTTGTGCCTTTTATGGCTGGTGGGCATCAGGAACATGGCCGGCGCGGTGGGACCGAAAATGTTGCCTCTATCGTTGGCCTTGGCCGTGCTTGTGAACTTGCCAAAGAAAAGATGGTTGAAGAGAACAGCCGAGTTAAACAGCTGCGCGATAGGCTGGAGGAAAAGCTGCTGGCGGCTATCCCGAAATCCATGCTTAATGGCCATAAAACCGAGCGGTTACCAAATACTGCCAATATCAGTTTTGAATATGTCGAGGGTGAGGCAATTCTGTTGCATATGAACCAGCATGGCATTTGTGCATCCTCCGGTTCGGCCTGTACTTCCGGATCACTTGAACCTTCCCACGTCCTACGGGCGATGGGGGTTCCTTTTACCGCAGCACATGGCTCCATCCGCTTTTCCCTCAGCGTATACAACACCGAAGAAGAGGTCGATGTGGTGACCACGAAAATGCCGGCGATAATCGAATCACTGCGCAAACTTTCACCATTCTGGAAAGGCTGATCGCATGAAAATAATTGAACCTTCCTTTCAAATTCTCGACAATTTGGATAGCTGCTCAGTTGCGGTACGACTGGAGGCTTGTGGTCGTGTTTGTTATAAAAGTGAAGATAAAATTAGTGACGATTCGGCGGTTCCCTTTGTCACACGGATAGCGGCACACGGCCATAATTCCGTCTTGGAAATGGCCGTTGTCTCATTTCGTGTGCGGTGTTCCCCTGATAAAACCCAGGGGTTACTTTCTTGCCAGCCTAAGTACCTGATTATCGACAAACTCGACGATGGTCTTGTGGTAACCGGGTCTATTCGCGCCTTTCGCGAATTATATCTTTCTCATCCTGATAATTCTTTGGTCAATGACCTGATCCTTACCCTTTTTGCGACTTTACCGTATTTGTTTGAAACTATCTTCGATTTGGACAAGTCGCAAAAAAGAGATGCGAGCACTGAAATTACCAAATTAAGCCTTGCCGATGTTGACCAGCTGCCAATCGAATTGCGTACACGCCACCGGTTTGTCGCGGTGAGGTTCATCATAAACAGGGCCGTAACTCATGAATTGGTTCGCCACCGTCCTTGCTCTTTTCTTCAAGAAAGTCAAAGATATTGCCGGTATAGTGAGGACAAGTTTGATAATCAGGTTACCTTTATAAAACCTATGTTTTTCCAGGAAGGAAGCAACGAATATCGGCTATGGCAAGCAGCTATGGAACAAACTGAAGCAACCTACTTCAAACTCCTCGAAACATCCACACCTCAAGCGGCAAGAACAGTGCTGCCAAATTCCTGTAAGACGGAGATTATTGTTTTTTGCAACCTTATTGAGTGGCAGCATATTTTTGCCTTGAGGACATCCCCAGCTGCTGAGCCGTCGATGCGAGAAATTATGATTCCGTTGCAGAAAGAGATGCGAAGGCGTTATTCGCTTCTGTGACGCCTGAGTGGTTTTTTTAGGATCAACAGGAGCCTAACGATTTAACCTGTTACATGCTCGCGATATTTAATCAAATGAGCTGCTTATTTTATTCTTGCCGTAAGGAAAATCTTTCAAGAACACAATTTGTGTGGTTTATTTTAATGTAGCAGAAGGAAATTCGTTACTATTCTTAGTAGGAAATCACTTTTGTGAAGCTACATATCCCCGGTTTTTGGGGTTAGGAAGAGATGTTCGTCTTCTCGGTGAGCGCTGTGCGAAGCGTATTTGATGTGTCTGTATTCTATAATGGTTGATGCTTATGGCTTTAAAAACTGACGACTCTCAACGTAAATCTTCGATGAAGAAGACTGTTAAGGATCAGTCCGGAGCAGGTAAAATTAAGATCGGCGAACTGTTGAGTAAGGCCGGTTATATCACTCCAAGCCAATTAGAGACGGCAAAAAAAATACTGCAGAAAAGCGGCGGAAGACTCAGCACGATTTTGCGGCAACTCGAGTACATTGACGGGAATACGGTCCTCAACCTTTTGAGCCGTCAGCACAACTATCCGGCAGTCGTCATAAAAAATGAACCTCCTTCCAAAGAAGCTATAAAATTATTGCCCTATAGTGATGCCAAAGCGTATCTGGCCTTCCCTCTGCGGATGGCTGGAAACACGTTGCAGATCACCATGGCAGAGCCTTCCGATGCAACTGCAGTTGAGGAACTTCAAAATCTTGTCAATAAGGAGCTGTCGGTCTGCGTTTCCACTGAGGCGGACATTGTAGAGGCATATCAGAAGTACTATGGCATTGACGATGAAGAGGCTAAAACATTTCTCGGAGCGGTGGAAGAAACCTCCGGAGAGATGGACGTCACTCAGGTGGACGACTTCGGATCGATTGTTGCTGAGGCTGCCGACGATTTTGAGATAGAAGGCGATTCGGCAGATGACATTGGTGATCAATTCGCGGCTTCTGATGCTCCTATCATTAAATTGGTGAACGGTATCCTGATAAAAGCGGTTCAGGAAGGAATCTCCGACATCCATGTCGAACCGTACGAAAAGACCATGCAGGTCAGGTACCGGAAAGATGGGTCTCTCTTTAAATCAATGAATCTCCCCCTGACTATCAAGAATGCACTGGTGGCCAGGCTGAAAATTCTTTCCGGCCTTGATATCACCGAACGCAGAGTGCCGCAGGATGGGCGTATAAAGATGCGCATGGGGAAAAATCGCTCAGTCGATTTCCGGGTTTCCTCCCTTCCGACCCTTTTTGGTGAATCGGTGGTCCTTCGTATTCTCGATAAAGCCTCGCTGAATGTTGATCTGACGAGGCTTGGTTTTGAAGAAAAAACCTTCGAGATGCTTAAAAGATGTCTCAGCCGCCCACAAGGATTGTTACTCGTCACCGGTCCAACCGGTTCTGGTAAAACGGTTACGCTGTATTCTGCCCTCAACTCGATGAATAGTGAGGATATTAAAATCCTCACCGCGGAAGATCCCGTGGAATTCAACTTCAAAGGAATCAATCAGGTCAATGTCCATAAAGAAATAGGTATGACCTTTGCGGCCGCTCTGAAGGCATTTCTTCGTCAAGATCCAGATATTATCATGGTCGGTGAGATCCGGGATATTGATACCGCAGAGATCGCAATTAAGGCGGCCATGACCGGCCATCTAGTTTTCTCGACATTGCATACCAACGATAGCGCAGCAACCATTGGACGTCTTGTCGATATTGGTATTCCGCCATACATGCTGGCTTCCTCGGTAACGATGGTTCTATCGCAGAGATTGGGAAGAAGGCTTTGCAGCAATTGCAAAAAAGTCGTTGAATATCCACCGGAGGAGCTCCTGAAGGTGGGTTTTAGAGAAGATGAATTGAAGGACCTTACTATTTATGGGGCTAACGGATGCCCGGAATGCAATGGTTTGGGATACAGGGGGCGGGTTGGTTTCTTCGAGCTCATGGAGGTAACCGATGAGGTTGGAAAGGCAATCAGCGCCGAGGTGCCGGAAGATCAGCTGCGGAAAATCGCCATTCAGGAGGGTATGACACCTCTGCGTGAAGCCGCCCTGCAAAAGGTTCGTGAAGGTACCACCAGTATTGAGGAGGCTCTGCGCCGTACGGTCGCCCACAAGGACAGTCTGCCGGCTTACCTGGTAAACCCTGATCAGGAAAATTATGACGACGGCGATGTGATCATTAGAGAAGGCAACAAGGATATCGATTTTTTCAAGCTTATACGTGGGGCTCTGACGGTAATTAAAGGCGGTAAAAAAATTGCCGAACTCACCGAGCCTGGCGAATATTTCGGAGAAATGGCTTCCATTACCGGGGAGCAGCGAACAGCTTCGATTATCTCCCAAGGGCGGTCTACCGTCAAACGCTATCCCGGCGACAAACTCGAAGAGATCATTGAAAAGTACCCGGATGTTTCCAGACATCTTTTTACAACTATGACCAAGCGTCTGCAGAAATCCAACCAGATAATCGTTAAATTGGCAGGCGGAGGAGTCCGCCGCCCGCCACCGCCTCCTCCTGGTGGCGGACACCCTTCCAGCGCCCCTGCGCATGACCGTCAGTAACAATCGAATCGACGTGCAATTCTCACCTGGGTCTTTATGAAAAAAGCCAGAGGCAAAGGCATTTGCGTCGTGGCCATATTGGATGGGCGGCCCGGACACGAAAAGCAGACCAAAGGGATAATTCAGGCCTTGCGGACCATGGTGGAAGTCGAAGTGCGGGAGATCGTTGCCGAGCCGGTAACACCTTTCAATATGCTCCGGCAGATACTTTTACTGGTTTTGCCTGGTCTGGGGCTTTGCCATCCACGACTTGCCGGTGCTGATTTCTTGTTGGGCGCCGGGAGCCGAACTCATTTGCCGTTGTTGCTTTTTAAAAAGCAATACGGCATTCCTGCCGTTGTATGCATGTCACCGCCTCTCTTCCTTCGTAACCGCTTTGACCTCTGCTTTGTACCAGAGCATGATGGCTTACTTGAACGAAAAAATATCATACAAACCATCGGTGCACCAAATTGCTCGCGAAACAAAAGTCTACATCGGGACGACCATGGGCTGATTTTGCTTGGCGGAATCGATGCCAAAAGCCATCGCTGGGACTCTGCGGAGATCGGTGATATGGTGCGGCAAATAGTCAGGAAAGAGAACCAAAAGCATTGGACAATCTCTTCTTCTCCGAGGACCCCGGTTGAGACCGTGAAAATATTGGTGAACCTCGCCGCTGATTTTCCTAACGTCAATTTCTTTAACTATAAAGAGACTGGGCCGGGATGGATTGAAGAACAATACGATACCTGCAGTGTAGTTTGGGTCACCTCTGATTCCATTTCAATGATCTATGAGGCTTTGACTGCCGGCTGCAAGGTTGGCATCCTTCCCATGCAATGGCTGAGAAAAGATAGTAAGTTCAAGAGAAATGAAGATCTGTTACTAAAAAAAGGTCTGGTTAAGTCCCTTTCATCCTGGATGCAGGGTGATGCCATGTGGCAAGAGAATGTTGAACTCAATGAAGCGCAGCTTTGCGCCGAGCGGATTTTAAAGAAATGGTCGCCGAAAAACTGACTGTTGTTCAGGTGCTTCCTGAACTCGATGAAGGCGGTGTCGAGGGTGAAACACTTGATCTCGCTATATATCTGGCAAATATTGGATACCGCTCCATCGTAATTTCCGGCGGGGGGCGATTGGTGCCTCAATTAGAAAAGAACGGCTGCATCCATGTACTTTGGCCGCATATTGGCGAGAAAAGTATTCGTTGCCTGCAGTACGTTTCAAAACTTAGAAATTACCTGCGAGATGAACGAGTTGATATCCTCCATCTACGCTCTCGGTTACCTGCGTGGATCGGATATCTTGCCTGGACACTTTTACCTGAAAAACAAAAACCTTCCTTGGTTACAACATTCCATGGATTTTACTCAGTAAACTCTTATTCGCGGATTATGACCAAAGGCGAGAGGGTTGCTGCAGTTTCCGAGACAATCAAAGATCATATCATTGAAAATTACAAGATTGATGAGAAAAAGATCTGTCTGATCCATGGCGGGTTCGATGTGCGAGAATTTTCACCTGAGGTGGTTTCGCCTGAGCGTATTCAAATTCTGCGAAGAAAATGGCTTGCCGGTCGAGAAGATGCACCGGTTATCGTTCTGCCCGGGCGGCTTACTCAATTGAAGGGCCAGGATTTACTTATCGAAAGTCTTGCCAAAATCAAAGATAAGAATTTTGTCGGATTATTGATAGGCGATACGGTCGAAAACCCCTCATTTACACGAAAGCTGTTGGAGCGGATAAAATACCACGAAATGGAAGATAAGGTCATGTTGGTTGGTCATTGCACCGATATGCCGGCAGCCCTTTTACTTGCTAATGTTGTTGTCTCTGCCTCTTCTACCCAACCTGAGGCCTTTGGTAAGGTCGCTATAGAAGCCATGGCAATGGGTACCCCGGTTATTGCCACAGCCCATGGGGGCAGTCTGGAAACGATTCTCCCTGGTGTGACCGGCTGGCTTGTTCCGCCACTTGATTCAGATGCTATGGCTAAGGCGATCGTAGAAGTGCTCGAAAATCCCGAAAATGCCAAAATAATGGGTCGACAAGGACGGGATTGGGTGAATAAACGTTTCACTGCCAAAACCATGTGCGAAAAGACGGTCGCACTCTATCAAGAGGTTCACTCATCGCGCCAGAGAGTTCGCAGGCTCGAGACATTGACTGTTATGCAGCTACTCCCTGAATTGAATAGTGGTGGTGTTGAAAGAGGCACGGTTGAGATGGGGCGTCATCTCATAAGAAAAGGCCACAAATCACTTGTTGTATCAGGAGGTGGGCGACTGGTTGAGCAACTTGAACGGGAAGGTAGTGTTCATGTACGAAAGAATATTGGTTCAAAAAGTCCTATAGCTCTGGTCCATATCTGGCCTTTACGGCAGCTTATTAAAGAGAATCGTGTCAGCGTCCTGCATCTTCGTTCGAGAATGCCGGCCTGGATAGGTTATGTTGCCTGGTTAACTCTGCCTAAAAATGATCGGCCGATACTGATTACAACATTCCATGGTTTTTACTCGGTGAATGCCTACAGTGCGATTATGACTAAGGGCGATGGGGTCATAGCTGTTTCAGAGAGTATCAAAAGACATATCCTTGAGAAATATCAGCGTCAGGACAATGTGCGGTTGATATTTCGTGGCGTCGATGCGGAATCGTTCAATCCTGCAATTGTTGCCAGGGAACGGGTTGATACACTTTATCGTGCCTGGAATGTCGACAGGAATAAGCCGGTGTTGATGTTGCCTGGCCGGTTGACCAGACTGAAAGGCCAGGAATTCTTTCTAAAAAGTCTATTGCACGTTAATAATCCTGATTTTCAGGCAGTGCTGGTTGGCGATACACAGGATAATCCTGGATATACTGCTGAACTCAATGAATTTATAGAGAAGAATAATCTCACTGGCAAGGCCAGACTCGTTGGCCATTGCACCGATATGCCGGCTGCCTTCACCCTCGCCGATATAGTTTTATCCACTTCGTCCCTTGAGCCGGAAGCCTTTGGCCGAACAACCGTCGAGGCGATGGCCATGGGCAAACCTGTTATTGCCACTGCCCACGGCGGGAGCTTGGAGACGGTTGTACATGGGGAAAATGGCTGGTTGGTTCAACCTTCAGATCCCAAGGCACTGGCCGCAGCAATAGACGAAGCACTGGCGATGGATAAGGGGCAACTCAGGCAATATGGGGAGAACGGCAGGCGGAGGGTATCTGAAAACTTCACAGCACAGGCGATGTGCGAACAAACCCTGGCATTTTACTACGATCTCATTCAAAAACGAGACAAGCCGACTTCGGTCAATTGAGGAGGGAATACAGAGAGGAGTGCTGGTTAGGTTCTCACTCCTCCATAAAGTGGCGTTCGAGAAAAGCACATTCATTTGGTGACAGATCGAACTGTATCGCCACATCCTGCAACAATTGGCGGCGCTTTTTCTCGGGCTTACGCACGAGTTGCTCCGAAAATTCCTTGATAGCTTTCTTCATCTTGTCCCCCGGCGGTTGGACTACATTCTCTGTCATGACAATTCTCCTGTAAACGGCGTCACCTGATTACTCGTTGATTGGTGCAAACACCACACCCGCCAGCGGCGGTACGGTAATGGTTGCGTGAAATGGTGCCTGGGCATACGGCTGAAGGATCGGAGTAAGGATCTTCGGGCCACTCTTGTCCGAACCACTGTATACGGCGTTATCTGAGCAGAAGATCTCCCGGTAACGACAGGAATTGGGCAGACCGATTTTATAATTGGTGAAGACCTGGGGGGTATAGTTCAGGAGTACCACCAGGTGATCGCGCCGGTCTTTTCCGTACCTGGCGAAGGAGATGATTGAGTTGTTTCTATCTTCCAGGTCGAGCCAGGAGAAACCTTCGCCGTTGAAGTCCTGTTCCCAGAGTGCCGGGTGTGAGGTATACAGCCGGTTAAGGTCACCAACAAAGGTTTGCAGTGTTCGGTGATAGTCATTTTCCTCCAGCAGGTGCCAGTCAAGGCTCTGTTTACAATACCACTCCGACCATTGAGCGAATTCTCCACCCATGAAGAGCAGTTTCTTGCCGGGGTGCATCCACATGGTTAAAAGCAGCAAGCGAAGGTTGGCAAATTTCTGCCAGAGATCGCCGGGCATTTTATCGATCAAAGACTTTTTGCCATGGACAACTTCGTCATGGGATAAAGGGAGAACAAAATTCTCCGAAAAGGCGTACATTATTGAGAAAGTAAGGCTATTATGGTGAAATTTACGATACAGCGGATCTTTGGCGAAATACCCGAGGATATCGTTCATCCACCCCATATTCCATTTAAAGCCAAAACCCAAACCGCCATGGTTGGTCGGTTTGGAAACGCCGTAAAAGCTGGTTGATTCCTCGGCAATGAGCAGGGTGTTGGGGTAGTGTTCGTAGACTATCGCATTGAGGTGACGGAGAAACTCAATGGCCTCAAGATTTTCCTTGCCGCCGTAACAGTTGGGCAGCCATTCTCCATCCTTTCGGGCATAATCGAGATAGATCATTGATGCCACGGCGTCGACCCGAAGGCCGTCGATGTGGTATTTGTCGAGCCAGAACAGAGCATTGGCGATAAGGTAGTTACTCACCTCATTGCGGCCGTAGTTATAAATATAGGTTCCCCACTCGGGATGCGAGCCGCGGCGGTGGTCTTCGTGTTCATACAGTGCTGAGCCATCAAACCGACCGAGACTGTGCGCATCCTTGGGAAAGTGCGCGGGAACCCAGTCGAGAATGACCCCCAGGCCATTCTGGTGACAATGGTCGACGAAATACATGAATTCCTGCGGCGTTCCATACCGGCTGGTAAGGGAATAGGGTGCGGTGACCTGGTATCCCCAGGATTCATCGAGCGGATGCTCCATGACCGGCAACAGTTCGATATGGGTGAATCCCAGTTGTTTGGCGTATGGAACGAGGGTGTCCGCAAGTTCCTTGAAGGTCAGAAATCTCTCGGGGTCAGCGGGATCCCTGCGCCATGAACCGGGATGCACCTCATAGATAGTCATGGCCTGATCGTAAGGCGCGGTTGTTCGCCGTGCGTCTTGCCACTGCTGATCATTCCAGGTGTACTTGTCGATAGTCTTGACCACAGATCCCGACTTTGGTCGCAGTTCGCCATAGAACTGATAGGGATCGGATTTTTCCAGATTGTAGCCTTCTTGGGTCTTTATTTGGAATTTGTAGATCTCCTCCTCCTGGAGGTGGGGAATGAAAAGTTCCCATATTCCCGATGCCCCGAGAGAACGCATGGGATGCACCCGGCCATCCCAGCCATTGAAATTGCCAATCACCGAGACGGCCCTGGCGTTCGGGGCCCAGGTACGAAACACCGATCCAGCGATATTGTGGCAGTGAGTTCGATGAGCTCCCAGATGGTCGTATATTTTATAATTTCTTCCGGCGTTGAAGAGAAATCGGTCCTGTTCGCCAAGCAACACTGGAAAACGGTACGGGTCATTGGTGGTGATTACCACACCGCTGTGAAAAAGTATTTCATAGCGATAGGAAAAGGGGTCGAGGGAAGGATCGGTCAATTCGTCAACAGGCAAAACGGTCTCAAAAAGGCCTTCTCGGAAGGTCTTGGCCATTTCAATGGATTGATCGGCTAGAAGAAGGCGTACCTCCCTGGCATGCGGCTGGAATGTGCGAATGGTAACCAAACCGGCCTTGGGTATATCAAAATGGCTGCCGAGATAACAAAAGGGGTCGTAATGATCACAGGTCAACAGTTTTTCGAAATTGCTATTCATGAGATTGCCTAAGGAAATTGGCCAAGGTTGAACTGTTCTTGGTGTTGTAGGGTATTCATCCATAGTATGATATACACAAGGATTTGTCATGACCTATCTTTTTTCATGTTTTGTATTGTTTCGAACTTTGGTAAAGGGAGTGCGTTGGAAAGGCTTTCCCGAGAAAAGAATGGCTTCCTGGCTAATGAGTACTCCAAATAACTAAACCGTCTAGAGAGAACAACGCCGCTCCCTTGACGGGTTGAACAGGCATCTGATAGACTTTTGGTAAATGGGTTGATGGTCTCCCGTTAGCGAATTTTTCAAAACCGGAAACGATCACCGTACAGATAGTCCTTTACGACAATCACTTTTTAAAGAAGAAGGAGGGGCTATGAACGGGCAAATACATTCGGGAGAAAACTCCCTTGCCGGTACCTTTTTAGTCTCAACGCCACAGATGCCCGATCCACGGTTTGAAGAGCATGTTATCTATATCTGTGCCCACAATGAAGATGGAGCTATGGGAGTGGCAATTAATCAACCAAATCGAGCATTTTCTCTTGCCGAGGTTCTCCGCGGCGCTAATCTGCCCATTCCAGAATGTGAATTACCACCGGTGTATATCGGGGGACCAGTCGACCTGGAATCGGCTTTCATCCTCTATCTTTCAGAATACTCTGCCGAACACCGGCTCGATGTTAGTGAAACGGTATCTCTCACCCGGGAGACAAAAGTGCTTGAAGATATAGCAAAAGGGCGAGGACCTGAGAAATTTCTCTTTCTTCTTGGTTATACCGGATGGGGGCCCGGCCAGTTGGAACGCGAATTGATGGAAAATGGCTGGTTGAGCGTTCCAGCCAATGATGAGATTATTTTCAATAGTCCTGATGAGTTCAAATGGAAGGCGGCTGCTATGCATTATGGCATTGATATCGCAACGTTCGAAGATGTTATCGGTAACGCCTGATTGAGAGGTCTCAGAATGGTAGAAGTCTCCCAGATTTTTTCCTGTCAGCGCTGCGGCTACTGCTGCCATGGTGAAACCACGGTATCCCTTAACGAAGATGACCGGAAGCGAATGGTGCAAACCTTGAAAATACCGGAAGGTGAGGTCAGACGGCAATATTGGCGAATCACCGGCAACATCGTGCAGATGAAAACGGTCGATGGCCATTGTGTTTTTTACGATCAAGGCTGCAAGGTACACGACGGCAGGCCATGGCGTTGTGCGCAGTGGCCACTCCATCCATCCATTCTTGTTGATGAAAATAATCTGCGTACCATTGCCGAGTCGTGCCCCGGCATCAACAAGAACCTTTCGTGGCAGGAATTCTGCGGCATTCTGCGACAACTGCTGGATAACTCCAAATGCTTGTGTTAGCCGTCCATCAGTCATGAAACATGAATTGCTGCTTCTGGGAAAGACAAAGGACCGATTTCTGGCCGACGGTATAAAAGAATATGCCGCAAGATTGTGCCATTACACCACATTCTCGATAACAACTCTGAAGGAAAAGACAAAGACGCGGGATCAAGCGACTGTCATTGATTGCGAGGGCCGGTTGCTGTTGCAGGCGGTTGCCCCGGGGGCATTGATCGTCGCTTTGGATGCACGAGGAAAGCAGTTTTCTTCGGAGGCATTTTCTGAGAAGATTGTATCCTGGGAAATACAGGGGATGAAGCAGATTTGTTATCTCATCGGGGGACCTGATGGCCATGCACCGAGCGTTCTGCAAGCCGCAGATCTTCTTTTATCACTGTCGTCGATGACCTTTACCCATGATATGACCCGGATGATTCTGGTCGAACAACTCTACCGGGCGTACACCATCAAGGCCGGCGAAAAATACCATAAATAGTTATGATCGGCAGCTGTTGAAGGTGAGATAAATATCGAATCGGCTGTTCTTCATGGAAATAATGTGCGAGGGGGCGTCCTCGGTGAGGGGCGGTGCCAGGCGAGGTCGCTTTACTACTACCCGGTTGGTGGCATGGGCAACGGCCAGCGTTAATAATTCGCCGCTATCCTGATCATCTCCGGCCAGTGCCCGGATAATCCGCATGGATTGGCGGTTGAGAGCCGAATCCTCACGATGCGGGTACATTGGGTCAAGATACACCGTGGAATAGTTTTCAGCACAGTGGTGCAGATAGTTTGCGGCATCGCCTTCCATCAGGCGCATTCTCTGGGTTATATTCGCTATAGTACCTTTATTTTCCCTGGCCCTTTGCAGCCCATCGGCCAGAAGGGCGGCGATAACCGGCGATCGTTCACACATCGTTACCTGGCAGCCAAGACTTGCCAAGACAAAGGCATCGGCGCCCAGCCCGGCCGTGCCATCCAACACCTCAGGCCGAAGACCCGATTTGATGCCGGCCGCCCGAGCGAGCGGTTGTTTGATTGAACAGTCTTTATGCAAGCGGTAGGCATTTTTGCCGCCGACAAAATCGACAAAGAGAAGGCGGTGCAGGGTCTTCTTGCCACCCGCTGAGGCGTGCAGAAGTGCCAGTCCTTCCGGGGTGTAGGCGAGGACGAAATCAGACAAATCTTCGGTCACCCGCTCAACAAAAGGAAGCCCGAGTTTCTTCGCCAGGTCGGCCGCTTTTTGTAGAATTCCAACCGAATTTATTGTAGATGAAACGAGTATTGAAGGGGGGGGATTCACAGCTTTTGCCTTCCATCAAAATGAAGCGTTAATGCCCGGGTAAAGGAGCAACGGTACCCGACTTATTCCGAAATAACCAGTATGATTACCATGACGATTCAAAAACCAGAAGTTGTTGCCATTATCCCGGCACGTTATGACTCCAATCGATTTCCCGGCAAACCTCTGGCACTCATTGCCGGTAAACCCATGGTTCAGCATGTTGTGGAAAGAGCCCGGGCGGTAAAAATGCTCTCACGGGTGGTTGTCGCAACCGACGACGAACGGATCGCCCGCTGTGTCGAAGGGTTCGGGGGTGAGTACGTTATGACACGAAAAAACCACGTTTCCGGATCAGACCGGCTTGCCGAGGCCGCTGAAATTCTGAAGATCTCGGAGCACGATGTCGTGGTGAATATCCAGGGTGACCAGCCTCTTTTCCCAGCCGAGGTGGTGCAACAGGTAGCGCAACCCCTGCTTGATGACCCGGCGCTGCCTATGTCAACCCTTATTTATAAAATCATCCGCCCGGAAGAGATCAACGATCCTAACCATGTGAAAACAGTATTCGATCGCGATTATTACGCATTGTATTTCTCCCGGTCCCCCATACCATTTCAACGCAATCCGAGTGAAACCATCAAGCCGACCTATTACAAGCATCTCGGTTTTTATGCCTACCGGAAAGGCTTTCTCTTATCCTTTGTCGCTTTGCCTGAGGGCGAGTGGGAACGATTCGAAAAACTCGAACAACTGCGTGCGCTGGAGTTTGGGTATAAAATAAAACTGGTTATAACGCAACATGACTCCATAGAAGTTGATACCCCCGAGGAACTTCTACGGGTGGAACAGTATCTTCTCAAAAGAACCTGATATCCGGTTGACTGTTGGCTGAAAAAAACAGACACTAGGTGGAGAACATTCAGATTCGAAGTTCGTGAGGCCGGGTTTGATACTTGATACAATTCAGGAAATGGAGAAGGTTCAACTCTCCCCACTGGACCTTCTTCCACAGCACGATCTGCGTGAAAAGATTGTTGACCTCGTCTTGCGCGGCGTTCCCGAAAACGTCCATTCTCAGGCCCGGACGCTGCTTCTTTCCTTGCGTAACGAGCTCGTCGAGACAAGTGTCGAAGAGGTGAAGGTCGTTGTTTTTGGCGGGGGCACGGGTCTGTCAAATATTATTGGCGGCGATTCCCGTCAGGAAAACTGGGCGAAAAAGCCTTTTGTCGGCCTCAAAGAAATTTTCCCGCAAACACGGTCGATTGTCTGTATCACCGATAATGGCGGCTCGACCGGCGAGTTGTTAAAAGACCTGCCCCTTGTGGCTGTAGGCGACATGCGCCATGTGCTTCTGTCGTCGATAGAAAGCAGCAATCTCCAGAAGAGATACAATATTGATATCTTTGAAGCGATCAAGACTGCAACTATCCTCGCTGAGATCTTCAACTGCCGATCAAGCCAACCATTTAGTAAGACCTCCCCAATTATTCAGGAGATACTTAGTAGACTTAGTACCTTACCAAGGGCCTTAGAACAGTATCTGAAATATCTCCTTGAATATCTTTTTTTCGATCGGCGTTTTGCCGAAACCCTGCATCGCCCGCATTGCCTAGGAAATCTCTTGCTCGCCGCGGCCATCTATCGCGAAGTCGATCATGATATATCCAATGAACAATTGGCCATAAGACAGGAATTGCTGCACAAGGCCATCTTTAAAGGCATGAATGCCCTGGCACGAATGGTCGGCGCTTGTGAACGGGCAGTTCTCCCGTGCACCTCAACACCAGCCCAACTCCGGGTGTTGTATACCAACGGAGTCGAGATCATCGGTGAACATAAATTGAGCGAGTCAAGAAGGGGCTTTCCTGTAGACAGCGTTCAGATAGATTATTGTGATAGGGTCCGGGTGTATGATGAAGTCTTGGCGGACATAGCCGGCGCCGATATTCTTATTCTTGCTCCCGGGAGTTTGTATTCTTCTATTATTCCGGTTTTCAAGGTGCCAGGCCTTGCCGATACAGTGCGCAGCAATCGCAATGCTTTAAAGGTGTTAGTGTCAAATCTCTGGGTTCAAGCAGGAGAAACCGATTTGAGCATAGCTGATCCGGAAAGAAAATTTCATGTGTCGGATATGATCCGGGCCTATGAAAAAAACATCCCGGGTGGCACCAGAGGGCTTTTTAATGAGGTTCTTTGCATTTCGCTCAACGATATCCCCGCTTCGGTTTTACAACGGTATGCGGTTGAAGGGAAGGTGCCGATCTTTGTTGATAAAGAGGAGCTCTTTCGTGGTAGCTATATTCCTATAGAATGTGGGGTGTATTCCCGCAAGGCATTGGTTGAAAGAGGGGTCATTCAGCACGATCCCGACATTCTCGCCCAGGCCATTAAGGCACTTTACAACGGCCGGAGCTGTTTTTACTCACGCACCGGCAAGGTTGGCGATGAGAACATCCTGCCTGGCAACAGCCTATTGCGTCAAGCATCGTGTTTGCTGCCTTGCCAACGTTTTCTCGGCATTAAGGAAAAGCTTGCAAAGGTGGAGGTTCATTGTATCGGTAACAATTTTGGTATTGATACTGACACCCTCAAAGAGGAGATATGTAATATTCTTTGGAATCATCCAATCATCCCCCTTCACCACCTCGATTACTTTAATTCCATTCATTGCATTGATCGTAACAATTGGCACCGGGATCAACAGTGGGACAATGTCTTCTCCTTTTTTGATCCTGAGGATAAGGCAATAAAAATCAGAGGTGACCAGATTGGTGTCAGGCAGAAACTAGAAATAGCCCTGATGATTGCCCTTGGCGAATCGCTTCTCGGCAACTACGCCCTCAAGAAGGAGATGCAGGATGTGCAGATGGATACAATATCTCTTGGCCGTGTATACCATCTCTATCTAAGGGAGGAAAAGCAGCGCAGTTGTTTCCTGACCCATGAACAGGTCAGGTCGTTCCTGGCCCTCGCCCGAATGTGCTTTACTGAGGACGAGAATCATTACACCAGGTTAATAAATAAGGGGGAGGGTTTTACCCCGCCGGGTTTGCTGATGGGGCTTATGTATGCCTGGTACATTGATAACCGGCTGGCAAGCCATATTGAATATAAGATGTCGGTAATGAAGATTGACCAAACCGACCTCATTCCCGAACAACTCAAAATGGCCGGCAGAAGACGTAAAATGGTCAGTTTTTTCAAAGAGGTGGTTTTTCGACAGCAACCATCTAGCGGAGAACCTAATCCGGCTTATGAGGGATGAGAAGATGAAAATTCTGGTAATAGATGATGATGAGCTCATTCGCTCCCTTATCCGTGTATGGTTGGAGAGGGAGGGATTTACGATACATGAAGCTGAAAATGGCCGGAAGGGCGTTGAAAAACATCGCCTTTGCCCTGTTGATCTGGTGATCTGCGATCTTATCATGCCGGTCCAGGAAGGTATTGAGACAATCACACAATTCAGGGAGGAATTTCCGGAAGTCGGTATAATCGCCATTTCCGGAGGCGGAAAAATCTGCCCGGATTCTTATTTGGCAGTTGCCAAACAAATTGGGGCATGGCAGGTTTTTGCCAAACCACTTGACATGCCCTCTTTGACGGCAGCAATCAAAGAATGGCGACTTTCGCAGGGCTCGAAATGAATTGTAATTTTTTATTGAGAAAAAAAGGATGATCATTAAAACTCTCGTCGTCGATAACAATCCGGTACTCCTCAAGGCCGTATCGACCATCCTCAGTCAGGAAGGATGCCTTGTCAAGACAGCTGGAACTGGACTTGAGGCTCTTGAAATCCTACAAGAATATGAGCCGGACATAGTTTTCACCGACTTGATTATGCCGCTGGTGAGCGGTGAGCAGTTGTGCCGGATTTTGCGGCATACAAAGAAACATGAGGGCATCTTTATTGTCGTGCTCTCTGCCATTTTTCTTGAGGATCAAGAACGAATCATCAACGATATCAACTGTGATCTCTGTATTGCTAAAGGCAATCTGAAGGAGATCCGCCATCACATCCGCGAGGCCTTGCAGGCATTTGAAGAGAAGAAGGTTTCCCTTTCCAGACAGCAAGGCAAGAACGCTCGAATTCCAACGGGCCTCAAGCCCTCAGAGGTGACGTCGGAACTTTTGTCGGAAAAAAGGCATTTGGCGATGATTCTCGCCAATCTCGATGAAGGTATCCTCGAATTAAGCAGTAAAGGAAAAATTGTTGCTGCCAATAGGGCGGCACTCAATATTCTTGACCGCCAGGAAGAACAGCTTGTTGGCTTGTCCATTGCCGGGGCGATAGATTGGGGCCACCTCCAGGCGCATATTCAACAATGGAGTGAGCAGCAACTGATAGGCCGGGGAATGGGCGGATTTGAGATTCTAGAAGAATCGCCGCTATTGCTGGATGATAGGGTAATAGTTGGTTCGCTCATTCCGGTCATCGAGGCCGACAGTGTCTTTGGCCTCTGTATTCTCCGCGATATTACCCGACAGTATCAAGCAGAGCGGCACAACAAGGAACTGGATGCGGCAATAAAGCTTGTTAAAAAAATGGATGCGATGAGTTGTATGGCTGGGGGGGTTGCCCATGATTTCAATAATTTATTGACGGTCATCTGCGGCAATCTCGACATTATCTCCCATTACGGAGAAAGGCAGAATGAAATTGAGCGCAAAAAACTCATCGATCAGGCGCGGAAGGCGGCACTCGTCGCGGTTGATCTGACCCGGCAAATATCCTGCTTTTCCAATCTTGGTATTGTAAGTCGCCAGTATATCGGTATCCGACAACTCATTCTGGCCGGGGTACTCAATTTTCTTGAGGATGAAACTCTGGATTACTCATTGCGGATGGAAGGTGAAGATTGTTTGGTCAGTGTCGATCCGGATGAAATCGGCCAGGCAATTGCCAATGTTTTAAAAAATGCCCGTGAAGCCAGTGAAGATGGGAAGGTTGAGATAGTAATAAGCAGAAGCACCTTCACTGCTCCGAAGCTGATGTCCGGACAATATGTCTCGGCTGGAACCTATGCCAGAGTGGAATTTCGCGATTGTGGTAAAGGAATAGACCGGGAGCAACTCCTGAAGGTCTTTGATCCCTATTATTCAACGAAGGAGAGAGGGGCCTTAAAGGGAATGGGCCTTGGCCTGACCGTGGTATATGCAACCCTCCGCAATCATGGTGGCCACGTTGTTGTCCACTCTGAGCCGGGAGTTGGCACCACGGTGTCTTTTTATTTGCCAGTGTTCCAGAACCGGGGAGAACAGGGAGGCTCAAGCAATCGTAGAGTCGGAGAGAGGCACATTCTACTCATTGAGCCGGACGAGCAGATGCACGAGGTTGGCAGGATAATGCTCGAGCATTTGGGCTATACGGTAGCCAAGGCATCGAACCGAGCCGATGCTCTCCGGGAGTTGCAGCGATATGCTGGCGACCCGAAACTGCCGAGACCGCTGGTCATTCTCGATTTGTCGGACGCCAACGGTGAATCAGCGATTGAGACCTGTCGTCTTCTGCGTGAGATTGACAGCGATCTTCAGGTCATCGCCATGAGCGGCACCATCCTTGAACCGGTGATGATCGATTGCCGCAAGTACGGCTTTGTAAATACCCTGGCCAAGCCCTATACCATGGACAGTCTTAAACATGTCACTGGAATGATTTTCAATATCTGAATCGTTTTCATAGGTTCCCAGCCGTGCCTCTGCCATCCTGACTCGGTGTCGGCATTTCCCATGGCGGTATCAGCATAAAGCCAGGGTTGCTCGCCACTGTTCGTCGAGTTTCTTCTCGGAAATCGATTGTCGGGTCTTAATCTCCGGGGCAAACAGGGCGATCCGGTATTCGCCGATCATTGCCTCGTAGTTACCAAGAGACTCCAGGGCTTCCCGTGAGAGTTCATCTTTTTTTGCCTTGATCCCAGCCAGATTACGAAGGTGTTTGCCGAGCGGAGCGGCCTTACTGCTGTCTTTTGCCGGATTGGCGTACATCCTCTCGGCGCGAATAAGCAGGCATTGCAGTTGTCGGTCGAGGTCGATAAATGAGCCGCTGCTCCCTTGCTGGAGAAAATCTTGAGGAAAGATATCTTCGAGATGCGCGTACAGTTCCGCCTCTTTTGCCGGGAGATTGAGGCGATTTTTAGTATTTGGATCAAATATTTTTCGAAGGGCATCGGATACCAAACGCCTCTTTCGCAGCAGGGCCAGAAGCTCGTCGAAGAGCTTTTTGCCGGTGGCGTACAGGCCTCGCTGCTTGATGTCAGCCACTTTGGCGGTAAACTCTTCTTCTGAAAGTAGCGCCGGAGGCAGCGGCCCAAAGATTCTGTAGAGGAGAAAGTCGAGCAGGGTGTCGACAACCTCCTTGCGCGGTACGTTGAGATCGAACAGATATACCGCCGATGGACCGGAAAATGCGGTCGTACACATCTTTTTCAAGGCCTTGAACTGGTCGGTGAATTGCAGACGAAAAAGAAACAAGGTGCCACTTCTGTTCAACTTTTCCGCCACCATCTGATTTTTTTCAAAGGAGATGGAAACACAGCCACGATCGAGATGGGGGACGAGCACCGGGTACAGAAAACCGGCAACTTCCCCTTTGGTAGTAAAGGCAGGGATGGCAGGCGGTAGCCCATGAAAGGTCCAGCCGGTATGCTCCGTTTTCTGCCACTTACCGACCAAATCTTCGCCATCCTTTTGCAGGGTCGGTTCCTGCTGAGAGCGCGGCACCCCCGACCCGCTGCTGAGCAGATCCTTGAGATTCCGGCCGGCGCAAATCTCTCGGCCCTCATCGTCAAAGAGCAAAAAACGCGGTTGCAGGTGCAGGGGCAATTCCTCAGTCCAATCGGTGCGTAGCACCAATACCTTGAAACGTTTCAGAAGAGATGCCTCAAGGGCGGCATACAAAGAGCGCTGGCCCTGTGACATATCATCGAGCAGCCAGGTTACGGTGTCAATGATCGGCACCAGCTTTTTGCGAATGGCCTTGGGCAGGGACTTGAGAAGGAAGGTCAGCTTTTCCTGCAACAGTCCGGGCACCAGCCAGTCAAAAATGGCGGGGGAGACAGAAAAGGCAGAATCGATGGGCAGGCGGAAGGTCACCCCGTCGTGTTCGGAGCCGGGCTCAAAATGATATTCCAGGCGAATACGCATGGTGCCGATGGCAAGGGTCGGTGGATAATCGACAAGCTCCATGTCGTCTGGTTTACGTATGAGGACGTCGTCTTCGCCCATCATCAGGGCGTGCTGATCTTTTTTCCCCCTCAGAAAACGATTCAAGGTATTTTTATCATAGACGTCGAGAGGGATTCTTTCCCCATAGAACCTATGAAAAGCCAGGTCATCGGCGACTATGCTGCGCACCCGCAATTTCTCCTCCGCATCTTGCCACTTGCGTATAAGTTCATGATTATGCTGCAGAAAAGAATACGACCCGAGGATCTCGCCTTGAACCAGCGCCGCCTGGATAAAGATATCCCTGGCCTCGGCAATATTCTTGCTGTTTCTCTTGCCGAAATTGACCTTTTTGCCGGAGCTGATGATCAGGCCAAACAGGGAAACGGTTTCCTCGGCGATAACCTGTCCGGTCTTTTTCTCCCAATGCGGGTTGGACCAGGAATATTTGCAGAGATGACCTGCAATTGCCTCAATCCACTCAGGTTCGATGGTTGCGACGGTCAGGGCGTAAAGTCGCGAGGTTTCGAGAAACGAGGCGGCGACGAGCCATTGCCCACCCTTCATAAACTGGTGCGAACCGGGGAAGATCATCAGCTCCCGGTTATGGGCGCCCTGATATTGCTGGCCGAGCTTTTTTCGAGCAAGGTTGCGTAAAAATCCGGCGAGGAGTGCCCGGTGGATCTGCTCGTAGGAGGCGTTGGCGGCGTTATTGGCAAAGTCCTCTCTTTGCACAAGAATACGCTCAAGCTGGTCATGCAGATCAATCCATTCGCGCATTCGCTGGTAGGAAAGATAATAGCCCTTGCAGTATTTTTTCAGGCGTGACCAGGATTTCACCTTGTCTTGGACATCGTGAAAGGAATTCCAAATGTTCAAAAGGGTCATAAAGTCGGACTGGGGATGGAGAAAGACTTTATGCACCTCATCGGCCTCTTTTTCATGATCGGTCGGCCGGATGCGCGGGTCCTGAATGGCCAGAACCGCCGCGATGATCTTTATTTCCCTCAGACAATTGTTCTCCCGCGCCTCGATGATGATCCGTGAGATGCAGGGATCAATAGGCAGATCGGCCATGATCCGGCCCTTTTCGGTGAGGCGCATCCTGTCGTTTATCGCCCCAAGTTCACTGAGCAGCTGGTAGCCTTCCTTAATGGCGCTTTTATGCGGAGGATCAAGGAAGGGGAAGTTTTCGGGACGACCAAGCTCCAGCGAGATCATCTGCAGAATGACCTCGGCAAGATTTGAGCGGAGCAGTTCCGGCAGGGTGTATTCCGGGCGGTCAAGATAATCATCTTCCGAGTAGAGACGGATGCAGATACCCGGGCCAATGCGCCCACACCGGCCTTTGCGTTGGTCGCACGCCGCCCGGGAAATTCTGGTGATCGGCAAACTGGTGGTCTTGGCGCGCACGTTATATTGCGATATGCGGGCTAGACCACTGTCAACGACATAGCGGATGCCGGGCACGGTAATGGAGGTCTCGGCGACATTGGTGGCGAGGACAATCTTTACCTTACTAAAGCGTTGAAAGATTCGCCTCTGATCCCCGGCCGGGAGCCTTCCGTATAGGGGTAAAATAATCGCGCCGGGAATTTTCTTTTCCAGCAGCTGACAGCCCTCGCGGATGTCCCTCTCGGTCGGCAGGAACACCAAAATGTCGCCCCTCGGCTCGTTGGCGTACAGTTCCGCTACAACTTTCAGACAATGATCAAGCTCCTCGTCCTTGTCGCCCGAGACATCCTCCTCTGGTGGGCAATAGCGGATGGTCACTGGATAGGATCGGCCGGCGACGGCGATGACCGGCGCATCGCCAAAATGCTTGGCAAAGGCCTGGGTATCGATGGTTGCCGAGGTGATAATGACTTTCAGGTCAGGGCGGCGGGGCAGGAGTTGCTTGATGTAGCCGAGGAGAAAATCGATATTCAGGCTTCGTTCATGGGCCTCGTCAATAATTAGTATTCCGTAGCGGGATAAACGCCGGTCTTGGCGGGTTTCGGCGAGGAGCACGCCGTCGGTCATAAATTTGATTCTGGTTGTTTTAGTCGTACAATCCTGAAAACGGATCTTATAGCCAACCAGGTCGGAGAGTGGCCCGAGTTCTTCGGCGACTCGTGCGGCAACGGTGGAGGCGGCGATGCGTCGCGGCTGGGTGCAACCGATCAGGAGCCGGCTGTCGGGAAAGGCCTCAAGGCCCATTTTAGCGAGTTGGGTAGTCTTACCCGATCCGGTTTCTCCCGCGACAACAATAACTTGGTTTTGCTGCAGGGCGGCGATGATGACGTCCCGGTGGGCGGTTATCGGCAGGCTGTCGGGGTAAAGAATGTTCATGAAAAAAATGGCCGTCGTAGATAAAGTGTGGTAAGTCTCCCGCAAGTGATTTGCCCGGATACTTACCATACCAACTGGCTTCCTGTTACCAAAAAAGAGGGTTTTATGAAAGTACGCAAAGCTGTTATTCCTGTAGCCGGCCTGGGCACCAGGTTTCTCCCTGCGACCAAATCGATTCCCAAGGAAATGCTTACCATAGTCGATCGTCCGACCATCCAGTATATCGTTGAGGAGGTCGTGGCTTCGGGAATCGATCAGGTGATATTCGTCACCAGCGAGGGAAAATCGGCAATTGAAAATCACTTCGATTACAACTTCCATCTCGATGCGGTTTTAAAGGAAAAAAAGAAGGTTGTATTGGGTGAGGAACTCAATAACATCTCCAACCTGATCGATATCGTTTCCGTTCGTCAGAAAAAACCACTTGGTTTGGGGCACGCCATCTGGACCGCCCGCCACGTCGTGGGGAATGAGCCTTTTATGGTGCTTCTTGGCGATGATCTGGTGCTCAGCAAGGTTCCCTGTGCCAAGCAAATGCTTAACTTGTTTGAAGATGTCGGCGAGTCTATCGTCGCCATTCAGCATGTGCCGCAGAAAGAAACCTTTCAATACGGTATTGTCGAGGGGGAGAAGGACGAGAGCCGCGAGCACACCTATAAGGTATCACGGATGGTCGAAAAACCGGCACCGGGGACCACCGATTCCGATATGGCGATCATTGGCAGATACATCCTTATGCCGGAGATATTCGAGATTCTCGATACCACCACTCCCGGCCATGGCGGCGAGATTCAGCTCACCGACGCCCTTCTTGCCCTGACCAAACGGCGAGCCATGTACGCCTACGAGTTTCAGGGCACACGTTTTGACGCCGGTGACAAAATGGGTTACCTCAAGGCGATCATCGCCTATGGTCTCAGGCATCCAGCCCTCGGCAAAGAGCTGCTGGAGCATATGAAGGAGATTGTGGCCGGCCAATGACCTATCTGGAGGTCGCTGTAACCGCCCCTCTTGAACACACCTTAACCTACAGTTTGCCGGCGCGACTGGAGAACGGTGAATCTGGTTCTGAGAAACCAGGGCTCATCGGCCGAAGGGTTTTGGTGTGGCTTGGCAACCGGAGGGTGACCGGATATGTCGTCGGCCTCCAATCACCTGCGGTGCAACCTGCCTATCAGGTAAAGGAGATCCTTGAATTCTCAGACGATTCTCCGCTCTTCCACGAAAATCTCGTACCTTTTTACCGCTGGGTCGCCAACTACTACCACTATCCGCTTGGCTTGGTGATGAAAACCGCCTTGCCCGGCGGCCTTACCACTCGCAGCCAGAAAAAGCTCGTTTTGGCAACGGATGGCGAAAGCCTGGCCGCTCATTTTCCGGAAAAGCTCCCGGAATGGCTGGAAGAAATAAAAGCCCACGGCGAACTAGGACTACGGGAAAGCGCCCGGGTTCTAGCAGACAAAGAAAGCAAGAAACTGGTCGGTAAGTTGCTGAAAAGCAAAGCCCTCTCCCTGGAAATTGCCCTGTCCAAAGATGCGGTCAAGGAAAAATCCGAGACCTGTTATGCCATAACGCGCGAGGATTTACCCTTGCCTCTCAATTCTGAGGTACTTCCCGAGGCGATAAAGTGCTATCGGCAGGATATTAGCAATGAACTGGGAATAATGGTTGGTCTTGCCGAGGCTCGCGCTCTGTATACCCTTCAGCAACTCGCCCAAGACTATCACGACAAGGCCGTTTCCCTGAAGGACCTGCGAAGCCACTGCGGCGCCGGGGCTTCCCAGGCCATGGCGAAATTGCTCGAAAAGGGCCTGGTGGTTGCAAGCAAAAAGCGGGTTTTTCGTACCCCCTTCGGTGAACAGTTCCGCTACTATCCACGGCCGGAGAGGCTTTCAGAAGAACAAAATGCCGTACTGAGCAGTATTCTGCCGGCCATTAAAAAGGCTGTTTTCACCCCCTTTCTTCTCCACGGAATAACCGGATGCGGCAAGACCGAGGTCTACCTTCAGGCGGCCGAGGCAAGCCTTGCCGCAGGCAGGGATGTGCTGATTCTGGTTCCGGAGATTGCCCTGGCAACACAACTGGAGGCCCATCTGCTGTCGCGGTTTGGCGACCAGGTAGTCCTGCTGCATTCCGGTCTGTCGGCGCCCGAAAGGTTCGATCAGTTTTCTCTCGCCCTGACCGGTAAGGCCAGGGTAGTTATCGGGGCAAGGTCAGCAATTTTCGCCCCGCTCAAGGATCCGGGGCTGATTGTCGTCGATGAAGAGCACGACAGCAGCTACAAGCAGGATGACAGCTTTCGTTACCATGGACGAGACCTTGCCGTGCTGCGGGCGCGCCACCATAACAGCGTGGTGATTCTTGGGTCGGCGACGCCCTCAATTACCAGCTACGCCCATGCCCAGTCGGGCAAATATACCCTCCTGACCATGACTGAACGGGTGGGCAGCCGGTCGCTCCCGGCGGTAAGGCTCGTTGATCTCAATACAAAGCAGGCAAAGGATCATAAAAAGATCATTCAACCGGATCTCCTGGCGAAGCTGCACGAGAACCTCGCCGGTGGCCGACAAAGCATACTTCTTCTCAATCGGCGGGGTTTTTCCGCGGTAGTCCTCTGCCGGGATTGCGGCACGCCGGTGCAGTGCAGTCATTGCCATGTGTCACTGACCCTCCATAAGGGTAAAAACCAATTGGTCTGCCATTACTGCGGGTTCACCATGCACGGCCAAACAATCTGTATGCAGTGCCGTTCGACTGATCTTGTCCCTGCCGGATTTGGTACCGAAAGGGTGGAAGAGGAGGTCAGGGAACTTCTGCCGGAGGCAAGGCTCACCCGACTCGATTCGGATACTGCCTCGGACCGGAAGAAATTTCTGGCAACCCTTGCCGATATGCATAACGGCAAAATCGATATCCTCATCGGCACCCAGATGATCGCCAAAGGCCACCACTTTCCCAATGTTACCCTGGTCGGGGTGTTATGGGCTGACGGCGGGATGAGTATGCCGGATTTTCGGGCGGCGGAGAAAACCTTTCAGCTCCTCACCCAGGTAACCGGCCGGGCCGGCCGGGGCGATGAACCTGGGGAGGTGATCATCCAGACCATGCGGCCGAATCATTATGCCATCGTTTATGCCCGGGCCCACCAATACGACAAGATGTTTGACCATGAGATGAAACTTCGCAAACATCCGGTATTCCCGCCCTTTGTTCGCCTGATTGTTCTGAGGCTGCAGGGGCGGGTTGAGATGGATGTGCAGGGCCTTGCCTTGCGCGTCGCACGGCTCTGCCGGAAGCTTGTTGAGAAGGAAAAATTCCGCATTGAAGTCCTTGGCCCGGCCCCGTCGCCTCTGGACAAGATTAAGGATAAGTATCGGTGGCAGGTCCTTCTTAAAGGTACCGATACCGAGGAACTGCACGCGCTATGCCTTGCCGTGAAGGCCGAAAGAAATACTCTGCAGCAGCGCGACTGCGATCTGATTATCGATGTCGATCCGGAAAATATGATGTGAGCTTTTGCCACCTGCCGCCAAGACTAATGCGGCAGGGAGCAGCACCTATTGCGGCTTAAAAAGATGCGCCAAGGATTCGAGGTTTGAATCAATCTCCATTTCAAGGATCTGCCCCAGGCTATTGAGGGTGATGATGGCATTTTTATCGGCGTCGAATTGGGTGACGCTGTGGACGCGATCGAAAATGCCCTTATTTACCAGACGCACCAAGGCGTAATGATCCTTGATATCGCCGAGGGAAAAATGATCCCTCACCATTCCCTCATTCTGGTAGTATTTTCTCAACATATACATGGCGACGATGCGAAAGATTGATTCGTCAACCGTGGCAAAGGGCAGATGAAAGCGTGCCAGTGGCTTAAAAAACTCCATAATAGGACAGCCACTTATGGCAATGAGTAGACCTAGAATTGATGTCAGGCCTTCCTGGATCTTCGTCTCTTTCATTACCGTCCTGTCCGGAGATCTACAGGAAACGGTGCATTCGACATGGGAAGGAGTTGCCTTAAAAGTGGTAACAAGGTCGGAGATGGACAAGGCAACCGGACAATACGGATGCTCTTCCACCTTGAGCGTGCACGGGGCACATTGATGAAACTCTAACCTGGCCCATGCAGGAGCAATGATTGGGCAGGTGGCTATCTCATGGGAGAGGGGATCAATGATAACCGAAAAGGTGATGCACCGCAGGTCCGGCAGCAAGAAGGAGTACTCGTAGGCAGTACGGTCAGTTGGTGTCATCTCGGTGCCAAACAAGGGGGCGATGCCCCCTCGGAGAAAACCCTAAAATGCGAACCATTTCTTCTTCGGGGTGTAGCCAACGACTTTGTTGCGACCCTTTTCCTTCGCCTCATACAGTGCCTGGTCGGCCTGGCTGATGAGTGCGTCCTTGCTGAAATCATCCTCAACAGCCGGTTTGCCACAGGATTGGCCAAAACTTGCAGTTACGCGATATTCCTCGCGAACATCTCTAAAAACCGTCGATTGAATGACCGCACGTAACTTTTCAGCCACCACAAGTGCCTCAGGTGAGGTGGTTTCCGGGAGGATGACCACAAACTCCTCGCCGCCATAGCGGGCAAGAATATCGTATTGCCGAATATTTTCACGAATAGTCTTGGCGAATTGGGCAAGGACGAAGTCACCCACCTGGTGACCGTAGGTATCATTGAATTTCTTAAAGTAATCAATATCAATGAAGAGAAGAGAAAGGGAGGTGCTGTTGCGAATAGCCCGGCTGATTTCCTGGTCGAGGGCATTTTGAAAAAACCGGTGATTAAAAATACCGGTGAGGCCATCGACGTTGGCAAGGTTGTCGAGAATTTTATTCTTTTCTTCAAGGGCCTTGGTGAGGTTTTCCAGATTAATCTTGGCCTGGATCAACTGTTTGTTCATTTGCTCATAATCTAAATTAATGAGGCTGAGGCGGATATTGGCTTCCTGAAGGATCTCCTGGACGGATTTGCTGCTCTGCACCTTCAAGTTGAAGTAGGTGCCGGCCTCCTTTACACGGATGTGCAGCTGTTCGAGGATCGAGTCGATTGCCTCGGTGTTCAGTCCGAGGAGTTTTGCGGCCTCTTTCTGGAATTTTTTGTGATACGCCTCGGGCTTACTGGAAAAGAGAATATTGGTAAGGTGGTCGGAGAGATAGACCGCCCTGATCGTCGTCCGGATAGTAGCGTTGCTGCCGGTGTACTTCTCCGGATCATGGTGAAATTCAATGGGGGCAATCAACGATTCAGGAAAACCCCAGCTTTTGGCAACCGTCGTCCCGATAAGGGTGTGATCAACACCAAATACCGATTGCTCAGCGACAAAGGATTCTTGCTGCTCAGAACTGATTCCTTCAATGACCTTTTCATAATCCTGTGGAAAGGTTCTGGCAAGGATCAATTCCCCGAGATTTTGCAATAATCCGGTTACGAATCCTTCCTCGGCGTCAACGCCCTTCACCTGCTCAAGAATCAGTCTCGCCGCAACCGCCGAGGCCAGAGATTTTTCCCAAAATTTCTCGAAATCAAAGCGATTGGGCGTTTTTCCGGCCTTTATGCTTAGAAATGAAAACGACAGGACAAGGCTGCGCACCGCATTCATCCCCAGGATACTCACAGCCTGTTGAATGGAACCAATCTGCTGGGGAAAACTGTAGAATGCCGAATTAGAGACCTTTAATATCTTTGCCGATAAAGAAATGTCGCGGGAAACAAGGTCACCTATGTCAGCGAGGGTGGCATCTTCCTTGGCGGTCAGTGAAATGAGCTTCGAAGCGACTGTTGGTAAGGTCGGAAGCTCGGTGGAGTGGAGAATTTGGTTGAGCAGTTCTTCTTGGGTCATATCGCGAAATCCCATTGTAAAGATGAGGAGTGAATACAATAGTTGTTCGGTAAATTATACCGATTACTGAGGAAGAAGCAAAGGCCGACACGGAAAAGACCTGTTTTTGAAAGGAATATTTGGCGACAGGATTCGATCTTTTTGGGCGTTTGTCGGCTTTTGATTTACCTGTAAACTCCACATTGTAAATGCAGTTCCTCGAAATACCTTGACCGATTTTAATATTTTCGTTACCGCTCTGGTAAAACATCTGAGGAACTGAAAAGGCTGTCTCTGGTATGCCACCGTCAGATTGGCATTGGCAAATGCGACTGTCCAAAATTCCATACATTTTGAATCTCTTGCCCGGAGGGAATTGCCAAATGAAAGATAGTCAGATACCCGTTTTAAATGAAGGCTTTAAACTGGAGAAATTTGACAATGAGGTTCTTCTCTACTCGGTGAGTGATACCAGGGCTGTGTACCTCAACGACACCGCTTACCTGGTGTACGGCATATGCTCGTCAGGGCGGAATATTGGGGAAATCATTGCTTTGCTGGAGGATGCTTATCCCGAGGACAAAGCCGCCATCAGGGGCGATGTGATCCTTGCCCTCAAGCAGCTTGTCAAAAACGGAGCTGTTGTCCTCAATGATTAGCGGGCATCAGGTTTATACCGTGGGGCTTTTCGGGCGAAACGTCGAGATTGAATATAACTGCAAAGAGGCTGGGGATTTCATCAACTTTCTCTTTCAGGATTTGCCGCCGGGCGATGGCCCAACCGCCAAGCGGCGCTTTGAGCTCATTTTTGTAGGTAAACCGGTACGGATGTCACTCTGGGAGGGCGAGAAGAAGATCTATTTTGGTGAGTCAGCGCATACTCTGGCTTATATCCTTGCCAATGAAATCCTCCACGAGTGTATTGTTGACAACAACATCGACCAGGCAATCCATGCTGCCGCAGTACTCTGGGGCGGCAAGAGTATCCTCCTGCCCGGTAAAAGCGGTTCCGGTAAAAGCAGCCTAGCCGCTTGGTTGGCATTACAGGGCTGCACCTATCTCACCGATGAACTGGTACTCCTGACCCAGGACGGATTGATCGGCGCTTTTACCAGGCCAATTTCCCTGCGCAGAGCAACGATCAAAGCTCTGTCCGGCGGCACGATTGGCCTGGATTTGTCGAAGTGCATAGCCGGAGCCGAAGGGGCAATGGTGCCGCATCGCCTGCTGAATCCCCGGTGGTCTGCTGCAACGCCGCAGCTTTCCTGTATAATTTTTCCGGAATTCATCAACAACCAGCCACCCGTCCTTACCAGACTGTCCAAGGCCCAGGGGTGCATGCAACTTCTCGGCTGCTATGTTAATGCCCGGAATTTTTCCGGACATGGCTTCAGCGAGCTTGCGGAAAATTGCCGGAATGTCGTCTCCTATGAACTGAAATTTGGCAGTTTTGCCGGTTTGCGCGAGGTACTTGACCCTGTTTTTGGTGGGGAATAAGCTTGTTCCCGACATAATGGGGGAGTTGGATACCTCATTTATATTCCCGCCAGTGTTCAGACAGAACTCGCAGGCCACTTTTCTTCGTCTTGGTATTTTCATTTCTTTCAACTAATGTTTGTGTTTATAGTAACTAAACACCAATCTTTAAGGACAGTTCCCTGTTTGCAATCTTCATTGAGGATAAAGAAATGGGCACGCAGTCAAGGACATTGAATGTTTTCAGCCGCCGAAGGTTTATGCAGATTGTCGCCGTGGCCGGAGCGGCAACCGCCAGTTGGCAGCTCGGTCTTTTCGGAGCCGGCAAGCGCCTACAGTCGGCAAGAAGAAGCCAGCCGATTATGGGTACGGTACTGAACCTCACCGTTTATGGTCTGGACCGGGATCGTTGTGAAGAGGCGTTAACACAGACAATCGCCACCATGCAGGGCCTTGAGGCAAAGCTCAGTCGGCATATGGCGACCAGCGAACTTGCTGCCCTCAACCACAACGGCTTTCTTGAAACACCCGGAACAGATCTCCTGCAGGTGATCGCCATGGCCGGCGATATCAGCCGGAAGACTTCCGGCGCCTTCGATGTCACTATGCTGCCGCTGCTGCTCCTGCATGAGGAGAATCGCGGCAATAATGACCATGTAGATTCCACACGCTTGCTCCAGGCGCAAAAGGCCGTCGGCTATGAAAGACTTGTCCTGGATGGGTCTGGACTGCGCTTGCTGGATACCGGGATGGGGGTGAGCCTCGACGGTATTGGCAAGGGCTATATTGTCGACCGGGGTGTGGCTGCCCTTAAGGGCCTTGGTTTTCACAACGTCTATGTCGAGGTGGGCGGTGATCTTATGGTCAGCGGCCAAAAGGATGCTGAGAATCCTTGGCGGATCGGCATTAGAAATCCACGGCCGCAACAGGAACACAAGCTGGTGACCCTGGCGGTGAGCGACAAGGCGGTTGCCACCTCCGGCGACTATCTCCAGGCCTTTACCCCTGACTTGCGGCACCACCATATCATCGATCCACGCAATGGCTTTTCGCCACCGGAACTGGCAAGCTGCACCGTTACCGCCCCTACCGTAGCTCTTGCCGACGGGCTGGCAACAGCGCTGATGGTGCTCGGCAGGGCTGATTCCCTGGACCTTGTTGAGTCGATGGACGATTGCGAGGCATATATGGTTGGCAAGGATCTGCAGATCTCTCATACGACAGGGTTTTTTAGCTGATATGAAGACAGTGAAGCTGAAAAAGGGGCTGGACATTCCGATATCCGGTGCCCCCGAACAGAAGATCCGGCAAGGCAATGAGCTGCGGCAGGTGGCCCTTGTCGGCGACGATTATATCGGCATGAAACCAACCATGCTGGTCAAGCCGGGCGACCGGGTTAGTACCGGACAACAGCTTTTCACCGACAAACGTAACCCTGGGGTGATCTTTACCTCGCCCGGTTGTGGTGTGGTGACGGCTGTCAATCGCGGTGAAAAGCGCAAGTTTGAGTCGGTCATCATCGACCTTGACGGCGATGAAGGGGTGAACTTCTGCGAACCGATGGATACCCCGGAGAAACTGCAGCCGGAGGTCATTCGAGGATTGTTGATTAACTCTGGATTGTGGACCGCCTTTCGGACCCGACCCTACGGCAAGACGCCGTTCATCGGTTCGGACCCGGCCTCCCTCTTCATCACCGCTATCGACACCGAGCCGCTCACAGCCCAGCCGCATGTTGTTCTTCAGGAATACCAGGCGGAATATCAGCTGGGCCTGAGAGCTTTGCGACGCCTCTTAACCGTCCCCATCCACTATTGCACCGGGCCCACGGCATTGCAGGCTTATGAGCAGGTGGACGGCCTTGAGTACTGGTCCTTTGAAGGCCCCCATCCGGCAGGGCTGCCTTCAACCCATATCCACTTTATCGATCCGGTTCACGACACCAAGACCGTCTGGCACATCGGCTATCAGGATGTCATTGCCATTGGTGGTTTGCTGCATACCGGTCGGTTGTTCACCGAGCGGATTGTCGCCCTGGCCGGCTCAGGAGTTATTCAGCCGGCCTTGGTAAAAACCAGATTGGGCGCCTCGCTTTCTGACCTTTGCAAAAGGGAGGTCTCGCTTGAAAAATCACGGACCATCTCCGGTTCCGTGCTTTGTGGCCGTGAGTCGAAGGGCACAGCCGCCTACCTGGGGCGTTTCCATAATCAGGTTTCCATTATTGCCGATTCGAACGGCAGATCACTCTTCAACTGGCTGCTGCCGGGCAAAGGCCGATTTTCCATGAAACCGGTGTTCGCCTCGGCATTTTTCAAAAGTACCACCTTCCCGATGAGCACGGCGCTTTGGGGCGGGAGAAGGGCTGTTTATCCCCTTGGCACCTATGATCAGGTTATGCCCCTGGATATCATTGCCACCTCGCTTCTTAAATCGATTTCCAAGGGCGACACCGAAAAATCCAAGGCCCTCGGCTGCCTGGAACTCATTGAGGAGGATCTTGGCCTCTGTGGCTTTGTTTGCCCGGGCAAGAATGAATTCGGGCCATTTTTGCGAGAGATGCTTACCGCGATTGAGCAGGGAGGCTGACATGGTCATGATCCATATCCCAAATTCTTTTCCCAGGGTGAGTGTTTGCAGATGAAATTGTTAAATAAAATAATGGAACGAGCAGGCCGGCACTTTGCCCCGGGCAGCCGCTTTGCGCGTTGGTATCCGCTCTTTGAGGCCTTTGACTCCTTTCTTTTCGGTTCTAGCCTGACCACCAAGGCCGCCCCGCATGTTCGCGATTCCATCGATCTGAAGCGGATAATGACCACCGTCCTGATTGCCCTTTTGCCCTGCGTCTTTATGGCGGTCTGGAATACCGGTTATCAGGCGAATTCGGTTATCGCTGCCATGGGCCTGTCCGGGCCGGACGGCTGGCGGGGGGAAATCATGGCCCTGGTCGGCTGCGACCCGCAAAGCCTGCTTTCTAACTGTCTGCACGGCAGTCTCTATTTTTTGCCGATCTATATTGTCACCATGGTTGTCGGCTCGATCTGGGAAGGCCTCTTCAATATGCTTCGCGGCCACGAGTTTTCCGAGGCCTTTCTCGTCACCGGCCTGCTTTTCTCGCTGACCCTGCCGCCGACCATTCCTCTCTGGCAGGTGGCCATCGGCATCAGTTTTGGCTTGGTATTCGCGAAAGAAGTCTTTGGCGGGGTAGGCCGCAATTTCATGAATCCGGCCCTCGCCTCGCGGGCCTTCATCTACTTTGCCTACCCGGCGCAGATGACCGGCGATTCGGTGTGGACGGCGGTTGACGGAGTCTCCGGTGCCACCGCCCTTGGTCAGTTTGCCGCCGCCCAACCCGGTCATACCCTTGACGGGCTGAATGTTACCTGGCTGCAGTCTTTTCTCGGCACCATACCCGGCTCTATGGGCGAGACCTCGACCTTGGCCTGCCTCATTGGGGCCTTCATCCTGCTGATTACCGGCATCGCCCCCTGGCGGGTCATGGCCTCGACCCTTATCGGCGCTTTACTTTCTGCCTGTTATTTTTACATTCAAGGGAGCAGCGTCAATCCTTTGTACGGGATTCCGCCGCATTGGCATCTGGTGGTCGGTGGGTTTGCCTTCGGCCTGGTGTTTATGGCCACCGATCCGGTGTCGGCAGCCCACACACCGGTCGGCCAGTGGCTGTACGGCCTGTTGATCGGGGTGCTGGCGATCATGATACGGGTCGCCAATCCGGCCTATCCGGAAGGGATCATGCTGGCCATTCTCTTGGGTAATGTTTTTGCTCCACTGTTTGACTATTTTGTTATCCAGGCCAATATAAAACGAAGGAGGGTACGCCATGGCTGAAGAATCCATTGCCAAACCCTTTTATACCGTGCTCATTCTCGCCTTTATCTGTTCGGCTCTGGTAGCCGTTGCGGCGGTTGGCTTGCGACCGCAGCAGGACGCCAATCGCGATCTCGACCGTAAGAAACATATTCTCTACGCCGCAGGCCTCTATGATAAAAACCGGACCATAGAGGAGATGTTCGCGCCGATCGAGACGAGAGTCGTCGAACTTGCCACCGGTAATTTCGTAGCGGATGATACGATCCGGCCGGAAACCTACAAGCAATTGAAGGCGGCCTTGTCCGATGACACCGGCCGCCAGCTGAGCAGCGCTGAAGACCGGGCCAGGCTGCGCCGCCTGGAAAAGTATTCCCTGGTGTACCTCGTTAAAGACGGCACAAAAGTGCAACAGTTTATCCTGCCGGTGCGCGGCAAGGGTCTCTGGTCGACGATGTTTGCCTATGTTGCCCTGGACGGCGATCTGACGACCATTCGCGGCATCTCTTTTTATGAACACGGAGAGACCCCCGGTCTTGGCGGCGAGGTAGAAAACAGTAGGTGGCAAGACGGTTGGCGGGGCAAAAAGGTATACGATGATGGCGGTAGAATCAGCCTCAACGTCGTCAAAGGCAAGGCAGCAACCGAGGAGCCGGCAAAGCACTTTCAGATCGACGGCCTGTCAGGTGCAACACTCACCACCAAAGGCGTCAACAACCTTATGGAATTCTGGTTTGGTGAGCATGGCTTCAAACCCTTTTTCAGCCAGCAGAAGATTGTTGGATCCGCAAACTCAGGAAGAGGCTAAGGTATACCAAGGCATGAAAAAAGGTGTCAAACAAATACTCTAACCTAAATTCAACCTAAGAAGAAATCCATGGCTGAAAGCAATCTTAAACTGCTAACCAACTCCGTCTTCAAACGCAACCCCATCGCTTTGCTGGTCCTCGGTATCTGCTCTTCGCTGGCGGTAACCGGCCAGATGACCACCGCCCTGGTAATGTCGATCTGTGTTGGGCTGGTAACCGCCTTTTCCAGCATGACCATCAGTCTCGTTCGCCACCAGATCCCAAGCAGTGTGCGGATCGGTCTGCAGATTATCGTTGCCGCCACCTTGGTCATCCTTGTTGATCAGCTTCTCAAGGCCTATTATTTCAGCCTCTCCAAACAGCTTTCGATCTATGTCGGGCTGATTATCACCAACTGTATCCTCTTGGGCCGGGCCGAAGGTTTTGCCATGTCCAATCCGCCGCTGCCAAGTTTTATCGATGGTATCGCCAATGGTCTCGGGTATGGTTTCATTCTTATGTCGGTGGCTTTCGTCCGGGAGTTGTTCGGCTCCGGCAGCTTGTTCGGTATTGAGATTCTGCCGCTGACCACCAACGGCGGCTGGTATCTGCGCAACGGTATACTGGTTCTGCCGGTATGTGGCTTTTTTCTCATCGCCTTGATCATCTGGGGATTGCGCAGCATCGATCCCAGCCAGCAGGAGAAGGAATAATGGACCACTATTTTAATATTGTTATCCGCTCCATTTTTCTTGAGAATCTGCCGCTCAGCTTTTTTCTTGGTATGTGTACTTTTATCGCCATCTCCAAGCAGGTGAAGGCGGCCGTTGGTCTCGGCGCGGCGGTGCTGTTTATCCAGGTGATTACTGTGCCGATCAATAATCTGATCTACACCTATTTGTTAAAGCCGGGGGCTTTGGCCTGGGCCGGGCAACCGGAGCTTGATCTCAGTTTCCTCGGATTGCTGACCTATATTGCTATCATCGCCGCGGTGGTGCAGATCCTTGAGATGGTCATAGACCGCTTTCTCCCGGCCCTCTACAACACTTTGGGTATTTTTTTGCCCCTGTTGACGGTCAATTGCGCCATCTTTGCCGGCACCCTTTTTATGGTCGAAAGGGATTATACCTTCGGCGAAAGTATTGCCTACGGTTTCGGCTCCGGTGCCGGATTTTTCCTGGCAGTGGTCGTTTTGGCCGGGATCAGAGAACGGCTTGAATACGCCGATCCACCGGTAGGTTTACGTGGACTCGGGCTCACCTTTGTAACAGTCGGCTTGATTGCCATGGCCTTTATGGGCCTGGCCGGATTTGAGATGTGATGATTTCTCACGGAGAAATACTCGTAAAGGCAAGTGCTTGAGGGATTGGTGCAATGATAGAAATACTTTACGGAGTGCTTTGCTTTCTCGCCATTCAGATGATTCTGGTGACCCTTATTGTTATTTCCAAGAAAACCTTGTTGCCGGAGGGTGAGGTTACCATTGAGGTTAATGACAGCAAGAAATTCCAGGTCAAACCGGGAGGCAAGCTGTTAACCACTCTCTCCGACCAGGGGGTCATCTTATCGTCGGCCTGTGGTGGCGGGGGCAGTTGTGGCCAATGTCGGTGCATCGTTGAAGAGGGTGGCGGCAGCATCCTGCCCACGGAAAAATCGCAGATCAATAACCGCGATGCCAAGCTTGGCATGCGCCTGTCCTGTCAGGTGGCGATTAAAAGGGATTTGAAGATCAAGGTGCCGACTGAGGCACTGGAGGCAAGGAAATGGCATTGCAAGGTGCTCTCCAATAACAACGTTGCGACCTTCATAAAAGAGTTGGTAATCGGCTTGCCGGAGGGCGATGGCGTCGACTTTAAGGCCGGCGGGTATATTCAGATTGAGGTTCCGCCCCATTCTCTCGAATACCAGAGCTTTGAAATCGATGACCGATTCCTCGCCGATTGGACCAAGTTCAAGATGTTTCAGTACAAATCCCATGTTTACACGCCGGTCACCAGGGCGTATTCGATGGCCAATTATCCGGGTGAAAAAGGCATAATCAAGCTCAATGTGCGAATCGCCAGCCCACCTCCGGGCCAGGATACACTGCCTCCAGGCAAAGCTTCTTCCTATGTCTTTAATCTTAAGGCCGGCGATGAGGTGACTATCTCCGGTCCTTTTGGTGAGTTTTTTATGGACGACAGCGACTCTGAGGTTATCCTGATCGGTGGTGGCGCCGGTATGGCTCCCCTGCGAAGTCATGTCTTTGATCTCTTTAAGGATAAAAACACTAAACGGAAGGTGTCCTTCTGGTACGGTGGCCGGAGCCTCAAAGAGGTTTTCTATACCGAAGAGTTTCAGGAACTTGAAAGAAAATTCAGCAATTTCTCGTTTCATTTGTCCCTGTCAAACCCCTTGCCAGAAGACAACTGGACTGGGTCAACCGGTTTTATCCACCTGGTTCTCCTCGACCAATACTTGAAAGACCACCCGGCGCCGGAGGATATCAACTATTACCTGTGCGGGCCACCCATGATGAACAAGGCAATCTTTACCATGCTTGAGGGCCTCGGAGTGGAAAAGACCAACATCCATTACGACAACTTTGGCGGTTAGACTCTTTAATGCTTATAAGCATTTTATGGCTACTTTTATTCTTACCTTGATCATCAGCTTCGGATTGTTGCTTGTGGCGCTATTTTCCCTCAGTTACTGCAAGCGTCGGCAAAACCGAACCAGCCATGGATTAACTGGAATGTGCCACAAAACTGGCGGCGCAATGTGCAGTTCATGCAGCGATACGCTCCAATTTTCAAACCGCCCCCCTTTACACACTGCCACCGACCATCAATTCTTCCAGGATTCCCACAAAAGGTCATAAGGTCATGAAGGGACGCCAGTTCCCATTGAATTTCCTGCTTGACGAGGTGTTTGAGGTGATTGTTGATGGTAAAACCGGCAATTATACCATTCGCGATACAGGCAAGCTTTTTCCTCTGGCATCTGAAAAACCAATCAGCACCGAAAGCCGAGGGGTATTGGCGATTATAACGATTAGCCGACGGATTGCCGGCCGTACACCGGGGTTCCAATTGCTCTGATCCCTGCTTATGAGCAGATCATTCGGTGGTAATGGGTTTACACTCGATTGTCTGTCAGCAATCTGACAAAAGCAGATATTGGTCGAAGGAGTGCATCTTAGAACCCTTCACCGGCCTCAGGGTAGGTACAGACATCGCCTTGATAATTATGGAAAACAAGGTCCTTACCCTTGAGCATGATATATTGCGGAGTGAGAGGAATCTTGCCTTTCCCGCCCGGGGCATCGAGTGCAAAAGTCGGAACGGCCATGCCGGAGATATGGCCGTATAACTGCCGCATGATAGCAATTCCGGTTTCGGTGGAAGTACGGAAATGATTGGTTCCGCGGGTGAGATCGGCCTGAAATAAATAGTAGGGCTTTACCCTGATACGAAGGAGGCAAAGCAACAGCTGTTTGATGGTTTCAGCATTGTCATTCACCCCTTTCAACAGGACGGTCTGGCAGCCGAGGGGAATTCCCGCGTCGGCCAGCATAGTGCAAGCAAGAGATGATTCCTTTGTAATTTCCAGTGGGTGATTGAAGTGGGTGTTAATATACAGCGGGTGATGCCTCTTCAGGATGTCGACAAGCCCTGGAGTAATGCGCATGGGCAGTACTGAAGGGACACGGGTGCCGATGCGGATTACCTCTATGGAGGGGATTGCTCGCAGATTGCCGAGGATGTCGGCAATTTCTTCATCAGGTAACAACAGCGGGTCGCCACCGGACAAAAGGACTTCTCGGACCTCTGGATGATTTCGAAGATAGTCATAACCGGCGGCAAGAGTGGCAGGGGTGATGCGCATTCTCGCCGAACCGACCATTCGCTTTCTTGTGCAAAATCTGCAGTACATAGCGCATTGGTTGGATACCAAAAACAGCACCCTGTCGGGATACTTATGCACAAGGTTGGTGACAGGACTGAGGGCATCTTCTCCGAGTGGATCGGCCATACAGACCTTATCGTCGAGCTCGGCGATGTCGGGAACCGCCTGCTTCCAGATTGGGTCACCAGGGGATTGTATCAATTTTGCAAAATATGGATTTATTCTCATGGGAAAGTCTGCTATTACTTTCCCGAGCGCGCGATCATCGCACTCCAATTGACTCATTAATCCATCAAGTGTGGTAATACTGTTTTGCAGTATGAGTTGCCAGGTTTCCATGGCCGGGCATTATGCGGCAAACAATGATCCTTGTCAATCGCACAATTTATTGAGAGAACATGGTGGGAGTTTAGTATGGCGGCAAATCTTTATAGGTTTAAATATGATGAATATGGTAATACCAGGGAAATCATTGTGTATGCCAGCGGTGCATCGGCCAGGTCCTGCAGTTATATAAACAAGGGCACGGCGTTCAGCCAGGAAGAAAGACGACTGTTGAATCTTGAGGCAACTCTTCCTCCAGGAGTACGTGAGCTTGAAGGACAAGTGCAGAGTTCCAGGCAGAAACTCAGTGAAAAGACCGATGATATAGAGAAATTCATTTTTATCCGATCTCTCTTTGATCGCAATGTAACCCTGGCCCATGCACTCATCCAAAGCGATATTGAAAAATATATAAAGATCATCTACACGCCGACGATAGGCATGGCGGTTCAGAAATATTCCTCCATGTTTCGTCAGGCTAACGGTCTGCATTTTTATCCGGGGAATATTGATAGAGCGGAAGATATCCTGCGAAAATTCCACCATCGGGATATTCGGGTTGCCGTAGTAACCGATAACCAGGGCGTGCTCGGTATTGGCGATCAAGGAGCGGGAGGTATCGCGGTCTGTCTCGGGAAGTTGATGCTCTATACCCAAGGTGCGGGATTCGCCCCCTGGCATTGCCTGCCGATATCTCTCGACGTCGGTACCAATAATGAAAATCTGCTAGCCGACGATCAGTATCTCGGCTGGCGTCACCGGCGCTTAGAGGGGGAGGAATATCTGTCCTTCATCGGTAGATTTGTCCGGGCTTTTCGCAATGTATTTCCCAACGCCCTTTGCCAGTGGGAGGATTTCTCCCAACAAAACGCCTTCAGTATCCGGGATGCCTTTGTTGATGAGGTGATTTCCTTCAATGATGATATTCAAGGCACGGGTGCGGTGGCGCTGGCAGCCATGCTCTCCGCAATGAAGATTAAGAAAGAAAAGCTCACCGATCAGCGTTTTCTGATCAATGGCGCCGGTGCCGGCGGAGTAGGTATCGCTGAGCAGATTCGTAATGCTCTGGTTGGTCAGGGCTTGTCAGAAAAACAGGCGGTGGATTGTATTTTCATGATCGATTCAGAAGGATTGATTGTTAATCGCCGCGATCTGGCTCAATATAAAAAGAAGTTTGCCAAAGATAAAAAGAAGTTCCCCTGGATTGGCACAATAAATATCATTGATATACCAGAGATTATTCAACATGCAGGAATTACTGTACTCATTGGGACCACCGGTCAGGATTTCTTCTTCCGCCAGGCGGCGGTAGAGTCGCTCAAGTTGAATACACCCCGGCCACTCATCCTTCCACTTTTCCACCATATAGCTATTCCTGAGGTTTTTTGTCTGAATATCCAAAAATGGAACGAAGAGGGGGTGATGGTCGCCACCAGTAATCCTTGTGCCGCAATGGATGCCATGGAAGAGTCATTTTATGTCAGCCAGTGCAATAATGCCTTGATATTCCCAGGAGTTGGGTTGGGCGTGCTGGCTTCAGGCGCTCGAGAGGTGTTGCCGGAATTCTTCACCGCAGCAGCCTACGCGATAGCTGATATGATGTCGCCGGAGGATCTCGCCAAGGGCCGGTTGATGCCACCCATCAGCACCATTCGCCAGGTTGGGAAGAAAGTTGCCTTGGCTGTGGCCATGGCCGCGGTGAAAAATGGAGTCAGCAGGCCTTGCGTGTATTCTGATTTTCAACACGACAACGACGAAGCGCGAATGAAGAAGCTGATCGACCGGATCAGATGGAAGCCAGAGTATCTTCCCCTCATTGCGATGTAATCGCATTTTCGGGAATAATAGATGGAAACGACAGAGGCCCCACGCCCTAAACGGCGAGAGGCCTCTGTTTGCTAGTTTTGCAGCGAAATTACATCTTTTTAACCTTGTCTGCGGCCGGACCCTTAGGACCGTCGACTATTTCAAATGTCACCCGAGCGCCTTCCTCCAGGGACTTAAAACCTTCGGTTTGGATTGCGGAATAGTGGACAAAGACATCTTGTCCGCCATCTTGCTCGATAAAACCAAAACCTTTTGCATCGTTAAACCACTTCACTGTACCCTCAGCCATCGTTTACTCCTTTCGTACTCGGTTCAAAGGCGAACCCTTAATAAAATTCCCAGGTACATTTTCGTCCGGGCATCCTTGTGGTTGGCTCTCATGTCACCGCATCTGCATGTACGTGCATCAACTTCTTCCTCTCACCTTGCTGGTGGGGAAAAATACCGGCCTTATGGTTAATGCTGAGTTGAGCAGCTTGTCTGCTCAAACGAAACGTATGCCCATTCGGGAGAAGGAATATATCCAAGGATTCAAACCCTTTTTGGGCAAATCAAAAATAGCGAAAACATCTCGGAGCGCAACACAGTCTCCCGTTTATCATAACGAAATTTGGAAATCAATAAAATTATCAAATACATCACAATACTGGGTTGATAAACTGATTTCTGGCAATGCGTTGAATCGTTGACCTTTCAACATTCAGTAACAATCGGCAAACACAGTTGTCGGAGGTCAGGTTGCTGAAAAGATAAATAGTTGACACCGGGTTTTCCCAGGGTATAAAGCTGAGTTAAGCAGCTTGTCTAATCAAATGAAATTAGAGAACGCAATTTTCTTTCACATACAAAGAATATGACGTAACAGTGTATAAAGACTATCCTTTCAAAAATAATTATCTCAGTCTTCAGGGCAGGAGGCTTCATTATATTGATGAAGGATCGGGTCCGGTTATCGTCATGGTCCATGGTAATCCGACCTGGTCATACTACTACCGGCACCTCATTGCCCAATTTCGAACGACCCATCGTGTAATAGCCATCGACCACATGGGATGTGGGCTTTCCGATAAGCCGCAGAATTACCCTTACTGTCTGGCGCAACATATAGAAAACCTCGAGAGTCTGATCAATCATTTGGAATTACGACAATTCTCTCTCATCGTCCATGACTGGGGTGGGGCTATTGGTTTTGGCTATGCAGTCCAACATATTGACAAGATCGAGAAAATTGTCCTGATGAACACCGCCGCTTTTCGCTCAACGAGAATGCCTTGGCGAATTGGTATCTGCCGTCTGCCGGTGCTCGGCGAAATTATTGTCAGATTATTCAATGGATTTGCTGGTCCGGCCTGCTTTATGGCTGTTGAGAAAAAACTCGATGACGAGATTAAAGAAGGCTACCTTGCGCCGTACAATACCTGGCGGAACAGGGTGGCAATTGCCAGATTTGTTCAAGATATCCCAATGAATGCTCAACACCCTAGTTACGGTAGATTGGTTGCGGTTGAGAGCAAGCTGTCGCAGATTCAGGAGAAGAAAATCCCTATACTGATTCTTTGGGGGGCTCGTGATTTCTGCTTTAACGATTCTTTTTATACTGAATGGAAACGACGATTTCCAGAGGCGGAAAGCCATTATTTTGACGATGGGGGGCACTACGTCCTTGAGGATAAAATTGCCGAAATAGTGCCTATTCTTAAGATCTTCTTTACCCGTAAATAGGAAAGGAGTTGCTCGGTGACGATGAATATTGCCGAAGCATTTGTAGAGGTTGCCGAAAAATACGGCAATCGCCAGGGAATAATAGAAGCAAAGACCGGCAAAACACTGACTTTTGCCGAGATAAATTACTTATCTAACGGATATTGTAACTATTTCTGCCAAAACGGCGTCAGCTATGGCGATATAGTGATCCTTATGGTCACGCCTTCCGCTGATTTCATCTGCCTCACTTTGGCCCTTTTTAAGATCGGCGCCCCTGTCGTTTTGATTGATCCTGGTATGGGATTTAGAAATTTGCTGCGCTGTATCGAAAGGGTGGAGCCAAGAATACTTGTCGGCATTCCGAAGGCCATTGCCTTTTCCAAAATATTTGCCAAACCGTTTCATTCAGTGAAACGGCATTTTTGCTGCGGCAACTCGTTTGGGCTGTTTGGGCCGGACATACGCAGCTGCGCGGCGGCCACCGAAAGCTCTCCTCCGGTTCACCAACCAGGCAATGATGATCTCGCCGCAATAATCTTTACCACTGGGTCTACTGGCCCTCCCAAAGGAGTTCGCTACGAACATTCTATCTTCAGTGCCCAGCGTAAACTGATCAGCGAATACTTCGGTATTGATTCGGTTGATATCGATCAACCGGCTTTCCCCTTATTTGCTCTTTTTTCTGCGGCACTGGGCGCTTGTTCGGTCATTCCCGACATGGACGCCACGAAACCGGCGGAGGTCGATCCGGCAAAATTCGTCGCTTCGATTGAAAAATACCAGGTAACATATTCCTTTGGGTCACCGGCAATATGGAATGTGGTAAGTAGGCATTGCCAGAAAAACCACATCATCCTGCAGTCAATACGTAAGGTATTGATGGCCGGTGCACCTGTCCCTTATGAACTATTACAGCGGGTTACCTCGATTTTACCACCCGACGCCGAGATCTTTACTCCCTATGGCGCCACTGAAAGCCTGCCGATCGCCTCCATTGCCGGGAGTGAAATCTTGTCTGATACCTGGCTACTCAGCCGCCAAGGAAGAGGGACCTGTGTTGGCCGGGCTTTACCCGGGATCGATATTCGAATTATGACAATTTCCGATGGTCCTATCGCTGAATTGCGCCAGGAAATGTTGCTTGAAATCGGAGTGATAGGAGAGATCATTGTGCGCGGCGATGTGGTGACCAGGGCCTATCAAAATAATTCTGAAGAGACGCACTTGTCGAAAATGGCCGATGGTAATTCATTCTGGCACCGAATGGGCGACGTCGGTTATCTCGACGAACAGCATCGCTTATGGTTTTGCGGAAGGCGGGCCCATCGCGTATTGACTGAGACCGGACCCCTTTACACAATCCCCTGTGAGGCTATCATTAATGAACATCCTGATGTCTACCGTTCAGCTCTTGTTGGAATTATGGCAAGAGGCGAAAAATACAAGGAACCAGTGATCATTATTGAAGTGCATAAAGAAAGGCGGGTCGATGCCAGTTTGGTTCTGGCGGAAGTAAAGTCAATGGCCGGCAAAAGTCCACTTACAAAAGAAATAAAGAATTTCCTCATCCACGATGCTTTCCCGGTTGATATCCGCCATAACGCAAAAATATTTCGTGAAAAACTGGCAATATGGGCGCAAAAGAAAATCTTTCCCGGACAATAAAAACCGCCCTGGTTACCGGTGGCGGAGGCTTCGTCGGCAAGGCTGTTGTGCAACGACTTCTGGAGATGGGGGTTGAGACCCGCGTTGTCGGCCGTCATCGCTACCCGGAAATTGAGGCGCTGGGAGCAAAATGCTTTATTGGTGATATCAGTTGTCCGGAAACTCTTACCCAGGCCGCAAGTAGAGTTGATGTTGTTTTCCATGTTGCAGCTCTTGCCGGAATATGGGGCCCCTGGAAGGCCTATTATGATACCAATGTGCTCGGGACCAAAAATGTGCTGGAAAGTTGCATCGCCAATAAGGTAGCCATGCTTGTTTACACCTCGACTCCTTCCGTGGTGTTCAATGGCACTGATATTTGCGGTGGGGATGAGCGTCTCGGATATGCGGAGAAGCCGCTTTGTCACTATGCAAAAACTAAGATTATCGCCGAGAAAATGGTTCTTGCTGCCAATTCCGCCAACTTCCGAACCTGCGCCCTTCGACCACATCTCATCTGGGGACCTGGCGACCCCCACCTCTTGCCTCGACTCCTTACAAAAGGGAGGGAAAAGAAGCTAAAGAGAGTCGGAGACGGTGGCAATTTTGTCGATATTTCCTATATTGACAATGTTGCTCATGCCCACATTCTCGCGGCTAAAAATCTCGCAGAGAGGGGTACAGCCGCCGGAAACGCCTATTTTATTAGCCAAGGGACACCGGTAAATTTATGGAAGTGGATAAATGAGTTGTTTGCGAAAATGGCTGTTCCGGAAATCCACGCATCGATTTCCGAGACTTTGGCCTACAAGCTTGGTGGATTTTTAGAACTCTTTTATACCATTTGCCGTTTGCAAAGTGAGCCGAGAATGACTCGTTTTGTTGCCGAACAGTTGGCAAAATCTCATTACTTTTCAACGGCCAATGCGGAAAAAGATCTAGGCTATCAGCCAATAGTTTCTGCCGAAGAGGGGTTGGCCAGAACGGTGCAATGGTTGAAAACGCAATGAAACTGTTACAAAGCAAAAAGCTGACATGGCTGATACTGCTCGCCTTTATGCAGCTCAGTACCGTTTGCCCGGCATGGTCTTTTTCCATCAGCGACGAGCGTGAGGTTGGTGAAAAGCTCCTGTATTCGGTTCGATCGGCTTTTGTCCTGGAAGATGACCCGGATATTATCCAATACATTTCCAAGCTTGGCCAGAGTGTCCTTGAGGTCGCCGGGATACAATATTTTGACTACCACTTCTTCGTCATCGACGATAAAGAATTCAATGCCTTTGCCGCACCTTCCGGTTTGATATTCTTTCATTCAGGCCTTATTGGCACAATGAATTCGGAAGACGAACTGGTTTCGGTAATGGCCCATGAAATCGGCCACATCTATAAACGCCACCTTGCCTCAAGGGTTGAGACAGGGACCTATACAGGAATAGCCTCGCTCGGTTTGGCTCTTGCTGCGGTGGCATTTGGCGGAGCAACTGCCCCGGTCCTTCTTACCGGGGCCTTGGCGGCAGGGCAAAGCGTTAATCTCCATTTCAGTCGTCAGCACGAGGAAGAGGCCGATTTGTTGGCCTATGATTGGCTGAAGAAGCTGGGAAAAAATCCGGAAGGTCAGGTCAAGATGCTGGAGTCGATGCGGCGGATTTCCAGGTATCGCAGCGAAAAATTACCGCAATACCTTCTTACCCACCCCGATCCGGAGGCAAGGCTGCATTATATCCAATCTTTGATGGATATCGATAAGATAAGCACGAGCAACGATACCAGGAACGCCGGTGATTTTAATTTCTTGCGCTGTAAGTACCGAATCCTCGCTGATCTTCGCGATAACGAAATATTTAAAAACTATCTTGCCACCGTAGTAGCGGATAACAAGGCAAGCGATTTTGCCAAAACTATGGCGTATTACGGGCTTTCCCAGGTAGCACGGAATGAAAACGATTTTGCCAAAAGCATGGAGTTATTGCTGAAGATTATTGATTTTTTTCCGGATAAAAACATTTTAAAGGTGGATAAAGGAGTACTACAATTTGCTGCCGGTAATTTTGTGGAGGCGGAAGAAACATTGCGTGCGGCGCTGCAAGCTGATTCCTCGGATTTATATGCGGCTTTTACCCTGGCCAAGCTGTTGGCAAGAACCGGCAAATCCGCCGAGGCGGAACGGTATTTTCAAACGGTGGGATTTCAACTTCCTGAATACGCACAGGTTTATTTTGAACTGGGGCAGATTGCCACGGAGAACAAACAATATGGCATGGCAGCACTTTATCTTGCCAAGTTCGACCTGTATAGCGGCAAGCTAAAGCTTGCCGAGCAGAGTTTGAAAAATTCTCTGCGGGACAAGACACTTCCGGAAAAGAGTAAGATTGAAGCGAAGATGCTTCTGAAAAAGATCGAAAAGTTACATTGATAGCCGCAGGCCATTTTGTCGATACCGACTACCCGGTTCTACAGTGGCAAAGTACAACTGCTTGTTTGCAGTTCTAGGTATCAATACAAGAAATTCTTCGAGGTATCCTGAGCTATTTCGAGCAAGTCTCAATAATCTCACGTAAATCTTGAAGATTCATCGCCGCATACACCTTTTCCCGAACCATTGAACTCCCGGGCAATCCTTTGAAATAACGCGATATCTGGCTTTTAATATGACCAAGAATCCTTTCTGCCGGAAGGAACTCCTCAATGAGCTGCAGGTGTTCGCGAGCCCCGGCTGCCACCTCCGCTAAACTTTCAGGTCTCCCCGTTTCTTGAAAAATCCATGGGTTGCCAAGTGCACCACGGCCAATCATTACTCCATCACAGCCGGTTTCTGCCATCATTTCCCAACCATCTTGCAAAGATAAAACGTCACCATTACCGATAACAGGAATCTTCACATTCTTTTTAACGTCAGCAATGACAGACCTATTGATGTGCCCGGAAAACCCCTGTGCCCATGTCCTTGCGTGAACGGTAATAGCCGCAGCTCCTTGATCTTCAAGCATCTTGGCAAAGGAAACGGCGTTAATAGAATTTGCATCTTTGCCCGATCGTATCTTTACAGTGACCGGTAATGAAACCTTTGCTACGACCTTTTTAAGGATTGTTTCGGCAAGGTTACTGTCGGTCATTAAGGCTGCTCCACCACCTCGTTTGGTTACCTTTCTGACCGGGCATCCCATGTTGATGTCAATCATGTCCGGAGAATACGAAGCGAGAATTTCCGCGGCATTTGCCATAATTTCCGGATCGGCGCCAAAAAGCTGAAAAGAGATTGGACGTTCTTCGGCTACGGATGCAAGGAGTTTGAGGGTGTTCTGCTGTTGGTAAACCAGTCCATGACAACTGATCATTTCCGATACGCAATACCCCGCGCCGTTACGACGGCAAAGGAGTCGAAAGGGCAGATCGGTATAGCCGGCAAGAGGGGCGAGAACAAAAGGTGAAGAAAAGGAAAGATGAGCAATTTTCAACATGGGAGGGAACAGAGGCAAGAAGGGCAGAACAGGGAGCCTGTTCTGCCCGGCAAATCGGAAAGAATATCTAGAGCTTTGGTATTCCGGAGATCGTTTTTTGATATATCTTTTGCGAGAGATCCTCGATAATTTTATCTATGGCCTTGGCTTCGTTATCCATATTCGCTGCGCCATTTGCTGAAACCAAGTAACTCTCCTCCCAAATTTGATCGGGTATGTCGATGAGGATTTTATTTGTGGAAATTTCCTTTACCATATAGCGAACCCGAAGCCGTACCTTAACCTCGGCGGTTAACCTGTTTATACCGTAAGAAAGGCTTGGTAATTCGAGAGAAACAATTTCTCCGCCCAAAATTAAATCAGCGCCTTCTTTGTTTCTGACCGTAGAAATAGATCCCGATTTTTGGAACCATTTGGTCATGGACCTGTAGATTTTCGAGTCTAAGCCAAGCTCACTGGTGCGGTTCTTCCATTCTGTAATATAGATGCTTTTGTGGGGCCCATTATAAATGTTCGGATTATGGTAGCCGCAGGCAGCAACGCCTAAGATAATACTCAGCAGCAGACAAAGTCGATAAACCGGTTTCACTTGTCATCTCCTTTAATTATAAGCAATTCTTCTGTGTTACCTTTTTTCATAGTACAAACATACTAGTATCAAACAACAATATTCACAAGTTTCTTCTTTACGACTATGGTCTTTTTAATAGGCTTGTTCTCGATAAATTTGCCAATGTTATCGTCGGCAAGGGCAAGTTGTTTGAGTTCATCGTCACTGATATCTTCCGGTACTTGGAGGCGGGATCGCACCTTGCCGTTGATCTGCAGAACAATAGTCAGAAGGTCTTCTTTGGCGGCATCGGCGTCGAATTTCGGCCAGGGACGACTTTCGATGGAGTCGTTGTTACCGATCTGCTGCCACATCTCAGCAGCGAAATGCGGAACCATGGGTGAAAGCAAAAGGAGGAGCACGGATACTGCTTCACGGACAACGGCTGGTTCAGCCTTTTCAGAGCTGTTTTCGCCGGTTGTTGTTATAATGACGTTAAACAATTCCATCATCGCGCTGATAGCGGTATTAAAATGAAAGTTTTGTTCAATGCTTTCGGTGACCCGTCTAATTGTCTGGTGAATTTTTCGATGCAGAGTCTTTCCCGCCGCGCCAAGGTCTTGGGGGAATGAAGAAGATCCTAGAAACTGCTCCTTATTAAACATGATCAATCTATAGACCCGATTGAGAAATCTCGATGAGCCCTCAACACCCTGGGCGCTCCATTCAAGATCTCGTTCAGGCGGGGCGGCGAAGAGACTGAAGAGTCGAACCGTGTCTGCACCGTATTCCTGGATGAGATCATTTGGGTCAACAACATTGCCTTTTGACTTGGACATCTTTGAACCATCCTTGATGACCATTCCTTGAGTCAGGAGATTGGTGAAGGGTTCATCGACGGCCAGGTGCCCGAGGTCTCGCAAGACTTTTGTAAAAAACCGGGAATAGAGGAGGTGTAAAATAGCGTGCTCGACCCCGCCAATGTACTGGTCAACCGGCAACCAATAGGCTGTTTGCGCAGCTGAAAGCGGCTGCTCCGTCAGCCTCGGGCAAGCAAACCTGGCAAAATACCAGGACGACTCCATAAAGGTATCCATGGTGTCGGTTTCCCGCCGAGCCGGACCGCCACATTTCGGACAAACGGTGGCAATAAAGGACGGCCGTTGGTGCAAGGGGAGACAGGCACTCCCTGCCTCGGGATCCTCAGGCAGGACAACCGGCAGCAGGTTTATCGGCACCGGTTGCACACCACAGTTTTCACAGTGGATCATCGGAATGGGGGCGCCCCAGTATCTTTGTCGAGAAATGCCCCAATCTCGCAATCGGTAGGTGACATAGGCCGAACCAAATTTGTTTTCCTCAGCGTATCCAATGATGGCGCTCTGGGCCTGCAGAGAATCCATCCCTGTAAATTTTCCTGAATGAGCAAGTATGCCGGGTACGGTAGAGGCCTGCTCCATGGTTTCCGGGTTAATGCTCAGGCCCTCTGGAATAACCACCGGAAGGATCGGCAATTGATATTTTCTTGCGAACTCAAAATCTCGTTGGTCATGCGCCGGCACCGCCATGACTGCCCCGGTGCCGTATTCCATCAGGACAAAATTAGCAACGTATATAGGAATTCTGTGGCCATTAAAGGGATTGAGACAATACCGGCCGGTGAACATCCCTTGTTTCTCTGGTTCCTCGTCGAGTGCTCGACGTTGCTTCTCAATCTGAATTTGTAAAGCGAATGCTCTTACTTTTTCAGCGGTTGCAGTTCCGGAAATGAGAGTTTCGAGCAAAGGATGTTCCGGAGCAATCGACATAAAGGTGACACCAAAAATAGTGTCGGGGCGAGTCGTGAAAATGGAGATTTTGCAATCCGCATCTTCAACCGGAAAATCGCAGGTGAGCCCGGTGGATTTGCCAATCCAGTTCCTCTGCATTGTGAGAACTTTTTCTGGCCAGCCAGGCAACTTCTCAAGATCGTTTAATAACTCATCGGCATATTGAGTAATCTTGAAAAACCAACCGTTCATTTTGCGAGGATAAACCGGTTCGTCACAGCGCCAACAAGCGCCATCAATGACCTGCTCGTTAGCCAAAACCGTTTGACAGGATTCGCACCAGTTTACGGTTGTGGTTTTTTGATAGGCTAGCCCCTTGTTAAACATCTCAATGAACAGGAGCTGCTCCCAACGATAGTATTTTGGGTTGCAGGTTGCAATCTCCCGGCTCCAGTCATAGGAAAGACCGAGCTGGCGCAGTTGATTGCGCATGTAATCGATATTGGCGTAGGTCCACGTTGCCGGATGGCTGTTGTTTTTCTGGGCTGCATTCTCGGCTGGCAAACCGAAAGCGTCCCAGCCCATCGGATGCAAGACATTGAAGCCGCGCATTCTTTTATATCGTGCAACCACGTCGCCAATCGAGTAGTTACGGACATGCCCCATGTGAATGCGACCGGAAGGGTAGGGGAACATCTCCAGGACATAGTATTTCTCTTTTGTGGCATCTTCTTCCACTCGATAAATCTGACCGTCTTCCCATAGCGCCTGCCATTTTCTTTCTATGGTTTTGAAATCATATTTACTTGAAACACCACTGTCGCTGGTCATGTTCATACCTCAAAATACGTTTTTTGGTAGATGGGAATATCAGGAGAAAGGTTGGTATCCACGCTTCTTGGGGATTAGTTGAAACCTTCCGGCTCATCAAAATTGCTCATATTTTCAAACATCGTGAATTCCTTAATGAAAGTCAATCTGGTAACCCCGGTCGGTCCGTTACGTTGTTTACCGATAATAACCTCGGCAACCCCTTTTTCGGGATTATCCTCGGACTTGTTGTACACTTCGTCGCGGTAAATAAAACAAATAACATCAGCATCTTGTTCAATGGCACCCGATTCCCGGAGATCAGCCATCATCGGTCTTTTGTCGGTACGGCTTTCAAGACCACGGTTGAGCTGTGATAAGGCAATAACTGGCACATGGTGCTCCTTGGCGAGTGCCTTGAGTGATCTGGAGATTTCACTGATCTCTTGGGTGCGGTTTTCAATATCTGAACGCCCTCGCATCAACTGCAGATAATCAACTATAACTAACCCGATTTCGTGCTGAGACGCGAGGCGCCGAATTTTAGCACGCATCTCCAGGACGGAAATAGCCGGGGTGTCATCGATAAACATTGGTGCCTCGGAGAGCATACCGACCGCCCTGGTGAGCTTCGGCCAGTCCTCACTGCGCAGTTTCCCGGTACGTATGCGTTGGGAGTCAATTCTGCCAACTGAACTCAACAACCTCATAACTAATTGTTCTTTGGACATTTCCAGGCTAAATACGGCGACACCGGTCTTTTCCACAAGGGAGGCATGCTGGGCAATATTCATCGCAAAGGAGGTCTTGCCCATGGATGGTCTTGCGGCGATAATGATAAGATCAGATGGTTGCAATCCAGCGGTCATTCTGTCAATTTCTATATATCCGGTTGGAACGCCGGTAATCAGTTCTTTTCTTTTATACAGCTGCTCAACCATCGCAAAGGCCTTGGGGACAATAGCCTTTACTGGCGTGAAGTTCTGATCACCCTTGGTACCAGCAATATCAAAGATAGCTTGTTCCGCTCTGTCAACCAGAAGATCAATATCGTTTTGTTCTTCGAAACAGCGGGCCGCGATATCGGTATTCACCGATATTAACCGCCTGAGAATTGATTTTTCCCTGATGATCTTGGCGTAGCTTGTAATATTTGCGGTTACGGGAACTATTGAGGTAAGCGAGGCAAGATAGGTTGGCCCTCCGGCCTGGTCAAGCTTGTTGATATCACGAAGGTGATTGGAGACAGTCAGCAGGTCCAGGGGCTCATTTTTCTCAAAGAGCCCAATCATCGCCTCATAGATAAGCCTGTGGCCATCTTTGTAGAAATCACCGGTTTTAAGAATCTCCAAGACAACGCCAAACACATCGGCCTTTAGAAGGATTGAGCCGAGAACCGCCTGTTCTGCCTCAATGTTTTGCGGTGGCATCCGGGCAGGTAGGGGAGACTTGTTCAGTTCATTCATGGCTCTTGCGTGTTGATCTCAGATGGAAACGGAGGGTGGCGAGTGTATTATGCCCTATCGGTGAAGGACTGTAGAATAGGCCATTAAACAAAAACACACCATTAAGGTCAAGCCTCAAGGTGTGTTTAATGGGACCTTTTGTAAACAGCAGGTCGGTTGATGCAAGAACTAAATAATCTCTTCGATCGCTGTTTGGTCGAAGAGATTATTTGGTTCTTTACTGCGCTTTGGTCGATACGACACTCACAGTAATCTCTGCATTTACGTTGTAACCGATCTTGATCTGAACTTTAACTACCCCGAGGGTTTTGATAGGTTCGGCGAGGATGACCTGCTTTTTATCGATATGAACATCTAGGGCAGCTAATTTTGCACATATATCGGCGCTGGTGACAGAACCAAAAAGACGTTCATCGTCACCGGCAAGTTGCTCGATGACAATCGAAAGACCTGAGATTTTCTTGGCGAGGTCCTCGGCAATCTTCTGTTCTTTGGCAAGACGAGCCGATATAACTGCTCTATTTTTTTCAAGAGCAGCCAGGTTGTTGGCAGTTGCCAGGACAGCTTTGCCCTGGGGCAACAAATAATTGCGCCCGTAGCCTGGTTTTACTTTCACTATCTCGCCTTCCTGGCCAAGAGAACTAATTGTTTCTTTTAAGATGAGTTCCATTTTTAAACTCCTTTTTTTCTCTATTTCTATAAGCAATGAAAGGCTACTGCAGCATTATCTTAGAGCTTATCATATAAATGATTTAATCTTTTCCAATTACTGCTTTTGTTTTCAACTTGCGAAAATCAACCCAGATGTCCGCCACGCCGAAAAGCAAAAGAATCAATGTGCCAAGCGACTGAAAAACGATCATAACATAAAAAAATGAACGTATAAACAGGGGCACTTGCCACTTGTTCATGAAAAACACAGTTACTGAGAATCCCTGAAAACAATAAACCACACACAATAATAGTATGCAGTTGATACCGATTTTCGGCAAAGGCTCAATGGGTGTTAGAATGCATGCTCCCATGCCAATAACCGTCCAAATAAGCTTTTCTGGCAATTGCCATTGACGAAAACTTGGCCACACCCTAACGTTGCCAGTTTTTTTCATCAAAAAATTGCCGAGAACCATCGTTATCCAGGTGACAATCAGCACCACTCCTCCCAATATTCCGGGAAGGATAATTGGGATAATCTGTTTCATCTGGTGAACAGTTGTCTCAACGACGATAAGGGCATCCGCTGAAAAATCGCTACTCTTTCGATAATGCTCCAAGGTTTCGGTGAGAGCTTGGTCAAGAGTGCGGAGCATCTGACCGTAAACGGAAATCTCAGCGCCGAAGGAAGCAAAGGCCACAACAAGAAGCCAACCGCCGACGAGCGCCGAACACCCCTTAAACCCACTCAACGCAGGTGAATCACCACGCGTTGCCGATCTATGCAAAACTATTCCCGGCGCAAGCATGGCACAGGAAAAAAGGAAAAGATCGAAACTCCCTAAAAATAGGTTGGCAATAAGAGAAATCACCAACGCTACAAGCACTATTTTTTTCCCGGCGTACCAACCGAAATTACCAAAAATGAGAAATCCCACTAGTGGCAAAAAAATGTACGACCAGCCGAACAGAAAAAATTGGATTCCTGGGAGAACTAAGGCTAAGGAAGTAAGCAGAACCGTTGTTAAAATTCTGCCGATTTTAGGCTGTTCAAAAGCCTGTGTCACCACAATCAATCCTCTCTGTCCGTTTCCATCCTTATCCTTGTGCAGAGCCTGAATATGGCAAGAAGGCGATCTGCCGAGCCTGTTTTATGGCTTCACACAACTGTCGTTGATGGGTGGCGCAGGTTCCAATGATTCTTCGAGGAATGATCTTACCTCTTTCAGATACAAAATTCCGTAGTGTTTTAACATCTTTATAGTCAATTTGCAGTTCTTTGTCGCCGCAAAATCTACAGGTTTTCTTCCGTGTAAAAAGCTTTTTCTGTGGTCTTTGTGCCATTTGTACTCTCCTGGGGATTATTATTAAGATTCAACTGACATTACTCTTCGTCAGTTTCCTCTTCGTGTTCTTCGATCAGTTGCTCAGAATCATGATCTTCGGAGTTCTCATCATCGATAACAGCAGTTGCTCTTTCTGATACTGCGGCAATTGCTTGCTGGATTTGTTCCTCGGTAATCGATGCGGACTTTTTGATGGTCATGTATTTTAATACCAGATCATCGATTCTAAACTTTCGTTCGATTTCAGCAACCGCTTCAGGAGTTCCGGCAAAGTCACAAAAAACATAATATCCCAGGCTTTCTTTTTTAATAAGATAAGCAAGTTTCTTCATACCCCATTTGTTCAATTCAATAATGCTGCCATGAGCATCAAGAATAATCTGGGTGGTACTGCCAACAACTCTGTTGATCTCTTCTTCTCCAGCACCTGGGCGAAGAATAAAGATCGTTTCATACCTGCGCATGTGGTTCCTCCTCATGGACTCACGTTGTTTACGAAGGCGCTAGCCTGCGTATGTTTCGGCTCTCACACAGTATGTGTTTAAAGATTTAGAGAGCGAGAAGGGTAAAAAGAAAATTCACAGCAAACCATTACCCATTTCAGTCTGCCGGACAATAAAAGCCTTTAAAAATACAGAAAACATCTTGTCGTGTCAAATGGTATTTCATTTTCTCTCACTTGCCTTGATTTCCTGCCATTGGACTGCAAGCTGTTCCTCGCTTTCGTAAGGTTTACCTGCAAAGACATGAGGGTGACGCCGAATAAGCTTCTCATTAATTGTCTGTATGACATCGGAAAAATCAAATACCCCCTTGTCCTTGTTAATTGCCGAAATCATTATGAGGACGTACAGGACGTCGCCAAGTTCTTCACAAATATTTTTATGATCATTGTTTTCGATTGCCGCGATGAGCTCGTCGCATTCCGATTGCAAGTATTGGATAAGGCTGGAGCATGTTTGTTTTTTGTCCCAAGGGCATCCCTGCGCACCTCTAAGGGTCCCGATAGTATTAAAAAGAGTTTGTAGTGCTGCATTGTTGTTTTTCATGGAATGATTAGTGTTAGGAATTGGAAAGTGTTATAATTCTCAGGACAAACGATGGAGGCGTTGAAAATTCAATATGTTTTTTTGATTTTTGGCTAAAAAACAGTTGACTTTGATCCCCTGACCAACTAAGTAGCTCTGCTGGAGTGTGTTGTCAGGTTTTACCGAAATGCCTGTACAGCATACCATGGTTTGGAGAAATGTTCAGTTTAAAGAGGCATCTTTAATATCAGGGCTTCAAGGCCCCGTTGTCCAATAGTGAAAAAATCATTTTTTGAGGTACTTTTATGGAAGACGACAAGAAACAAAAAATACTCCTTGAAAAACATAAAGATATAGCAAGGATTGATCAAGAGTCAAAAAGAACCCATGGCTGGTATGTTCGAGTCAGATTTCTCGGAAGAACCCACTCCAAGTTTTTCTCCGACAGAAAATGTGGTGGGCGCTACTCAAGCTTGCTCTCAGCGATCTCCTGGCGTGATAAGACTGAGAAGAAACTTGGGAAGATTCGGACCAATAAGCATATGGTTACCGTGAGCAATTCCAGTACAGGTGTTGTTGGAGTTCGGCTCAACGACAAACTCAATAGATACGAGGTGAGTTGGGTTACTCATCAGGGGAAACAAGGCAAAACTTCAGTTTCCATAGCCAAACATGGGAAAAAGGCTGCTTTTGCACGGGCCTGTGTCATCCGTGCAGAAAAGGAGAAATCGCGGCTGGAGTTTGCCGGTTAGCCTGTTGCTGCTATGATTATCTGACAATGCCTTGCACGAAGCGGCTCGGACATTGTCAGATACTGTTTCGTCGGTACTCTGTTGCGGGTCCCTCAAAAAAGCAATAAATCAGTCAATATTAGCATTTGAGTGATTTGAAATATGTTGACAAAAGCTATGCGAAATGGTTAAATGTCACGTTCTTGTAATGTTATTCAGGTATTAGGTAAAGATAGTGAAGATTTACTCAAAGAGGTTTACATATGTATGCGATTGTTCGTACCGGCGGGAAACAGTATCAGGTAGCGTGTGGTGATCAGCTTCGGGTAGAAAAACTTGAAGGTGATATTGGTGAGAGCGTTGACCTGAACGATGTTTTGATGATCGTTGACGGAGAAAATGTCAAAGTAGGTCAGCCGCTTATCGAAAACGCCAAGGTAACTGCCAAAATTGCTGAACAGGGCAGAGCCAAGAAGGTTATAGTTTTCAAGAAAAAGCGACGCCAAGGATACCGTTTAAAAAGAGGCCACAGGCAATCCTACACTGCCTTGACGATTGAAACGATATCCGCATAATGCATTAATGTATTATTTTCTAAGGATAAACAGAAGCAGCACAATACGAATGCTGTTGCAATGAAGGAGTAGTAGAGATGGCTCATAAGAAAGCAGGTGGCAGTTCACGCAATGGTCGTGACAGCGGGGGACAGAGGCGTGGCGTTAAACGGTTCGGCGGCCAGGTGGTAAAAGCGGGCAATATTTTGGTTCGTCAGCTTGGCACGAAGATTCATCCGGGGTCCAACGTTGGTTGTGGACGGGATTATACACTTTTCGCCAAGATTGATGGTGTTGTCACCTATGAAAATTTCGGGAAAGACAAAAAACGGGTCAGTGTTTATACTGCAGTCTGATTTGTTTTAACACATCCTATCCTGGAATCACTTCTTGAGTGGTTCTTTCGGGAGTATAACTCGACCTCAATTATATATTGATGGTCGAGTTTTTTTTTCTTCTGCGTACATGATTTGTTGATTAATGTATTGCAATAAAATGGGACAAAGCATGGCATTTATTGATGAAGCAAAGTTTTTTGTGAAGGCCGGAGATGGTGGCAACGGCTGCGTAAGCTTCCGAAGAGAAAAATTTGTCCCAAAAGGTGGCCCCAATGGCGGCGACGGCGGTAAGGGTGGCAGCGTCATCATACGAGCAAAAAAAGATTTGCGTTCCCTGATTGATTTCAAATTTCGTTCTCACTTTAAGGCAGAACGAGGTGAACACGGTCAGGGCAAGGACATGCATGGCCGAGGCGGTAAAGATTGTTTCATTGATGTTCCCATCGGATCAGTCATACGCAATGCCGAAACAAGTCAAATCATTGTGGATCTCGCCACAGATGGTACAACATTCGTCGTTGCCGCCGGAGGTGAAGGAGGGATGGGGAATCCTCATTTTGCAAGCGGCACTAATCGAACCCCGCGTATTGCAACTGAGGGTAAACCTGGAGAAGAGTTCTGGCTTAAAATCGAACTCAAGCTGCTTGCCGATGTTGGACTTGTAGGTCTCCCAAATGCCGGGAAATCTACTCTGCTCTCAAAGCTTTCAGCAGCTCACCCTAAAATTGCTGATTATCCTTTCACAACCCTTGAGCCACAGTTGGGGGTAATGCAGCACCGCTACTACGAACCGTGTATCATCGCTGATATTCCTGGTCTTGTTGCTGGGGCTCACGGAGGCACTGGACTTGGACATAAATTCTTACGTCATATTGAACGAACCAAGGTTCTTCTGCATGTATTGGACGCAGCCGATGAAAATTATGAGGAAAATTATCAGACAATTTCTAAAGAACTGGCACTCTACAAAGAGGATCTTGCTCATCGTGCCCAAATTCTGGTATTGAATAAAATTGACCTTTTAGATGAGAGCTCTCTGAATCAGCGGAAAAGTAGTTTTCTGAAAATTTGCCAGTATGTTGTGTGCGTGTCCGGTCTAGCCGACAGGGGCATTGATGATCTCAAAGAGAGTATTGCCGTGATTCTTGAGAAAAATAAGCGTTAATGGAAACAACCGATTCCGGGGCGAACATTTCATTGAAATAAGCAAAAAGGGGCATCATCGTTCAGCCGTTGACTTAGAAAAATTAAAACCATTTGGGTGGACACAAGAGGCCCTTTCTGAACCGATTGGGATACATATGGATAGCCAGGTTAATCTTGATGATACGGTAAGCGACCGACAAGCGCTTTTCAATAAAGCAAAACGGATTGTGATTAAGGTCGGAAGCGCCATTCTTGCCGGCAGAGAAGGCCTTAATCGAGAAGTAATCGGCAACCTTGTGCAGGATATTGTCGACCTGCATGATAGTGGTAGAGAGATTATTCTCGTTACCTCTGGTGCAGTTGCCGCCGGCAAGCGCAAGGTCAAATTCCGTGACGATCAGGAACTGACTATGCGCGACAAACAAGCACTTGCCGCAATAGGCCAGTCCCGGCTTATGCATGACTACGATGAAGAGTTCAGCAGGTATGGGAAAAATATAGCCCAGATTCTGCTTACGCATTCCGACCTTGCCGATCGCAAACGCTACCTGAATGTTCGTAACACGATTTTAACCCTGTTCAACTTCGGAGCCATCCCTGTCATCAATGAAAATGACACAGTTTCTACCGAAGAGTTGAAATTCAGTGATAATGACAACCTTGGGGCCTTGGTGGCGAATCTTATTGAGGCGGATATGTTTATCTGTCTCACTGATGTCGATGCCCTGTACGATCGCAATCCGCTAACCGACAGCAATGCCAAAGCCATCAATACTGTCCTTGAGGTTACCGAAGAGATTGAGGCGATGGCCGGAAACAGCAAAAGCGCCTTGGGAACTGGGGGAATGCGGAGCAAGATACATGCAGCCAAAATGGTATCGGTCGGTGGGGGGAGCTCTTTTATCGGGCCCGGCCGAAAAAAGGATATCCTCAAAAAACTCTTTTCCGGAGAAATGGTTGGGACGTTCTTTTTGCCGCGTACCGAGAAGATGCAGAGCCGCAAAAGATGGATCGCCTATGTCCTTAAGCCACAAGGGACCTTGGTGCTCGACGATGGTGCGTGCCTTGCAATTACCGTGAAGGGGAAAAGCCTTCTTCCTTCAGGAGTTGTAGATATCCAAGGACAGTTCGAACAGGGTGATTGTGTTCGTTGCGTCGACCGGGGAAATCAGCCAATTGCAGTAGGGCTCGTCAATTTTTGCTCCGCCGACCTTATTAAAATCAGAGGATTGCGATCCGACAAAATTGTTGATGTGCTTGGCTTTAAAGAAAGTGATGAGGTCTTGCACCGCGATAATCTGGTAATTTTATAGTTACCCCGGCTCCAAGCTTTTACTATACAGAAGGTACCCCATGATACTTGAAAAAACAATTATCGACGTGGCTCAACGCGCCAAGACGGCATCGGCATCGCTATTATCGGTGTCCACTCTAAAAAAGAATCGCGTTCTCGAAAAGGTCGCCGAATTACTCCTGCAAGAAAAGGTTGTTCTCCAGCGTGCGAACGACAAAGACCTCGAAATAGGGGTTGCAAAGGGTCTTTCCACGGCAATGCTGGAGAGATTGAAATTAACAGACAATGTTATACATTCGATGATCACTGCCTTACACGAACTTTGTGCTCTTGCAGATCCAGTAGGGAAAATCGAAGATTTTGCCAAACGGCCAAATGGCATGCAGGTCGGCAGGATGCGGGTACCTTTGGGCGTTATCGCTATGATCTATGAATCCAGGCCAAACGTTACTATTGATGCAGCTGCCCTGTGCTTAAAAACCGGCAATGCGGTTATCCTGCGGGGTGGTTCAGAGGCCATCAACTCAAACCTTGCCCTCGCCGATATCCTGAAAAAGGCACTTATTGCAGAAAACATCAATAGTGATGCTGTGCAAGTTATTCCGACAACCGACCGAAAAGCCATTGATATTCTTCTCGCCCAGGATGAACTCATTGATCTCGTCATACCTCGGGGAGGGGAGAGTCTTATCAGATTTGTCAGTCAAAATTCGCGAATACCTGTACTTAAACATTACAAAGGCGTTTGTCATATTTTTGTCGATAAGGATGCGGATATTGATAAGGCCATTCCTTTAGTCGTCAATTCGAAAACTCACCGACCAGGGGTTTGTAATGCCCTGGAAGGCCTCCTTATCCACCAGGATGTTGCGAAAGAGTACCTGCCTCGTTTAGTTGCTGCCCTAACTGAAAAGGGGGTGGAGTTACGCGGATGTCGAAAAAGCAAGGATATATCGTCAGTTATTATCGATGTCTCCGATAATGACTGGGGAACTGAGTTTCTCAACCTTACCCTTTGTGTGAAAGTGGTTCGCGATTTTGATGATGCCAAGTCCTATATTCAGCAATATGGTTCAAAGCACACTGAGGCTATTGTTACCGAAAATTATAGTACGGCCCAAAGATTTATTGCGGAGATAGATGCCTCAGCGGTAATGGTCAACGCTTCGACCCGGTTAAATGATGGGGGGCAACTCGGTTTGGGTGCAGAAATTGGAATTAGTACTACAAAATTACATGCATACGGTCCAATGGGCCTTGAGGAGCTCACCACTCGAAAATTTGTTGTATATGGCCAGGGCCAGGTTAGAGAGTGAGCAGAAAAAGAATTGGACTGCTCGGCGGCACCTTTAATCCCGTGCATTTCGGTCACCTCCACCTGGCTGAGGCGGCCATGAGGGAGTGCAATTTAGATCAAGTTGTTTTTATTCCATCGGCTTTGCCTCCTCACAAAGATGAAACATCCATAGCATCCTTTGCCGACCGCGTCGCCATGCTCCAGAAAGCTGGGGCAAATGAAAATCGCTTTACCTGCACGACCATTGAGGGACAGTTGCCGACCCCTTCATACACGATTGACACCCTTCGTGCCCTTGAAGGGACCTTTCCAAAAGATGCTCTAATTTTTTTCATAATCGGCATTGATGCTTTTCTTGATTTATTAACATGGAAATCTTACGAGGAAATTCTTCGGCGGGTGGCACTTGTTGTTGCTCAACGCAAAGGTTATTCTATTGAGGAACTATATACCTTTCTTATGATGCTCAATTATGTCGACCAAGGGCATTGCTGGCAGGGGAGAAATGGTAAGAATACAGTATACTTGCTTAACGCTTTACCCGGAGACTACAGCTCTACTGCTATCAGGGGGAAATTACAAAAAGGCGTCTTTTCAGATCAAGATGTTCCTGGAGAAGTGATAGAATACATCAAACAGCACAATCTATATCAGCCGGAACGCATTACAATTCCTTTATGAATTCGAGAAAATGGCGAGGGGATTCCAATATGGACCATGCGCAAGACAGTTCTGCTCCTCAGAAATTATCAATCCTGATAGTTGATGATTCGCTGGTATTTCGAAGATTTCTTCGAGATATATTTGAGGACTGCAGTGATTTTCTCATTATCGGAGAGGCGCAAAACGGTATTGAAGCCCTTGATATGGTGTTGAAAACCAATCCTTCGGTAATCCTCCTCGATCTTGAGATGCCTCTCATGGATGGAATGACCGCTTTACAACATTTAATGATTCATCGGCCCACTCCGACAATCATGTTTTCGAGCCTAACCGAAGAGGGCACGGCTCGTTCATATGATACTTTAAAAAACGGTGCGCTTGATTTCATCTGTAAGGATTTTATCTTTCAGAAAAGCAGCATACCGATTCAAAAAAAACTTCTCATTGATAAGGTACGAAAGGCCGCCACCTATAAAGTCAAGGCGCGGGAGCCAATTTTTTCTCCCTCTTCTCTGCAGGCCGGAATAAGTGAAGAGATCAGTAGAGTAGTGTTTTGTGAAGACTGTGGACATCGTGAAACGGTCATCTATAAAAAATCCGAGCCGTTACGCAGTATAAACTGTTCACAATGCGGTGACAGCATTGAGTTTGGTTTCACTGATAGCTCGCATTTCCGGAGAAACACCTTTATCACTGTACTTGGCGGTGGAGAGGGGAGCTTTTACAATCTTTTGGAAATTATTCCTCGCCTTGACCCGGAGATGGGTGGGGCCTTGATCGCCGTAGTGCATCAAGAGGCCGAACACCTGAATAGTTTTACAGAGTATCTTGATGCCAACTCGGAAATGAAAGTGATCAGGGCCCGGGAAGGAATAAACATCGAAGCGGGAAACTGTTATATCGCTTCCGGCCATGATTTTATGCATTTGAAACCCTACAGTGCTCAATTATCCTTACAGCGATTACAGAAATCTGCTCTCAATTGTGGCCCCCTCGACATTCTTCTCGCTTCTGTAAGTACCTTGTACAAAAAGAAGGTTTGCGGTGTTATTCTGTCGGGGAACGAGGACGATGGCGACAAGGGTATGGCCATCTTGATGAAAAATGGTGGCACACCGCTTGTTCTTGACGGGAGCGAGTGTTATTGCAAGAGCATGGGGCAATATGTGTTGAGCAAATCCAAAATAGCAAAAACTCACAATACCGAAGATATTTTGGCAACGATCAAATTGTTGCATAACAAGGCCAAGAATGGTTCGGTCATCGGCATTTAATACCATACAAGACCAATGCATGGCGTATTAATATTTAGCAGATACTCTGTGCCGGAGCAGTAAAATGGCGGATATGGAACATCAAATGCGGTCTGAATCGATGCTTTGGGAGGACAATGTTCCCTTGATGCAACAAGGTCTGCACAAAAAGCTCGTCAAGCTGGCTTACGAAGATCACAAGCGTCCAACCAAGGTGTATCCCGAGAGGGAGGACGTATTTTCAGCGATGCGGCAAACCAGTCTTGCGGCAACCCGGGTAGTTATCATCGGCCAGGACCCCTATTTTAACGAACACCCAGGAGTTGGACCGGAAGCTCATGGTTTGTGCTTTTCAGTCAAATCGGGTGTTCCCGTACCTCCATCTCTTCGCAATATTCTAAAAGAAATTAACGATAGCATTTATGAGGGACGATCGGTCAGTGTTGAGAGTGATTTGTCTCGGTGGGCTGCGCAAGGAGTTTTGCTGCTCAACGCTAGTCTGACGGTCATAGCCGGACAACCGAATTCCCATGTTGGTCTTGGCTGGCATCAGTTAACGGACGATATCATTGCCACCATATCCGGGAAAAAAGACCACGTTGTTTTTATGTTGTGGGGGGCTTTTGCACAGAAGAAGGCCACACTGATCGACCGCAGCAGACACCTTGTCCTGACCACCAGTCATCCCTCGCCTTTATCAGCGCACAAGGGTTTCTTGGGGTCTGGGGTCTTTGTCAAGTGCAACGCATATCTCATTGAGCATGGCTTTCAGCCTATCAAATGGTAGTCGCTTGCCGTTGTTTGGATTTACCTGTCGAGTAAATGCTTCTTCGCCGCACAGGGGATCATATCGGCTACCTCGGAGGCAGAAAAACCAACTCCACGTTCTTCATACAGGAGATCGGCAGCTGAGCCATGGAGGAACACTCCGGCTACCGCGGCGTTCATCGGTGAAAAGCCCTGACAAATGAGCGCTCCAATTACTCCCGTTAACACGTCTCCCATGCCGCCTGTAGCCATCCCAGGGTTACCCGTGGTATTGATAAAGGTTGCACCCTCACCATTGGCTATAATAGTTCCGGCACCCTTCAGCACTAAGATAGTCTCGTGCAAATCGTTACGAAAGAGACTACTGCCAAGTAAGGCGGCATCAATTCTGTTGTCCTGGATATCAGCAACTTCTTTCTCCAGCAATCTGGCGAGTTCTCCGGGATGGGGAGTGAAAATTCTTGGTCCGCCGGGAGAATGCAGGTTGTTACGGTATTCAGCGATAATGTTCAGGGCATCGGCATCGAAAATCACAGGACATTTGATTTCTGCATAGACCCGCATCACCAATTCGGCGGTGAGTCGACCTGTTCCAATTCCAGGGCCAATCACTACCACTTGTTTGCCGGCGGCAGCACGAGAAATAGTATCCCAATCTTCAACAGATAGGGTGTCGGAACTGCCAGGAAGAGGGATGGTCATCGCCTCGACCAGGCATGTCTCATAAATGGGGTTAAGACTACTGGGAACACAGAGAGAAACCAAGCCTGCGCCAGTTCGCAACGCCCCTTTGGCAGACAAAATTGCAGCTCCGGTTTTTCCCGGTGAGCCAGCGAGAATAAGCAGGTGACCGTGGGTCCCCTTGTGTGAGGCTTTTTGCCGCCGCAAGGATCGCGATAATTGTCGGTAGGTGTCTATTGTTGCTAGTTCTGTTGCAATTTCTGCACGATCAATTGCCTCATTTGGTATACCAATGTCGATAATGGTTAACTTGCCTGTCCATTCAGAACTGCCGTGGGTGAAATGGCCGGGCTTAGCGCAGCAATAAGTTGCGGTATAGTCGGCACGGATACAGGTGCCAAGAACCTTGCCGGTATCGGAATCAATTCCTGAAGGTGTGTCAACTGACACTCTTGGAGCTTTTTGCGCGAATCCTGGTTTATTTATAAGGTTAATGGTATCCGCGAAATGATCGGTAACATCGCGATCCAAACCAATACCAAAAATGGCATCTATAACGACATAGCAGGGCAGTCCTCGGGTTTCAAACTGCTGTAAGAGAACGGGAATAGTCTCAACTCTTTTTTTATTGTCAGCGATATGGAACGGTAATCTGAGTTTCTTTATAATTGCCAGATTGATTGCCGCATCCTTTTTGAGTGTGTCTGGATTGACAAGAAAGAAGAATACCGGCTGACACCCACGCTGGTGCAAATGCCTGCCAATAACCAGACCGTCTCCGCCATTATTACCTGGACCCACAAAGATCAAAGCAAAGGTGTTTGCGCAAGGCCCGAGTTCTCGTTCGATCATGGCAACCGTTCCAACTCCGGCATTTTCCATTAACACAATACTCGGAATGTTGAAATCGTCGGTTGCCGCACGGTCAAGTTTTTGCATTTCAAGCGCAGTGGGCAATTTCATGGTGTTACTCCTTTTCGTCAGTCAGGTTCGACGGTTGGTTTTCCGATGCACTCTCCTCCGGGTGGTCTTCTATGATATCTTTGCAAAATCTGCACGGTTCAAAACCGGCATCGATCGCAATCTCAACATTTTTGAAAGTTAGGGTGCAATTTTTACAGTTATAAAATTCACACACTGGCAGATGAAAAACCCGGCTTTTAGCGTTACCTTTAATGACATTTTCATCAATCACCAAATCAGCTCCGATATCTGAATTGACGATACTATCGCCGGTCATTTTCTTCCGCCGGCTTAGCAGCGATTTCCAGAAAGCGGTGATTGGTGTGGTAATTTTGTCCCAAAATTTTTTAATAAATTGTGACAGCTTGTCAGGAATGAGAGGTTTCTCACCTGCGATTCTGACTATCCAAAAGATTGCGAGAACTAGGAAGATGGTGTTCGGCGCCCACATCGCTAGGGGTACTGGCAGGGCACCTTCTTCGGCCAGGGTTTTACCGACGGTAAAGAAAATGTAGTAAAGAACAAAGATAGCAAGGCCTAGCTGAATGCCTATGGCCTTCCTTCCAGGACGGGCTTGTAACCCCAAGGGAAGTCCGATAAGACTTATAATCAGACAGCCGACTGGGAGAACGAGTCTTTTGTGGTATTCGATCAAGTATTTTCGGTGGTTTTCAGCGACCACTGCTATCCGTGCTTCTTCCTGCAATTCCTTCATGGATAAAGCAGTTTTTTTCAAGGTCGTTGCTTTTCCGGTTGGTGGCTTGAGGGGAATATTTATTTGATATTGTTCAAACTCTACAATTTGGGCGCTTTCGTTGCTAGGGCGATGAAGACTTCCATTACGCAGCATGATAGACACCATCATGCTGGAGATATTGCTAACCATAGATCCGGTGGAGGCCATAGTGATGACGGGATTTGTTACCCCACGGGTATCGGAAACCCAGACATTTTGCCATTCTCCGGTTTCTTTGTCGATTTTATCTATATATACGACTACTTCACCAAGTGCTTCGGTGAACACATGCTCTTTGACACCTTCGTTAATTTTTTCTTTGAGAAGTTGGTACGTCAATTGTTTCATTGATACTTCACTTAATGGAATAAGCTTAATTGAAAAATAGCTTGTCAATAAGGCGATCAATGATGCGACGATGATAACCGGTGGGAGTATTTGGTAGATACTTATACCGCTGGCTTTGAAAGCAAGTATCTCTGAATCACTCGATAATCTTGCAAAGCCAATGGTCACTCCCATCATGGCGGCCATTGGCAGGGAATACAGAAAAATATTGGGAAAGAGGTAGGAAAAGAGGCGAACAAAATCGGCAAAACCGATATTAAGATCAAGAACAAAATTAAGAAAAGGGATAAGCTTGACCAGAAAAAATACACAGTTCATAATTATGAAACTTGCAAAAAACGGTGCAAGCATTTCCGTTGCAAGGTAACTGTAGAGAAGCTGTGGTGTCTTAGAGTATATCTTCATTACACGTAGCGGGCTAGTGGAACATCACAAAAATAAATCGGGCAGAAGTGGTTCTTTTCAAGTACATGGTTTGGGCACAACCGAGCCATGTTTCTAATTTAAGCTCACAACAGATGGACCGAAAAATATTATATGTCAAATTTATAGAGGTTAACCATGCATTTGTTTGAAACAGCAGAGGGCGATAAATGGGTTTGCATCACTTGCGGCGTCGAAGAAGAGGACGCGATCAAGGAAAAAGGGTGGCAATGGATCTTTGACCGTCATGACCAAACCCTCCGCTGTTCCCTTTGTGGGCATTCAGATTATGATTTCGAGGACTAAAGCGATATTTTTTGCTTGATAGCCTGTTGTTCTTGCCTATCCCGGCACACCCCTCAAGCGCCATCAAACTAAAACTTGATGGCGCGATTGTTCATTATGTCCACACAGTTTTACAAGAAATTCTCTTGATACGATACGTAATTATTAAAATTTAGAATGGCTGAGCGGGGCTTCAATAGTTACCTCAATCCAATGCTCGTCCCACCACTCCCTCGGTGTAACAAAAATACCATTCACGAGCATAGAAAAATGCAAGTGATCCCCCCCAGCCATTCCCGTCGTTCCCGTTAAGCCAATGGCAGTCTTTTTATCAACCTCATCACCTGGAGCAACATTCATTTGACTGAGATGTGAATAGAGACTGAAAATCCCCTGTCCATGATCAATAAGGATCATATTGCCATAAATACCAAGATAATCAGCGAAAACAATTTTTCCTTTATTGGCTGCACGAACCTCCGCTCGATTGGTTGAAGCGATATCGACACCAAGATGCACCTGGTTGTCAACGATCTTGCCGTTATACATGTAACTTCTGTGATCGGCAAAACCAGCCCGAGGACTGCCAGGCATTCGGCCAAAATTGCCTTTCCAAAGTCGCATTGGCAGAGGATTCCGACAGAGTTCACTGATTTTCTTATTATTTTGATCTCTGACTGTGCTGTTGGTATAGAGGTACTGGTCTATAAACTCTCCCTGCATTTCGGGATAATATTGCTGAAATTCCGGTATTTTGCTGCCAAGAAAATTTTCGCTGATAGTGATGGTATCGGTCTTTTGCGAAACAGCTTTGAATACAGTAGTAAATGGCGTAGTAGTCTCGTTTCCTGCTTGATCGGTGGCAGAGACAGTCAGATTTTCAATTCGCTGCGCATCATACGGAAGGGCAAAATAGCTGATGTAAGTATCGTCTCTTCCGTCACCGACTGGAAAACCTGGGTGAAACCGACCGTTTATAGTAACACCGCTTGCACTTTTATTGTCTGATAAACGATAAATGGCGATTCCAGCTCCGCCTGGAGATATATATTTTTCGCTTTGAAGGATTTGCAGTTGTGGCGGGACTGTATCCACTGTCACATCTTTGCTGATAATTGTCTTGTTTCCCTGCAGCCATCGCATGGAGTAATCGACTGCCTCAAATCGTATATTCATTGGGCCATCGATAAAGCCCTCTTTCTTGGTGTCGAAGGTTAAATTTTCTGTTGCCTCTGTAGGTCCGATTTTACCGGTGTATGAAGTTCTCGGGAACGTTACTGAATGCAAAACCTTCTTCACATCGCCCTGTGATCCCCAAACGGTAATGCTCCGTAAACCACTTTGCGCATCGGTTACCGAATAACGAGTAACCCCTTTTTTGCCAATATGATCCCCCGGTTGATCGAGCTTCACAACGGGAGGTTCACCCTCGAAAAAGAGAATGAAAAGAACTATTCCGGTAACGCCTAGAACAAGTCCAAGAATAATAAAAATTGTTGTGTGACTAGCAATATATCTATTGGTGCTTAATGCCATCTTCTAAGCTTTGTCCTTATGTGGATGTCAAGTGTTTGTTTGAAGTGCGTTGAACAGTTTGTCTGCTAAAAATAAACGTAGACCTAAGGGTATATGAAGGGAATCCGTTATTTCTGCCAGATAATTTCATATTTTTCGATGTGTAAATCTTTCGAAGGGGCAACAATAATTCGTTTACCAATTTCTTTTTCAACCCGCGCTTTAGTCAACTCCTCTTCATTATGTAAAAGGTCCGCTAATTTGGGATGAACCCTGAGTGTTATGGTCGTGCCTTTATGCTTTCGTGAGTGACGGGTGATTTTTCTGAAGATATCGTAACAAATGGTTCGTCGCGATTTTATCATACCTTCCCCGGCGCAATAGTGGCATGGCTCACACATCAATTGGTGTAAATTCTCACTATTTCTTTTGCGGGTCATTTGCACGAGGCCGAATTCAGAGAGCTTCAGAATGTTGATTCGGCTTTTATCTTTTTTGACAGCTTCTTTGAAGGTTGCATACAGTTCTTCCCGATGGCCATCATCCTCCATATCGATGAAATCAATAATGATTATTCCACCGATATTTCGCAGTCGCAACTGGTAGGCTATTTCAATGGCCGCCTCCATATTGGTCTTGAAAATGGTGTCATTAAGATCACTCTTCCCGACATATCTTCCTGTATTTACATCAATGACAGACAAGGCCTCAGTACTTTCAATAATGATATACCCACCGGATCGCAGCCAGACCTTTTTCTCAATAGCGCGTGTGATCTCGACTTCAATATTATTGGCTTCAAACAGGGGGGTGCTGTCATCGTAAAGAGTGATTTTTTCTGCTAATAGTGGGGCAAAGATTTTTACATGGGCGAGGAGTTTCTCGTAGGCATTCTGGTCGTCAATTATCAGGGCATCGACGTCCCGGGTAAAGAAATCGCGAATCGACCGGAGGGTGATGTCAAGGTCTTCATGCACTATGCACGGGGCTTCCATGGTGAGTGATCGATCAATGATACTTTCCCAGAGGAGCATGAGATACTCCATGTCCGCCTCAAGCTCTTCTCTGCTGGCATGCTCAGCTACGGTTCGAACTATAAAACCAGAGCCTTGGGGGCGCATTTCTTCTATAAGTACTTTTAGTTGGGTACGTATTTCTTCATTTTCGATCTTTCGTGAAACACCAATATGATCGGTCAGAGGAATAAAAACGAGATTGCGGCATGGCAAGGTAATATGACAGGTAAGTCTTGCTCCCTTGGTGCCTATAGGATCTTTGCTGACCTGGACGAGAATGTCTTGACCTTCACGGAGAATGTCCTCGATATGCTTGCCTTGGGCACGAGGGTTCGCTAGAGCACAATCGGTGATGCAGGGACTATATTCTGGCGAATCTGAGGAAAGGCATATGTCGTCAACGTAAAGAAAGCCAGTGCGTTCAAGGCCGATATCGACGAAAGCAGCTTGCATTCCGGGCAATACTCTGACCACCTTGCCCTTGTAAACATTCCCCATGAGGCCCTTCTCAGTGGGGCGCTGCATGTGAAATTCGCTGAGATTTCCGTCCTCTACAAGCGCAAGACGCACCTCGTAGCTTGTAGCGTTAATGAGTATTTCCGTAGCCATTGGTCAACCGTTTGAAGCAAAACTAAGACTTCCACTAGTGGAAGGGATATATGTCTTTGAGGTTTTTTAATATACAGCATAGGGAGCAAAGTCTGCCACACCTAATGAATATAATATATTTAAAAAAAACAATGAGTAAAGTAAGTGTTGTTGATAGTAATTCAATAAAAAAATAGTGTAGTGGGGGTGGAACTGGTATAAGTATCGTCCGTGTCAGGCCTGGCAATTTCTCGAAAATGCCTTCAGATGTCCTGGCATTACCACTGATTGTTTAAGCCAATTTTTTAGGCGGAAAATCTTTTCAGAATGGGAGGTAATGGTGAAGAACCATAGTTGGAAAGATCCTTCACGCTATATCAATACACTGTATATAGAAGAATCATGTCTCGAACTTGACTATACCCAGGAGATTCTTGCTCGGGCAAAACTTCCATGGTTTGTTGTTCCGGAACGGCAAAAACCAAACGATTTGGGTGATGATTTCGTTGGGAATCTTACTGCAGGAAAGCAGCAGCTTTACCTCTGCAACAATCGAGGTCTCTTCTTTAAACCCTGCCCAGGTACCAGGGAATACCAATGTTGTGCGTATCAGGTTCTCAATACCGGGACAAACTGTCCAATAGATTGCATTTATTGTATTCTCCAGACATATCTCAATACACCCTGGTTGACCTTTCATGTCAATACCGGCCAGCTTTTTAACGAGCTTTCCCAGTCTTTAGCGAAAAATCCGCAGCAATTTTTTCGAATTGGCACCGGAGAATTCACCGATTCTCTGGCCATTGACCGGATAACCTGCCTGAGTCGTCCACTTGTTGAATTTATTGGACAAAAAACCAATGCAGTCCTAGAGCTGAAGACCAAGAGTGCAGTCATCGATAATTTGGAAGGGCTGTCCCATAACGGCCGGACAATTATAGCCTGGTCATTGAACAGCACACATATAATGGCCAGCTATGAAATACGCTCTGCTACTCTGGAGGAACGGCTTGATGCTGCCCGGCAATGTGCTGATTGGGGGTATCGGCTGGCTTTTCATTTCGATCCGATCATCGATTATCAGGGATGGCAGGATGGTTATACGGCAACGATCAACAGGCTCTTTGAAAAAGTCCCGGCATCGTCGATTGCCTGGATATCCTTGGGAGCTTTGCGTTTTCTCCCACACTTAAAAGAAATCGGAATCCAACGATTTCCTCGGTCTAGGATATATTTTCAGGAATTTATCACCGGGCTTGACGGCAAATCGAGGTATTTCCGGCCGCAAAGGGTTAGTCTCTATAAGCATATCTACTCGCATTTAAAGGAAAAAGCTGATAAGGCCACCTGTATATATTTTTGCATGGAAAGTGAAGAGATCTGGCGAGAGGTCATGGGCTTCGTTCCCGCCGATAGGGGTGGGCTTGCAAAGATGCTGGATCGTTCTGTTCGTTGACAGCTGGTCTATTTACCACTCGGTTGGGAGTCTAGGGGCGACAAATTTGATCTTGTTCTTTCTACATTCTTTCGTATATTGGCAGTATCCATTAGCCGAGGGAAATTCGATTACATGGCTAACTTATTTAACCATCTGAGGATTCTATCATGGTCAACAAGGTTATACTTATAGGAAATTTAGGTTCCGATCCAGAGCTTCGCTATACTCAAAGCGGCACCGCCGTGGCCACACTTAGCGTTGCTACTAACAGAAAATGGAAAGATCGTGACGGCAATATGCAGGATGAGACAGAATGGCATAGAGTGATAGTTTGGGATAAAAGTGCTGAATTTTGCGGCAACTATCTTTCCAAGGGCTCTAAGGTGTATGTTGAAGGAAGGCTGCAAACTCGAAAATGGAAAGATCAGGCCGGTGTCGATCGATATACCACCGAAGTTATTGCAACAACCGTCCAAAATCTTACCCCGCGCAGTGGTGATGGTGGCGGCGGCTACGAACAACCGCCTTTACCACCGGAACCATTCGGAGGCATAATGGGTGGCAGTACCGGAGAAGACGTTCCGTTCTAGTAACTCGCCCGACACATTTTCAGCACCGACATTGTCAGTTGCAAGAAGAGTGTGAAACCTGAAAGGGTATCACGCTCTTCTTGCTTTTAATGCCAATGATATTTCTCCCAAAAGTTGATTGACTGCACCACAATCCGTTCGTATCGTCTGTTGCACGATTACTTGGGAGTTGAAGATTGTTAAAAGCTAAATCTGCTGGTTTGCCACAATGGATTACTATGAATTGCTCGGAGTAAAAAAGGATTCCTCTTTATCGGAGATTAAGAAGGCGTACAGAAAACTTGCGCATAAGTATCACCCGGATAAAAACAAGGACGATAAGAAGGCTGAGTCGAAGTTTAAAGAAATAAACGAGGCATATGCCGTGCTATCCGATCCGGAAAAGAAGAAACAATATGATCTCTACGGCTCCGCGGATTTTCACCAGCGGTATTCCCAAGAGGATATTTTTCGTGGCTTTGATCTTAACGATGTGCTTCGCCAATTTGGTTTTGGAGGTGCTGGTGGCCAGTCTGGTCATTTTCGCTCCACCATGGGTGGCGGCAATAACTTTGCATCATTTTTTAATCAGGGCGGACAGGGTGGATGTGGCGGTGGATGCCATAGTGCGCCGGAGAAAGGTCAGGATATGACCTATCAAATCACCGTCACCCTTGGAGATGTCTTGAATGGAGCGGAACGAACCATAACCTTGCGTAAGAACGGCACTCCGCAGAATGTATCGGTTAAAATTCCTAAGGGGATTGAGGCCGGAAAAAAACTTCGCCTTCAGGGGCAGGGGGGAGCCTCGCGCAATGGTGGCCCACCCGGTGATCTTTATCTGAAAGTTGATATTGAATCTAATGACACCTTTTCAAGAGATGGCGACGACCTTATAACCCAAAAGCTTATTAGCTTCAGCGAGGCCTGCTTTGGTACTTCGCTTGAAGTGGAAACCTTGGAAGGTAAAAAATTTATGGTTAAGGTGGCTCCAGGAACAACCCATGATTCTCGACTTCGCTTGAAAAACTATGGGTTACCGATTGGTCCTTTGGGGCAACGAGGAGACCTTTATGTGCGGATAGGTGTCAAGGTTCCCAAGGAATTAACAGAAGAACAGCAGAAGGTGATTCAGGAATTGCGTGACTGTGGATTATAAGCATTTCTTCAGGAATAAGAACGCAACGGGCTGAGATCGGAAAAGATCCCGGCCCGTTGCGTTCTTATTTTAGGTTTCTTAGTACAACAGTTTAGTACTTTCGGGCGGCGTAGGACAACCAGCCACCAGCTGAAACCAATTCTTTATCAAAAGAATTTAGGGAAAATGTACACGTTAGACTTGATTGAGATGCATCGGTTGAAGATGCCGTTAATAGATCTTTCTCAAGATCTATATTGATCGTAATATCTCCGCGCATGGCGAAGAGAGCATCAACCTGATCCTTGCTCAGTTCCACTGCCAATATCCCGCAATTGAACATGTTTTGCCGAAAAATCCTGGCAAAACTCTCGGCAATAATAACGTTAATATCATTTACCTCAAAGGCCCAAACAGCGTGTTCCCGAGAGGAACCGCAACCAAAATTGGCCCGTGTTATCACAACTCTTGTTCGTTGCATCACCTCGGACGCTGGAGCAAAAGGTTGGCCACCCAGGAGTAGATCCTCCAGGAGATGCGGTTTAAGGGCCATTTTGGTTATCTCAGTGAGATATTTGGCTGGAATTATTTCGTCGGTATTGATATCACTTCTATCCAGAAGGATGGCCGGACCACCAAATGTTTTCATTGCAAGTACCTCTATAATTAGTTCTTGTACCGCAAGGGCATAAGTTTCGTTTGCACAGACAAGCTGCTGTAGTCAGCTAACCCGTTGAAAGAAAAATAACAAGGCCAAAAGCATGCCTGGAACGGCATGTGGAGCCGTAAGGCAGTATTATAAATGGTCTAGTTATTTCCTAACGACTCTTGAAAATCGCGCGGATCGGTTATGACTCCGGTTATCGCAGCAGCCGCAGCCGAGAAGGGACTCATAAGATGTACCATTCCACCTTTTCCCATCCTTCCGTTGAAGTTTCGATTGGTGGTTGAGGCACACACTTCACCTGTCGCAAGGACTCCGGCACTCATGCCAAGGCATGCACCACAGGTCGGATTGAGAACGCAAAACCCGGCATCCATGAAGATTTTTATAATACCCTCGTCAAGTGCCATGCTGTAGATCAATGGTGTGGCTGGGGTAACGATTCCTCGCACTCCCGAAGCCAGTTTTCGTCCTTTCAGAATTTTTGCCGCATCTCTGAGGTCCTCAATCCGGCCATTGGTACAGGAGCCGATATAAATCTGGTCAATGTGCGTTCCGGCCATCTCGTTAATGTCTTTCACCTGATCAGGCTTGTAAGCAAAGGTAACTTGAGGAACGAGAGCGCTGACATCGATATTAAGCAAGGCTGCATACTCCGCATCAGGGTCGGAATGCCAGCCTTTATATTCCTCAACGACTGCATCGAGAGAGGGATACTCACCTTTAATAAACGGCCAGAGGAATTCAGCGGTAGTCCGGTCTGGCATACAGATACCGCAGGTAGCACCTGCCTCGACAGCCATATTGCAGAGAGTCATTCGTTCGGACATGTTAAATGTATCGACCACCGGCCCGACAAATTCGATGACCTTGTCCGTTGCTCCATTAACCGAGATTTTTCTAATGATCGCCAGGATAACATCTTTGGCAGCGACCATTGGTTGTAAGGAGCCAGTAATATTAATACGCAGGGTTTTTGGGGCCCGGAAGGAACACACACCCTTATAAATGCCTACCTCCAGATCAGTTGTTCCGACTCCTGCCGCAAAGGCTCCGAAGGCGCCATGAGTGCACGTATGCGAATCTCCCATAATGACAGTGTAACCCGGTCGGACAAAACCTTTTTCCGGAAACAGCGCGTGGCATACTCCATTTTCGCCAATATCAAAAAAGTCTTTAATTTGGTGCCTTTTTGCCCAATCACGCATAATTTTGCCCTGAGTTGCGGTTTTGGAATCTTTGGCGGGAGTAACGTGGTCGATGACTGCCTTGATTTTGCTACTGTCAAAGACATGATCCATGCCTTTCTCAACCAAATCCATAATGGCGATAGGAGTAGTGATTTCGTGACACATCACCACGTCCAGATTTAGAATCATGTTCTCCGGGGTAGGTTGGTCACGGAGATGTGTCGCAAAAATCTTTTCAGCTATTGTTTTTCCCATTGTGTGTGCTCCGGTATGTAAAAGGAGTTGAGCGTTTCAATACTGTCCGGGTTTCATGGCGCGGTATCGAATAAATCTCATTGAGTCAGGCTGGAGAGTGTGACACAGTACACAATAAATGGTATTCTCGCCAGGATATTGTAGGAAGCCGGCGCCACGAGTGTTTCAATAACCTCCCAAGCTTTATGAATTATTTCCTGTAGAGTTGCTAATTATGCCGATCTTTAAAACCTTCACGTTCATTCTTGTTGCTGGTCTTTACTTTGCAACAAATTGCTTTGGTACACACGGTGTATCTCTTGACGGTCAGGTTAAATATGCCAAAGGCTTTAGCCGATTTGCCTATACCTCACCTGATGCAACGAAGGGCGGCACCCTCGTTTTGCATGATATAGGCAGCTATGATAAAATGAACCCCTTCACCCTGAAAGGTGAGGCACCCATGGGATTGGAGTCATTAGTTTATGAACCCCTCGCCGTGGCTAGCCTTGACGAGCCTTTTTCACAGTACGGCCTGATCGCTTCTGATATAGAGGTTGCCGATGACAAAAAATCGGTGACCTTCACTCTCGATCAACGAGCAAAATTCTCCGATGGTCAGCCGGTTACCGCTGAAGACGTTGCCTTTACCCTCGCAATTCTTAAGAGTGATCGCGCTCACCCGTCTTTTAATTATTATTATCAAGATATTGAAGGTTCGGAGATTATCGATGCCAACAAGATTCGCATGAAGTTTAAAAAAGCCAATCGAGAGCTACATATGATTGCTGGGCAGTTGCGAATTATGTCAAAGAGATTTTTTGAGAAACATGGTTTTGAAGATCAAGCAGAAAAACAGGAACTTGTTGCCCCAGTTGCCTCCGGCCCGTACATCGTCGATAAAATCAATATTGGCAAGACCATAACCTACAAAAGAAATCCTCAGTATTGGGCGCAGGATCATCCGGTTCGGCAAGGGATGGATAATTTTGATGAAATCATCGTTAAATACTACAAAGACCAAACAGTTGCCTTAGAGGCTTTTAAAGCGGGAGAGTTTGATTTTATTTCCATCAATATTGCCAAGCAATGGGCGCGCGATATGGATGGCAAGAAATTCACTGATGGCGCAATTATAAAAAAAACCTTTCCTCACCAAAACAACGCCGGCATTCAAGGATTTCTTTTTAATACAAGAAAAGAGCTTTTTCAGGATGTTAGAGTCCGTAAAGCCTTGGGTCTGGCACTTGATTTCGAATGGATTAATAAATCACTTTTCCATGATCAATACACCCGAAGCAACTCGTTTTTCAGCAATTCTTTCTTAGCTGCGAAAGGGCTGCCAGAAGAATTGGAGCTTCGGTACCTCGAACCCTATCGGGCGGTTATCCCCAGTGAGGTTTTTACTCAACCCCTTTCTCCTCCAGCTGCTACTGAACAGGATGGTATGCGCAAGAATCTTTTAGAAGCAAAAAAGATTCTTGAAGAAGCTGGTTGGCGAATAAAAGAAGGGACTCTTGTAAATAGCAACGGTCAGAAATTTATCTTTGATATCCTCCTCGTCTCACCAGCCTTTGAAAGAGTGATGGCAGCTTATGCGAAAAATCTCGAAAAACTCGGAATCCGTGCTGAATATCGAACGATTGACCCGGCCCTATATGCTGAACGATTAAAGAGTTTCGATTTTGATGTTATTGTAACAAGTTATGGCCAGTCTCAATCACCTGGAAATGAACAACGAAATTATTGGCATTCATCTTCGGCTGACCGGAAGGGGTCGCATAATTATGCGGGAATTAAATCTCCTGCAGTGGATGGCCTCGTCGATAAAATTATTTATGCCACAACCAAGGAAGAATTAGTAGCAGCTTGTCGGGCGCTTGATCGGGTTCTTTGGTATGGCTACTATCTTGTACCGAACTGGTACCTCCCAGAGCATCGCCTAAGTTATCACAATAAATTTTCTACCCCACCACAATTGCCACTTTATTATGATCCGTTTCAATTGCTTATGACATGGTGGGTGAAAAAGTAAAAAGCGAAGCCGGTAGTTTGCAGAGCCCTTAATTGACAAATGAATATAATCATTTTTCTTGACGCATACTGACTTTTCCTGCTAACCAATATGGTATATGCCCCTCTCTTCGATGCAGTGAAGAACTCAAAGACAGGGCAATTTTCTCAGAAAAATTTTAAAAAGGGCTTGTTTGGATCAATTGATAGAAGGCTGTCTCATTAATACTGGTTTAAATTGGTGTATTTTTCACATGCAGACCTCAGTCTGGACTTTTCGGGAGGGCGAATTGGATGTCTGATTGCGTGAAAGGAAAGGTGAAATGGTTTAATGCCAGCAAAGGCTATGGTTTTTTAGAACGACCAGATGGAGAGTCCGACATCTTCGTTCATTATAGTGCAATCCAAGGAGAAGGATTTCGCAGCCTTGAAGAAGGAGAGTTGGTCGAATTCACAATTGCCAAAACCGACAAAGGACTGCAGGCTGAAAATGTCCGCAAGGTGAGCTGAACTATCGATACCACTAACTTGCTGCCCCGATTCAGGATGTGTTGGCAAAACCTGAATCGGGGCTACTTTTTTTAACAACCCTTTTAGAATATATTTTTTATTTAATTAATAGATAGTTACGCGCACACAAAGGGTATGTCTCTTGTTAGAGAAGGCAAGCTGCCCTACTCAGCTTTGAAAGACTGTAGTTCAAGAACGGGAATGAAGCCATAGATGGAAACCTACAAAATTCTCCTTAAAAACCTCTCAGACACCGAAAAACTTGGCAAACTTCTCGGAACAACTGCCTGTCCAGGAGAAATTATCTGTCTGGATGGTGACCTTGGGGCTGGAAAAACGACTCTTTCACAGGCAATCGCCAGAGGCTTGGAGGTGCCCAAGAGCTGTTACGTAACCAGCCCTTCCTTCACTATTCTACATGAATATGAAGGGAGAATACCGATGTATCACATGGATTTTTATCGTCTTCATGGTGAGGATGTGATCCTTGAGATGGGTTTTGACGAATACTTCTACCTGTCTGGCTTAACTGTTATCGAGTGGTCGGTACGAGCGACTTCTATTTTGCCCGAAGAACGCTTGTCCCTTGAAATCTTTTGTGACAATGAAGTGTTTAGAACAGTTGTTATTCGCGCAACAGCCAAGTATAAAAAAAGAATTCTGAAAATCCTTGAAGAATTCGAGATACTCGAACAACCTAATCTTTAGCCTGTAAGCGCAACCTGAAGATATACCGCGCTCCAATCCGCCTTTGCTCGTTTCCATTAAATCGTTAATGCACTCCTGCATTCATTGATATTGGCGTAAACTACCTTATAATAGTGCACTCTGAAATGAGCAGTCAGTGATCATTGGTTTTTGATATTTTACATTTGCACATATCGCTCTTGGTAATAATTTAAGCGATATGATTAAACCTCACGCATCAACCCTCAAATAATTTTTATGAAAATGAAATCCGTCCAATTTAAAGATTGTTTAAAGAAATTTACTATTGATCAAGATAAGGCTATTACCCCTGAGGAAACATTAAAGTATTTCTATGCGAGAGTAGCCTCGCTCGACATTAATATTCTTAGCGAAGTAAAAAGGATAGATAATGGTCGTTTGGATATTCCGGTATATTTCAGTGTATGCGGTGAGGATGCAAAGGCCCTCACCGGTACAAAAAAGCAAATGGGAAAGGGGGCTTCTCCCATCCAAGCAGAAGCCTCTGCCTGTATGGAACTTGCCGAAAGATTCTCATTTTTTTCCTTTAAGAGCAATCAAGGTAACTTTCTCAGGGGCGACTATAAAGCAATGGTTAAAGCTGGATATCCGGTACTCGGTATGGAGTACCTTCTGGCCTCCGTCCATGACAATCACACCAGCCTTGATATGCTCCAGCAACTTTTGGAAGACATCCCTATGCAATGGGCTTGGGGAACAAATATCACCAGAGGAGAGGATGTTCTCATTCCTTTTTCATGGTTCTTCGCCATTAACGAATTCAATGGCCCTTCCGCCGGTAACACCATTGAAGAGGCGGCAATGCAAGGAATCTGCGAGATCGTCGAACGACACGTTTGTTCTCTTATAAACAACCGGAAAATCGTAACTCCTCGTATTGATACTGAATCTGTTAAAGACGAAATTGCTCGGGAACTTCTGGAAAAATTCAAGAAACACAGTATCGAGTTGTATCTGAATGATTTTAGTCTTGACACCGGCATCTGTACTGTTGGGGCCCTTGCTATCGACAGGTCGACATTCCCAGGGAAAAGTGAGATCGTTTATACCGCTGGCACAACCCCTAATCCGGAAAAGGCACTCATCCGCGCAATCACTGAGGTCGCTCAACTCGCCGGTGATTTCAACACCGATTCAAATTACGTAGCATCCGGTTTACCAAAACCACTGGCTATGGAAGAGGTTGAATACATCACCGAAACGCCAGACCATATTACTATTGATATGATGGCAGACCTTTCCGATAATAATATCCGTGAGGAAATCCAGAACTGTATCACCGCTCTTAAAAAGATCGGCCTCGAAATTCTCATGATTGATGTAACCCACGCCGATCTGCAGATTCCTGCTTTATATACCATTGTGCCTGGAGCTCATTTTCGCGAGCGTTCAATGATTAATGATGTTGGTCTCTTTGCTGCAAAACTGCTGGTTGAACTGGTAACAGACCCGGATCTGCTTGAACAAAAGCTTTGTCAGATGGAGATGTTGATACCGGATGCCTATTATCTTGAATTCTACCGAGGCCGGAATTTTTCAATGATTGGATTTCCCGAGTCGGCAATTGACCACTTTGCAAGAGCGCTTGCCTTGCACCCTGAGGCTGAGGATCTGCCATATATTTATTCGTACATGGGCAGTTGTCTGAAGGATCTTGGAGAGTACGATAAAGCTATAGATATTCTTCAACAAGGTTTAGCAGAAGACGAGGAGCGGCCCGATATTCATAATGCTCTAGGTGTCTGTTATTTTAAGACAGGGCAGTACGAAACAGCCATTAACCATTTTCATAGGGCGGTATCCTTAAATCCATCATCAGGTATCGATTACGCCAATCTTGGTGTGAATTACCATAAAATCGGTAAGAAAGACTCGGCTATAGAGTTTCTTTCCCTTGCCTTGAGCCTTGATCCAAGTCTCGATTTCGCCCGCAGGCTTTTAGAGGAGATCAGCGAATAGCGATGTGTCGTTGCCATGAATGACCTACACCCACCAAATGTTTTGTTGCATATTGTCGCAACGGTAGTTGTCTGTTTCTGTCTCGCTGGGACAGGCTACAGTGCTGATTCGGCTCAAAATATGAAACAGAAGGCGAAAAAGTATTATCTGGGGATAGGCGGCGAACAGAGTTATGAAAAAGCCTTGGAATTGTATCTGCGAGCTGCCGAAGCAGGAGATCCAGAAGCACAATACATTGCCGGGGGGATGTACTTCAAAGGTCTCGGTACCAACAAAGATTTCCCCAAGGCCTTCAAACTCCTCCTGGAAGCAGCAAAGAAGGGAAAAAAGAGTGCTGAGTCGGAACAGATCCTTGGTCAAGGATTTCTGCTTGGGTCCGGTGTCCCTAAAAACTATCAGAAGGCTCTGGAGTGGTATTCTTCGTCTGCTGAAAATGGTAACAGAGAAGCGCAGAATGAGTTGGGTTTTATGTATTTTGTCGGAAATGGTGTCGAACAAAATTTGGAAAAAGGGGCGGATCTTTTTTTTAGAGCGGCATATAACGGATTGGCGGTGGCGCAGTACAACGTGGGAATTATGTATTTAACTGGCAAAGGGGTTAAGGTGACCGATATGGAGAAATCATATGCATGGCTGAATTTGGCAGCAGCAAGCGGTCACCAACCTGCAAAAGGAGCTAGAACCTACCTTGAAAGCATCTTGGCTCAAAGTGAGTTGCAGGCTGCTCAGAATTACTCGGAGGAACTACTGAAGGAAATCTCTCAGTTGCATCTAGTTCCTTCGCAAGCTCCATCCTCATCTCGAAAAACGGACTAAGTCTCTTGATAAAAACTTCACACAACTGGTACTTTTCGTAAGTGGATTCCTGTTAGGCTGGATTGAGGCAGGCCAACCCTTCTTCGATCGAGTTGAAAGTGAATACCTTGCTCAGGTTTTCCTTTATTTTCTTGCTGGTATACGTTCTCTTTCTGCCTTCTTCAGAAACAACGCCGAAACGCTTTAGAATGTCGGCCACTGAGGGTTGAACGCCACAGAGAGCCAAAAGCTGAATTTTGGGATCCATAATTATCGAACCCAGAATGCCTATGAGGCTGGAATTGATTATGTTAAAGGGGGATAGGTCGAGAAAAATGTAGGTGTCCAACGCACTGTCCTGGACTTTTGCGCTTGTTGTAAAATCAATCAGGGAGTTTTTTATTTGATCGAGGCCCTCTTTTACGGAGGTCATCTCGTTCACCTTGATGATACAAACCCGACCTTCGCTCACAGAAATTCCGCTCATTCATTCACCTCATGTTCTAATTCTGTATATGAGAAAGGAACGATCATTGACTTTCCAGCACAAGGGAAGAAAGGTTGATCAACACCCTGCACCTTTTTCAAGTATTTGAAAGATACCACAGGGTGAATGCTATCATTTCCTCTTAAAAATGACAAATATGTGCAGACTTTTTTTGCGAATTCCCAGGAAATGTAACAAGCATTGCCATTATCTGTCTTAAATTACTATTTTTTCTCGAAAACTATTAGTGTTTGATCATCATCTAGCGGGGTCTTGTCGCCAAAGGTTTGGATATCATCGACAATTGCCTGACGAAGATGGTAGCTTTGTGAGCTAAACTGCTGTTTTTTAAGACATCCATACAATCTTTTTTTTCCATAAATTTGCTCCTTGCTATCGCTAACCTCAACAATACCGTCGGTATATATGACCAGTTTGCTCCCAGAGCGAAGTTTGAAGGTGGTTTCCTGGTATTCATTATTCCCTTTAAGCCCTAGAGGCAAACCGTCGGCCTCTATTTCAACAATTCCGTTTTGCGATATATGGATGGGATAGGGTTGTCCACCATTACTTACCGTAACCTCCTCTTTATTAAAAATGAGAGAAGATGCCGCTACAAATTTTCCTAAAGGCAACAGATCGACCATATCATTATTGAGAAGTGTCAAAATTTCTCCAGAGGAATATCCGCGATTGGCAAGTTGCTGAAGAAATCCGATTACTCGCATGGAAATGAGGGCAGCAGGAAGACCATGGCCACAGCTGTCGCCTAAGAAGAATCCTATTGCGCCATCTGCTTGCCGGTAACAGTAAAAAAAGTCTCCGGAAATTGCCGAGTATGGTCTATTGTAAATATCGACAATCAGGCCAGCTTCATGACAAAGATTTTTAGCGGTAAGAAAATCAGTGAGAAATTTTTGTTGCATTCTCGCCCCAGCGGCCAGATCTTCCGCCATCCTTTTCTCAAGATAACGGTTCCTGAGCAAGGTATTTACCCGCGCAACCATTTCTTCTTCGGCAAAGGGTTTCTTGAGGTAATCATTGGCACCAAAGTCAAGAGCTTTGACGATACTGGCGGTTTCCGCCTTTGCAGTGAGCATGAGAACCGGGATATGTCTAAGAGCGGCATCCTCCCTTAGACAGCGGAGCATTTCAAAACCATCCATCACCGGCATCATGACATCGAGAAGAATGAGATCCGGTACGATTTCCTTCGCCATCTTAAGACCATCTCGACCATTTTCGGCAAAATGCAGCGGTACATTCATATGTTCGAGATTTAAGGCGCATATATCGCGATTTATTTCGTTGTCATCGACGATAAGAATGCTTGATATTTCCATGATAGGCTGGCTTTTTTGAACGAAAGCTAACCCGCCGACATACACAGATCTGAAATCTTAATGTCAGGGGACGTAGCTTTTCGGTTGTATATATTTATTTTCTGCACGTTGGCAAAGTGAAGTGAAACATGGTTTCGCCATTTTCGCCATGAGTTGCCCAAATTTTACCAAGATGATCTTCGATTATCTGTTTACAAATTGACAAGCCGAGTCCAGTACCACCGGCTCCACTTTTTGTTTTGCTGCTCTGAGCAAATTTATCAAAGATGCTTACCAGTTCATCCTCAGGTATTGATATGCCAAAATTACTGATAGTTACCTGTAAGTATCTCACATTGCACTCATCTGTCATCGGTGAGAAGGTGATGGAGATAATGGTCTGATTATTACTGAATTTGACCGCATTGCCTAAGATGTTGCGTATTACCTGAGCGATTGTTGTCTGGTCAAAACAGGCAATTGTCGCAACATTGTCAGGAAGAAACCTGATAAACAGATCTTTTTTCTCGGCAAGCGGCATAATTTCATGGATTGCCGATCTGATTTCAGGAACCAGATCGCGAATCTGGAAATCATAGGTCATCTTTCCCGACTCAAGTTTTGCTAGATCGAGCAAGCCATTAATAAGAGGCAGCAGCCTTTCACCGGATACAGCTATTTGACTGAAAAAACGGAGAATTTCCTTGCGACTGGCGCTTTCTATGCGTTTTTCACCGTATCTGGCGAAACTGAGGATAGCGTGCAGAGGGGTTCGTAATTCATGGGACATATTTGCCAGGAATTCACTCTTGGCCAGATTAGCCGACTCTGCCAAATCTTTAGCCTCTTTGAGTTGGGTTTCATAGATCCGACGCTCGGTAACATCCCTGTCAATTCCTCGAAAGCCAATGAATTGATTACGTTTTGAAAATATTGGCTCGCCACTGGACTCAACAGTTACCTCAAGGCCATCGTCTCGAAGATATTGGTACTCCATCTTTGTAAAACCGCGTTGGGGGTGGCCACCAAACTCAATAACATTTATAAATTGGCTTGTGGTCTCTGCTTTTCGCAATAGAAACAATGGGGTTCCTATAAGTTCTTGTGGTTGCAAGCCGAGAAGTTTAACGCTTTTCGGGCTGGCGTAGGTGTAGGTACCGGCCGTGTCGATCTCCCAGATGAAGTCGCTGGTAGTCTCCGTCAGGTCACGAAATCGCGCCTCGCTGATGCTGAGTCTTTCAAGGGTGTTTTGGCGATCGCGGATTTCTTTCCGCAAGGCGACATTGGTTTCAATGAGTGATGCCGTCGCTTCATCCCTCTCTTTTTTGTCGGCTTGCCTAACGGCTTCCAAGTCCTCTTCAAGGGTGACGACTTTGTTTATTAGCGCGAGATGATCGGATATATCCTGGGTTGTCAGGAGCCATTGTCTTTCTTCATCACTGGCTGGAAATGGCTGGCCGGCAATGAGCAAAGTCCGAATATTTCGCCCCATAGTTTTAAATTCCCGAGTAAAATTCCGTTGCGGAGAATTAACAAGAAGCGACATTAGTTCCTGCAGATCCCCAGGAACAAGAAGGGGTTCAAAAATTTCGGCAAGGTTCCTGCCATGAAGCGGTGCCAAACCAGTCATTCCGATGAAGGTCTCATGAGATCCGACGAAGCGAATACGCCCAGAAGCATCAACAATCAAGCTTTCGCCGGGTGTTGGTACTTTCCGAGATGGGAATTGCCTATTTATTTCGCTGGTTACAGTTTGTATGCTCATTGGTGATGGGAAGAAAGGATTGGCAGAATACTTCTCGGACATAGGTGTATTGTCTCGCTGTTTTCAGCCCAAAGTCAAGGGAATTGATAGACTCACCTCTGGTCGCCCTTCTAGGCTGGGAATGGCCTACACGCCCACGCCAGAGCTTCAACAAGGTTCTGCGCATGAGCTTTGTGTGTTGATTATACGGTCCATTTAGGGTATTGAATCCGCTTGAACAGTTGCCGGGCACGGCGATTCTCCAACGGACTATTTGTTTGATACTGGTATTTGCGTGACTGAAAGAGAGCTCTATCTGTTGAGGCATGGTGATATCGGCAAGCAGGGATGCTACATTGGTAGTACCGATTTGCCTCTGTCCGTGACAGGGAGGCAGCAGATAATAAATATCGCCACAATCATTGGCCTGCAAAAAATTGATGCAATACTGTGCAGTCCGATGCTTCGTTGCCGGGAGTCCTATGAGCTTCTTCGCCTTTCATGTCCTTGCCGTTTTGACTACCTTCTTAAAGAAATTGACTTTGGTGTGTGGGAAGGAAAGAGCTTCTCGGAAATAACAAGAGACCATGCTGACATCGTTACCCAATGGGCTACCGACCCGGAGCATTTTTGTTTTCCCAGTGGTGAGTCGATGCAGGATTTTTATAGTAGAATTGAGTCAATCCAAAACCTTCTTGAAGAATACCGTCACAAGCGCGTTCTGCTGGTGACCCATGGCGGTATCATCCGCCATCTGCTTTGCCGGTATCTAGGAATTCCGAGGGAAAAATATCTGGTGTTTGATGTGCAGCCGGGGAGTTTGAGCTCCCTTACCTTACATTCAGAGGGTGGCGTTCTTACCGGATTGAACCAAAGAGGATGAGATCGTGGCTCAAATCATACTGATCACCGGTGGGGCAAGGAGCGGCAAAAGCGCACATGCTCTGCAACTTGGCGAATCTCTAGGGGCCAAACGTCTTTTTGTTGCAACCTGCCCGGTTATCGACCGGGAAATGACTGATAGAGTCCAGCGGCACCAGGAAGAAAGACGGGGCAGGGGGTGGACTACCGTTGAATGTGAGACCGAGTTGGGGTCTTTATTCCCAGCCAAAACTGAAGGATTTGATGTAGTCCTGATCGATTGCATTACTCTCTGGGTCAATAATCTGCTCTTTCTCCATGATCGCTCCGGGACCATAGTCAACGATCACCTTATCGGTCAAATGTGCAGTGAATGGCTTGCAAAAACAAATATTTATCCGGGTGCTGTAGTCTGCGTTACCAATGAAGTCGGACTCGGTATCGTTCCAGATAACGCCCTGGCACGCAAATATCGGGATCTCGTCGGCACATGCAACCAGATAATCGGCAAAAATGCGGATGAGGTGATTCTCGTCAGCTGTGGAATCCCCCTCCATCTTAAAAAAAGATAAACGGTAACAGTTCGATAATGTCATGAATTTCCTTGAAAGAACCCTTAAAAATATTTATCCGCAGGATAGCACCAGCCGCGCTGCCGCAAAAGATCGACTCGACAACCTCGCCTTGCCGCATTGGGCCCTTGGGGACTTGATGGATCTGGCAATTGACATCGCCGGCATGACCGGAACGATTACTCCAGAGATTAAGCGCAAGGTCATTGTTACCATGGCCGGAGACCATGGTGTGGTTGCCGAAAATGTCAGCAAATTTCCACAGGAAGTCACTCAGCAGATGGTCCATAACTTTGTCAACGGTGGAGCTGGCATCAATGCCCTTGCCGGACAAGCCGGGGCTGAGATCTTCGTAGTCGATATGGGTGTTGCCGCTGACCTTAAAGGCCTTGTCGAAGCAAAAAAAATCATCAATAAAAAGGTTGGGTTGGGAACCGGTAATATCGCCGTCGGCCCGGCAATGAGTAAGGCCATGGCCATACGGGCCATTGAATCGGGAATCGATATTGCCAACGACCTTGCGGAGCGCTTTGATCTTTTCGGAACCGGCGATATGGGTATTGGCAACACCACACCGTCCACCGCGATCGCAGCTGTTTGCACCGGGAAAAGTGTCGAAGAACTGACCGGTCGGGGGACAGGTCTTGATGATGGCCAACTCAGCCACAAAATCGCCGTAATCAAGCGGGCCCTCGAAGTAAATAAACCAGATCCCAAGGATGGGATAGATATCCTTGCCAAGGTAGGTGGTTTTGAGATCGGGGGCATTGCCGGGCTGATTCTTGGTGCCGCCGCCCACCGGAAACCGGTGCTGGTGGATGGCTTTATCTCAACCGCCGGGGCACTTATTGCCTACCGCATCGAGCCCTTTGTCAGGGATTATTTGATTTTTTCCCACCGCTCAGTCGAACCGGGGCATAAGACAATGCAGGAAATGCTGGGTTGCAAAAAACCACTCCTCGACCTCAATTTCAGGCTGGGTGAAGGGACCGGAGCCGCTGTAGCCATGAATCTTGTGGAAGGGGCGGTGGCTATCCTCACCAAGGTGGCGACTTTTGCCGAGGCCTCGGTGGCTGAGGCCGACAAGTAGGCTTGCGATGCGCTGGCCCATGGTTTTTCATATCGATACATGGCTCAACATGGCTGCGAGGTTGTGTACTGCGATACGATTTTTGACCCTCATCCCCATATCCTGGCGGGCCCAAGAGGATGCGAAGCATTTTCCCGACTCGCTGGTATTCTTTGCAGTTGTCGGAATAGCGATTGGCATGTTTGGCTCCTTCGGCCTTGTTGTTTTAAGTAAAATATTCCCGCAGTCGGTGGTCGCTGCCATCACCATTACCTATCTTGCCTTTATTTCCGGCTGTCTCCATCTCGATGGACTCTCGGATAGTGCCGACGGATTGCTCAGTTCCCGACCAAGAGAAGATTGCCTGAGAATCATGAAAGACAGTCGGGCCGGGGCAATGGGGATAATTGCCATCGTCTTGGTCATAATAACTAAATATGCCGCGCTCACCGCCATGCCTCTTGAAAAACTTCCTTTCGCAGTTTTTCTTATGCCTGTGGCCGGGCGCTGCGCGATCCTTATGGCCATGGCCTTTCTCCCTTATGCTAGAATGGAAGGGGGGCTTGGAGCGCTATTTTATTCTGGGAACAGTAAAAAGGCAGCGTCGATTTCCTGTATTCTTTTTATTGTTTGCCTGATTTCTCTTGCACCCGACGCCTTCCTGCCAGTGTTTCTTGGGTTCGTAGCAATTATTGTCCTCTTCAACAGATGGTGCAAAGCAAAACTTGGCGGGGCCACCGGCGACACCTTGGGCGCTCTGTGTGAGCTCACGGAAATGATTGTGGCCGTTTCTCTGACTGCATGTATCTCAATATCTTCCTAATAAAAAATCCTGAAAATAATGCAAAGCTTTGAACATGGCGGAAATATTCACAAAGTGCTTCGTGAAACAAAAGATGGCAAAAAAGCCATCCTTGATTTCAGCGCCAACATCAATCCAATCGGACCACCCGAGTGGTTCCGTCCGCTGATCAGCAGTCAACTGACCAATCTGATCCATTATCCGGACCCTGAAAATACCGAGTTCATCAAGGCGATATCCGAACACACTGGGATAGCCGGAGAGCAGATAGTCGTCGGCAATGGAACCACCGAGCTGTTGTACCTGATCGCCAGAATACTGCCGGTGAAACGGGCTCTCATACCGGTTCCTTCCTATGTCGATTATGTGCGTGCGGCAAAGCTCGGCGGCTTGGATGTAGCCACCTTTCTCATGTTGGAATCAGAGAATTTTGCACTTGATTGCACTGCACTTCGAGCGGAAATTCGCCCCGGTGATCTGGTGATAATCGCTACTCCCAATAATCCTACCGGGAATTCGGTTGCGAGTGAATCCCTGTTGGCACTTGTTCGTGATTGCCCGCATAGCACCTTTCTTATTGACGAGGCGTTTCTTGATTTTATGGATGACAGGAGGTCGCTTGGCGGTAAAGCAGCGAATGTCCTGACCCTCAATTCCATGACCAAATTTTACGGGGTTCCCGGTTTACGGATCGGCTATGCCATCCTGCCGGTCCCTTTGGCCCAAAAGGTCAGAGAAAACCTGCCCCCTTGGACCGTGAATAGTCTTGCGCAGGAATTTGGCGCCAGAGCACTGAGGGATACCAACTATCAACACGCCAGCCGGATTGCGAGCAACAAACTTCGCCATGAACTGGCAGAAGGACTATCCTGCTTCCGACAGCTCAAGGTCTATCCGGGTTCCGCCAATTATCTCTTTATTAAAATTGTAACTGGGGAAACGGCTGAGGATTTAGCCGGATTCTGCTTGAAACAGGGAATCATGATCCGCACATGTGCCAATTATACCGGCCTTGATACTTCTTTCTTTCGCATTGCCGTGCGCAGCAGGGAGGAAAACAAGCTCTTGCTTGAGGTATTTCAGCAATTTTTCCCCAGCACAAAGGCCAGAAAGGCCCCGCGCAAGAAAGCCAAATCAATCATGTTCCAAGGAACTTGCTCAGATGCCGGAAAGTCTATTATCACCGCCGCTCTGTGTCGAATTCTTTACCAGGATGGCCTGCGTGTAGCCCCCTTTAAGGCTCAGAATATGTCTCTGAATTCCTTTGTTACCAGGCAGGGCGATGAGATGGGGCGTGCTCAAGTCGTTCAAGCACAGGCGGCCCGACTTGAGCCGGATTGCCGAATGAATCCGATCCTTCTAAAACCGAACTCCGATACCGGCAGTCAGGTAATTGTTTCCGGCAAACCGGTCGGTAATATGTCGGTTCTTGAATATAACGCATTTAAACCGACAATTTGGGATTCAGTGTGCAAGAGTTATGACTCGCTTGCCGGCGAATTCGATGTCGTTGTCCTTGAGGGCGCTGGTTCTCCCGGCGAGGTGAATTTGAAGGCTGACGATATCGTCAATATGAAAATGGCCAGGTACGCAGAGGCACCGGTTATTCTCGTTGGCGATATTGACAGGGGAGGGGTATATGCCTCTTTTGTTGGCATTATGGAGGTCCTTGCCGAGTGGGAAAGGCAGCTTGTGGCAGGTTTTCTGGTGAACAAATTTCGCGGACAGGCCTCACTTCTTGCGGCAGCCCATTCGTATGTTCGCCTGCACACCGGCAAACCTGTTGTCGGCGTGGTGCCATTTTTAAATAACCTTGGCCTCCCGGAAGAAGATTCTGTGTCCTTTAAGAAAGGCAGCTTCAATCGGCGACATAGCGGTCAGGGGGTGGAGATTGTCGTTATTAGCTTTCCCCATATCTCCAACTTTACCGATATCGAACCTTTCCTTGACGAACCAGACGTATCTCTTCGTATTGTCGATAAATCGGAAGAAATTGGCGACCCACAGGCGATCATCTTGCCGGGCTCAAAAAACGTTATCCATGATCTGCACTTCTTGAAATCAGCTGGCTTTGCCGAAAAAATTACCGAATGTGGCGATAAGGGATGCGAAATAGTCGGGATATGTGGCGGATATCAAATGCTTGGCCAGGTGATACGCGATCCCTATGGCATTGAGTCTATGGTGGATGGCCAGTTGGCAGGCCTTGGTTACCTGCCGGTAGAGACTGTAATTGAGCGAGACAAACAACTCACCAGAAAAACCGGGATACACCAAGCGTCCGGAAAATCAGTCTTTGGCTATGAAATTCATCACGGCATAACCTCCGCGCCGGCTGATACACTGCTTTCTTTCAATGATGGCACGACCTGCGGAATTTCCGGAAGGGGAGGACAAATCTGGGGTTGTTATCTGCACGGGATATTCGATGGTGATGAATTCAGAAGGTGGTTTATTGACCGTCTGCGTACTGCCATCGGCCTGCAGCCGATCGGCAAAGTCCTTGCTCCCTATGAACTTGAGGGTGCCTTCGAACGATTGGCGGCACAGGTTCGGAAAAGTGTCGACATGGATGTCCTCTATAAGCTTCTGAAAATCTGAAGAGGACGCCCTTAGCCGGATTTTATTGGAATACTATGAGTTATATTGGACAGTTGTTCTTAGCAATACTCCTTGATCTTCTGTTTGGAGATCCCCCTTGGTTACCCCATCCGGTTCGTGGCATCGGCCGGTTGTGTATTTGGGCCGAAAAAAGCACCCGGTTGGTGTTTTCAAACCTTTATGTTGCTGGCTTTATAACTGTATTGCTGGTGGTCGCTGGTACCGGCGGCATCGTTTTTTTGTTGATGCTTGGTGCGACTGCATTGCATCCGGTTTTTGGAACCGCGATTGCCATAATTCTTCTCTATACAAGCATCGCCATCCGCGACCTGCTGCGCCACAGTGATGCAGTATATGAACAACTCCAACCAAGCGGTTCCCTTGAAAAAGCTAGAGAGGCTGTCGGTAGAATTGTCGGGCGAGACACCAAAGATCTCAGCCAGCCACAGATCACCAAGGCCTGTATTGAGACGGTTGCCGAGAATATGGTCGATGGAATCACCGCGCCACTCTTTTTCGCGGTTCTTGCAAGCTTTGCCGCTCCCATTTTCGGTATGAGCCCACTTAGTTGTTCAGTTATAGGAGCCTTTCTTTATAAGGCCGCTAACACCATGGATTCAATGATCGGTTATAAAAATGAGAAGTATCTGCAATTTGGCAGGTGTGCGGCAAAACTGGACGATATATTAAATTTCCTGCCGGCCCGAATCAGTGGTCTCTGTGTGATAATGGCTGCAATTTTTTTAAAATTGGATTACAGGGGTGCAGCCAGGATTTTCCGGCGTGACAGGTTACGTCATTCGAGCCCCAATGCCGGCCATACCGAGGCAGCTGCCGCCGGTGCACTTGGCCTTCGACTTGGTGGGCCATCTTCTTATTTCGGTAAAATCGTCGAAAAACCGTATCTTGGCGATGGCATCCGTGAACCGGTCCCGGAAGATATCAAGAAAACCAATCGTCTTGTGATGGTTGGCGTATCGATATTTTTACTTTTATTGATCGGATTGAGGTTGTTGGCTGCTTAAATATCAGGTTGAGCTGGGTGTACAGTACCAAAACCCAGCAAATGCTTTCCCGCTTGTAGCTGAGGAAATAAAAACATCATTTATCAACATTGAAGGAGAATTCCATATGGAACGAACATTTGCAATTATCAAGCCCAATGCGTTTGCCGATGGCAACAGCGGCAAGATCATCAGCCGCATTTATCAAGCTGGTTTCACCATTGTCGGGCTTAAAAAGCTGTATCTGAGCAAGGTTGAGGCAGAAGGTTTTTATTATGTACATAAAGACCGACCATTCTTTGGTGAATTAACCGAGTTCATGTCCAGTGGGCCCTGCATCGCCATGGTTCTCGAGGCAGAAAATGCCATTCTGAAATGGCGAGATCTTATGGGAGCAACCAATCCGGCCCAGGCGGCAGAAGGGACACTGCGCCGGGAGTTTGGCAAGTCGCTCGGTGAAAACGCCACCCACGGTTCAGATGCACCGGAAACCGCTGCCTTTGAAATCGGCTATTTTTTCTCCGGCCTCGAGCTTCTGTAAATGCCATCGCACTCGTTTCGGATCCTCTTCCAGTGGTTTCTGCAACGAGTGCAGTTCGATATTATTTGCTCCGCTACAAAGAGTTGCCTCCTACTCGCTCTTCCTGGTAACCACGCAGTCCAATTGCCCTTCCTGTAAGAGAACGTTGAGTTCTTCGCCAACCCGGGTGTCCCTTGCTCGCGAAACTACTCGCCAGGTTGCATCTCCCGACTCTTTTTTACGTGCAATTGCATATCCCCGGGCCAAGGTTCCCAGCGGGCTCAAGCCATTTAAATGACCTGCCTGTTCGGCAAGTGATGCCTGTTTTCGCTCGATTGCGCGCTGCATGAGAATTTTTAATTGGCTGGCCAAAAAAGAAACGTGCTGCTCCTGCAGGAGAATTCTATTGGCAGGCATTTCTTGCTGTAGGCGCCTTGTAACTATCCGACATGCATTCTCTTTTTCCTGAAGAAATTCCTGTGCCGCCTGCATCAGATGAGCTTTACCGAGATGCAGACGAAATTCCAGGCCGGAAAAGACATTTTTCATATCGCCCAGCATTTTTTTATGGTGCAAGAGCTGCTGGTCAAGAAAGTATATTTTCCGCTCGAAGCGAAGCCGCAGGCTGGTGTGCACGGACCTAAGATGGTTGCGAAGCATTTCAGCATTAGGAACTAATTTTTCGGCAGCTCCGGTAGGAGTGGGGCAGCGGAAATCAGCACAGAAGTCGGCAATGGTGAAATCAACCTCATGGCCAATACCGGTCACTACCGGAATGCTTGACCGGTGGATTGCCTCGGCAACAATCTCCTCATTGAAAGCCCATAGATCTTCAATAGAACCTCCGCCACGGCACAGGACAATGATGTCGGTATCGGTAATTCCTTGTGCAAGGTCAATGGCACGGGCAATCTCTCCTGCCGCGCTTGCCCCCTGAACCTTCACGGGTAGGATCTGAATATGAATCGGTGATCTTCTATTGTTGACAATCTTTAAAAAATCATGGATAGCAGCCCCTGTAGGGGAGGTAATAACAACTATTTTTGCGGGGTAGGGGGGAATCGCCTTTTTCGATTCAGCGGCAAAATAGCCTTTTTCGGCAAGTTTTCGCTTGAGTTGCTCAAATTCTCGCAATAATTTGCCGATGCCGTAGAGCTCGATACTGTCAGCGACAATCTGATATTCACCGCGCGGCTCATACAGCGAAATTCTCCCGAACACCACGACCTGTTGGCCGTCCTGCAATGCAAGGTCAACAAACCGTTTTTGCTGTTTAAAAAGCACAGCCCTGATCTGTGCACCTGAATCTTTCAATGTAAAGTAGCAGTGACCGGAAAAGGGCGTCTTCAGGTTCGAAACCTCACCGCAAATTCGTATAAACCGGTATTGGTTTTCGAGGATTTCTTTAATAGATGCGGTAAGCTGGCTGACAGTGAAAATGGTCTCGGTATTCAAGGTATTCATCACCTGCACGAAAGGAATTGGTAGCACCGCGAAACTCTCCGATTACGCATGGACAGACATACGGGTATATATTATATTGCACGGTCTATGTCCTGTCATTTATTCATAAAATAACTCATCCGTTCCGAGGAGGAAGCATATGGCCAGTGAAAGTGCGTTCAATAAACGTCTTACTGCCGAAACCACGTTCGATAAAGTTGAGGGATTGTTGGAACATTTCAACCTTCCTCCAAAGGTCATCCGCTTTATTCGCGGCAACTTGCGAATCATCCAAGTGGCCATTGCTATCATCGTTGCAACTATCGTGTTCACCTCACTTTATAGTTCCTACAAGGAAAAAATCAGAGAGGAGGCAGCGACTGCTCTTTCTAAGGCCTTGCAACAAGGTAAAGATATTCAGGCAGATGCCCTGCTCAAGGTAGCAAATGACTATGGCAGCACATCGTCGGCACTCTGGGCGAAGGTCGAACTTGCCCATCTTGAAATGCAAAAAGGGGCCTTTGCCGATGCCGGCGAAAAATATCGGAAGATCCTGGCGGAGATTGACAAAAAAAATCCCCTTTACCCCCTGGTTTTGTTGAGTGTTGCTCAGGCTTATGAGGCAGAGAAGAAATACCCTGAGGCGGCAAAAGAATATGATATCCTAAAAGGTCTCAAGGGATACGAGCATATTGGCTACACGAGCATGGGTCGGCTGGAAGAAGTGCAAGGCAACATTGAAAAGGCCATTGCAGTATATAATAATTTCCTCTTAAGTCTCGGTGAAGATTCTTCTAAGGCACAGTCAAAGGAACAAATTGAAGGTAAGGTGGCCCGGCTAAAGGCCCGCCTCTAATTGCATAGGTACGCAATGGACAAAATAGAATCACCTGCGGCAATGTATAACCAGGTTATGTCCTGGAAACAACAGGGACAGAAAGTTGCTCTTGTCCCAACCATGGGTTGTTTACATGAGGGACACCTCTCTCTCATGCGGATAGCATCCCAGAATGCCGACAAGGTTGTCGTCAGTATCTTTGTTAACCCCATGCAGTTTGGACCAAATGAAGATTTTGGCGCCTATCCAAGGCAGTTGCAGGCTGATTGTGTTCTTGCTGCAAAGGAAGGGGTTGATGTGGTCTTTTGTCCTGAGGCAAAGGACGTTTATCTTGAAGGGTTCCAGACTACAGTCAGCGTTCTCAATCTGGCAAAAGGCATGTGCGGAGCAGATAGGCCCGGACATTTTGATGGTGTTGCCACCGTGGTCAGTAAACTATTTCACATGACCGCACCGGATATAGCTGTCTTTGGAGAAAAGGATTTTCAACAACTGGCAATTATCAGGCAGATGGTGCGCGACCTCAATTTCCCCGTGAAGATCATTGGTGGACCAATTGTTCGCGAACCAGATGGGCTGGCCTTGAGCTCGCGCAATAAATACTTACAGGGCGAGATGCGCGGGCAAGCTCTTTGTTTATCTAAGTCAATAAAAATGGCGCAGCAACTGGTGGCACAATCTCCACAACCGATAGCGGCCGATACACTTGTCGAGGCGACCGTCAAACTCGTCGCTGAAGCTGGGGGGAAGCTTGAATATGCGGTTGTGATAAATGATCATACTCTACAGCCGGAGGCGGTGGTCGGACGGAGCAGTGTACTGGCGATTGCTGTCAAAATTGGCGGAAAGGTTCGCCTCATCGATAACGCCAGGCTCTATCCAGGCAAGGAATAATTGAGGCAGTTTGCCCTTTCGCTGAAAAGCTTTTCAGGCCTGAAATTGTCTTTATAATGTTTGCAATAGATCAGAATTAATGGAGTAAATTATGCCAGGATTTGAAATATTCGGGGAAGAGGAAAGAAAAGAAATCATGGATGTCCTGGCGACAGGCGTCCTTTTTCGCTATGAATTTATCGATCAACGAAAGGGTGTTTTCAAGGTTCGCCAGTTCGAAGAAAATTTTGCTCAATACTGCGGGGCTGGACATGCTCAGGCGGTTACCTCAGGCACCAGTGCTCTGAAAGTTGCACTTTCCGCCTTGGGTGTTGGGCCGGGTGACGAAGTCATAACCCAAGGTTTTACCTTTGTGGCAACCTGGGAGGCGATTCTTGAAGTTGGGGCAACGCCGGTCTTTACTGAGGTTGATGCCACCCTCAATATGGATCCACAAGACCTGCAAAAGAAAATCACCCCGAAGACAAAGTGCATTATCCCCGTTCATATGCTCGGGGCTCAGGCCCGAATTGCCGAGATTGTCGCCATAGCCGCACAGCACAGTATTCCAGTGCTTGAGGATACCGCGCAGGCTGCCGGGGCTCGGATTAACGGCAAACACCTTGGCACCTTTGGAAAATGCGGTACCTTCTCCTTTGACTCAGTAAAAACCATGACCACTGGCGAGGGCGGAATGATCATTACCGATGATGCCGAGCTTTGGCGATCGATGTCTGAATACCACGATCACGGCCATGACCATCAGGTCAATCCCGGTGGCCGGGGTGGGGAAGGGCGGCGCTTTATCGGCTCCAACTACCGAATGATGGAACTGCAGGGGGCAATGGGCCTTGCCCAACTGGCAAAACTTGATTCCATGGTCGTAGCCCAAAAAAAAAACAAGACAATCCTCAAGGAAGCTGCAGCCTGCATTCCCGGCGTGTCGTTTCGGCAACTCATTGACCCGCAGGGGGATTCTGCCACCCACCTCGCCTTCATTCTCCAGGACCGAGAACACTGCCTGCGGGTAAATGCCTCTTTACGAAAAGATGGCCTCGGCGCAGTCAATTTCTCGGAAAACACCTGGCACTATTATCCACAATGGGAGCATTTGCTGGGTGGCAAGACAATAACCCGATCCGGTCATCCCTTCACTGAACCGGGCGGCAAGAAAAAGATCGTCTATGACCCTCAGGCTCTACCCCAATCGGCAGCCATTCTTGAGCGAACCTTAGTGTATCCAGTTTCGATCAAGATGGCTGAAGAAAGACTGCTACAAATGCGAAACGCCCTGCAAAAGGCAAGTCAGATCTAAAGGAAGGCAAGAATTCGGTAATACCCTCGCACCTTTCGCGGTGGTATTACCGCTATTTGTAGAATTTGTGCGAGCCGTATTGGTCGAGGAAGGTGTATTCGGCAGTCCATGAGGGTTCGACGGAATCGAGATGGTAGTGGGTTGCGCCTTGAGTAAAATCTTGGGTTTGCAGGGCAAGATACACTGATTGCATACATTGCAGAAAGGCCTTTGGATCATCGGGGAAATAGGAGTCTTTCTTTGAGGTCCAACTGAATTGCCGAGGTTGCTGAATGACCTCTTTAATCTGCAGGTTTTTCTCTGCCGCCCGGTTCATTGTCACCAAGGCAACGGCCACCTGAGCGACCTGAGGCTCCGATCTTGCCTCATGGTAAACATTCAGCGTCAGCCATAAAAGGCCCTCTAATATCGCCATAAAAATCCTTCTCCATCAAATTATTAGCTGAAGCAAAGCGCTGTGCGCTTACCCTAATGCACAACAACAGTTTGCAATCTTTAGTAAATTTCCTGACATTTTAGGCAGGATCGTACATCATCCTGCAATTCTCTCCACATCTTACCTGAAAAGAGTATATGGTTTATGAAGTCATATTTCAAGGAGCTCCATTTCGAGGTGCCGAGCCGAAGGGCATTTATCAATATAACCCAGGATGTTGAAAAATGTCTTACGGAAAGCGGCATTAAAGAGGGCCTGCTCCTGTGCAACGCTATGCACATAACAGCATCTGTATTTATCAATGATGACGAATCCGGATTGCATAATGATTTTGAAACATGGTTGGAAAAACTTGCACCGCATCTCCCGGTTGATCAGTATTCTCACAATGGATACGAAGATAATGCCGATGCGCACCTAAAAAGACAGGTCATGGGCAGGGAGGTAGTTGTCGCCGTCACCGCTGGAAAACTACATTTTGGCACATGGGAACAGATATTTTACGGTGAATTTGATGGCAAGAGAAGAAAACGGGTTCTCGTGAAAATAATAGGGGAGTAACCGCTACTGATTTACATCTGCCGGCAGCACTTTGTGTTTGCAGTTATTTTTCAGGGCTCGTGTCAGGTGACGGCAAAGGGAGCCGGTTTGTAGGTAAAGAACGGCGCAAGAATTTTAGTTGCGGCCTTTGACTCTGCCGCGACTCTGTCAAGTACTGTATAAGAACCTCTTTCCTTCATTTCGACGATCTCCCAACATTCAGGAGAAGCGGCAATGGCCTGCATGAGTCCAAGATGTTGGGCGTGACCTGCCTTGTAAGTTTCAACATGGCCAAGCACCGGATACCCCAGGAGCGCCAGGTCGCCCACGAGATCCAAGACCTTGTGCCTGATAAACTCATCATGGTAGCGCAGGCCGTCCTCATTAAGAACCGATTTTCGATCCCAGTGAATGGCGATAACATTCTCCAAGGTACCGCCTAAGGCTAACCCGTTGGCCCACAGTTCTTCGACCTGTTCGACATACCCAAATGTCCTGGCACTGGCGATCTCGTCATTAAAACGATCGGCGGATAGATCGAAGGTGTATCGTTGTTCCTTGATCAGGGTATCGTCAAAACAGATTTCACCGGTCACCTTGAAACCGTTATGCGGGGAAATCGTCAGATATTTTTCGGCATCCCTATACGTAATCGAATTGGTTATTCGTATAATCTTTCTAAGCTCATTTTGCCTCATTTTTCCAGTTATCTTGAGAAGTTGGAAAAATGGTGCGGCGCTGCCATCCATAATCGGAACCTCGGTAGAATCCAATTCCACATCAGCGTTGTCGATTCCAAAACCCTGAAACGCGGCCAACAAGTGTTCAGTAGTAGAGACCTGGAAGAATTCATTGCCGAGGGTAGTCGCCAGCTGTGTATCCACTACTTTATCCAGGTGCGCCTGAATGTGGGTATCACTTGGCATATCGGTCCGAAAAAAGCGGATACCGTTATTGACCGGCGCCGGTTTGATTGAGAGATTAACTGTTCTTCCGGAGTGCAAGCCAACCCCACAACAACTGACCGGGCTTCGCAAGGTATACTGAAATGGATCGATGGGCAGCGACATATTGAGTCCTTTGAGGTAAATTACATTTTGATGCCTTTTGCAATTTACGTGCCGCGGCGAATCCTCCAGTCAATTCTGAATATAGTCTTTAAAAACGGGGCGATAACAGTAATTCTGCTCCGTAAGAAACGAATGAGATCTGTGTGAAAAAAAACACTGTATGGTGAAAGGTCGGTAATCTTGCCACAAATATCTACTGCACCCGCAAGTCATCCAGCCGAGTCTTTTCTTTTTCAGATGTCTTAACAGCATTTATGACAAAGAGATCAAAGTCAGCGTCTCCGTGAAATTCAATTTCTGTAACATAGCAAACTAATTGCGAGTTTATCTTTTGTAGTTTGACAAAATCTTTTTTGGTAGTGACCAGCCGCTTTGCTCCTGATGCCAAAGCTTTTTCACAAATATCTACCATTGTTTCTTGGGTGTAGTTGACATGATCGGGCAGAGCCAAAAAACCATTGAGGCGAATGCCGATGTTCTTCAGTGACTCTTCAAATCGGTACGGATTGGCAATGCCGCAAAAGGCGAAAATTGGTTCTTCCGGGACAGCTCCGGAAGAAATGTGTTTATCCGGACATTGGATGGACAACTTGCTTGTTGTGGCATAAAAGACAGTTTTTTCTGGAAATTTGGCGGTTAAGAATGCAGCAAACTTTCTGGCATTGTCTTTGTTCTGTTCTCGTATTCCAGTAAGAAGAAAGGCATCGCAGCGCCCCAGGGCGGATACAGGTTCCCTTAAAGTTCCGCCGGGAAATACCCTTTGGTTGCCGGCAAGACTGGTTCCATCAAACAAAACGATGTCAATGTCGCGTTGTACTGCCAGGTGCTGAAATCCATCGTCCAGGAGAAGAACGTCAGCCTGAAAATTTTCTATGGCATGCAGGCAGGGGTAAATGCGACGGGTTCCGGTGAGAACTGGAACTCCGGGTAAGGACTCGGCAAGCATATATGGTTCATCACCAGCAAGTTCCGGTGAGAGAAAAATTGTCTTGCGATCGGAAACCACGTTAACACGTTGTTTTGCCTTTCCTCTATATCCCCGGCTGATTATTGCCGGCTGATACCCCTGCAGCACAAGAAGATTCGCCAGATAACGAACAGTTGGCGTCTTGCCGGTACCGCCCATTACCAGGTTGCCAACGGAAATTACCGGAACCGGTAGAGAATATTGATGCAAGATGCCCTTTTGATAGAGCTTCTCCCTGATTCGCATTGCCAATCCATAACAAAGGCCAAAGGGGCGACCGAAAAAATACAAATATTGTAAGTACTTTGACATGATGATTTGGATGAGAGGGGTACTCCGGCAACAGGCTTTCACTTTAGATTTTGCAAAATACACAGTAAAAGACTAATATCATTTCCCCGGAGGATATGCTCGCTCTTTCCGCTATGAATTGTTGTAAGTCATTGTAACGGCACTCATATGCCTGGATTAAGCTGAGTTGAGCAGCTAGCCTGCTCAAACGAAACGTATGCCCTTGCGGTATACGTTGTCAATACGCACTTCTGTTCTCCGCCCGTCGGGGGATTCCGTCATTAATTTCATTTCACACAACAGGCATGAAGAATATACGAGTTGGGGTAATTGGAGTAGGCTATTTAGGTCGTTTTCATGCGCAGAAGTATGCTGCCTTGAAAAATGTAAACCTGATCGGCGTGGCGGATGTAAGTGTCCAGCAAGGTGAAAAAGTTGCTGAAGAGTGCAAGTGTCAATACTTTCATGATTACAAGAAGTTGGTGCCTCTTGTTGATGCTGTTTCTATTGTCGTCCCCACCTCCTATCATCATCTGGTAGCAGGGGAATGCCTTGATCATGGCCTCGATGTCCTCCTGGAAAAGCCAATGACCGTTACCTTGGCGGAAGCGGACGAACTCATCGCTAAAGCGGAGGCCCGCAACTTACTCTTACAGATAGGCCATCTTGAGCGGTTCAACCCAGCAGTACAGGCCATGGAACCCTTTCTCACCACCCCGGTTTTTATAGAAAGCAATCGAATTGCCACCTTTAAAAACAGAGGTGTCGATGTCGACGTGGTTCTTGATTTGATGATTCATGACATCGATATCATTCTTAATATTGTCAAATCACCACTTAAGACCATTCATACCGTTGGTGCTCCTGTTGTCACAGCCAATACCGACATTGCCAATGCCCGATTGATGTTTGAAAACGGGGCCACCGCGAATGTCACGGTAAGCAGGATTTCTAGAACAAACGTTCGAAAAATGCGTATTTTTCAGCCGGGGTCCTATATAAATGTCGATTTCGGCAATAAACGGGTCATGACTATTGAGCTCTCCGAAGAACTCCGTGAAAACGGCATGCCCAAACAGATTGTTAAACTGCAGAAATTCTCCGACGGGGATGCATTAAAAAGCGAGATCATCTCCTTTGTGGAGCATGTCCAAAACCGCACAAAACCTGCAGTATCCGGTGTGGAAGGGAGACGGGCCCTGGAAGTGGCCTTACAGGTCATGGATCAAATCAAAGCGCTGCATAGCCTGGAATTATACAAAAAGGTCTTGGACGGAAACAGGGTATGACCGCCCATATCATGATTGTTACCGGAGAGGCCTCCGGTGATCTCCATGGCGCAAATCTCATTCGTGCATTGCGGGTGAGAGTACCGGATATCGAGGCCTGCGGAATGGGAGGGACTGAGCTTTTATCCCTCGGGGTAAATATCCTCTATGACGCGGGTAAGGTGTCGGTAGTTGGTATCTTTGAGGTCTTTGCTCATCTCAAAGATATTATTCTGGCCCAGAAAACGCTTCGCCGAAGACTGGTAACCCACCGTCCTGATCTGCTTATCCTTATTGATCTGCCAGACTTCAACCTTTTGCTTGCCAAACAGGCTAAAAAACTTGGCATTCCTGTTTTCTATTATATCAGCCCACAGGTTTGGGCCTGGCGGTCGGGCCGAGTCAAAACCATCCGCGAACGGGTAGATAAAATCGGTGTTATTCTGCCTTTCGAGGAAGAGTTCTATCGAAAACGCGGGGTAAACGCGGAATACGTCGGTCATCCTCTTCTTGATACGGTCCATTCTTCCATCGATAGACAACACTTTTGTGAACAGCACGGCATCCCTTTAGATGCCATATGTATCGGTCTGCTACCGGGCAGCCGGAAACGGGAAGTGTATTCGCTGCTGCCGGATTTTCTCGAAGCAGCGAAAATTATCCAGGACGCATCCCCTGAGAAGCTTGTATTTCTGGTTCCCCAAGCCTCCACTATCACCAGCAAGGATCTTGAAGAGGCGGGGATCCTTGAAGCGAGGAAGTATCTCGATATTCGTGTCATCAGCGATGAAAGGTACAGCATGATGGCGGCCTGTACTGCGGTCGTCGCCGCATCCGGAACCGTCACCCTTGAACTGGCCATCCTGGAAGTACCGATGATTGTTACTTATAGGCTCGCACCGCTTACCTATTACCTTGGTAAGCTGCTGGTTAAACTCGAACATTTTTCTCTTGTTAATCTGATCGCCGGCTATACTGCCGTACCTGAACTTCTGCAGGATGGAGTGACTCCTCACAAAATAGCTGAAGAACTGTCAGCCCTCCTTTTTCAACCGGAGAAACGGCAACGAATGCAGGCCGCGCTTCGTGAGGTTCGAGAAAAGCTCGGCAGCGCAGGTGCTTCTGAAAAGGCTGCGCTTGTCGCGGAAAATCTTCTCAAAACGCACAAGAGGTAGAGAACGAAGTAAGATGCTATTTGCCAAAGTTACAAATTGGGTATTGGCAAGTCGGGCAATTGCGGCACAGACCACCATGCCCCATCTCGGCAAGTTCACGTCTGCCGATTTTTTCGCCGCACAAAATTCTAGGCAGGACCAGGTCAAGCACTGTGATTTTATGGAACATCCCGCAAGCAGGGATTCCTAAAACAGGCCGATTGTCGATAGTTCCGCTGAGAAACATCGCCCCGGGAAGCAAAGGAGTTCCATATGCTGCATCGGCTGCCCCCGCAAGGCTTATTCCCTCCCGGGTAACATCATCTGGATCTACGGACATTCCGCCGCTGGTGACAAGCAGGTCAGCCCCTTGATCAATACAATACTTGAGTTCTTGAGCAATAATCTCTTTGTCGTCCGGGGCAAATCGTACCACTAAAATTTCAGAGCCGAGTGCCTGCGCCTTTTCGCGCAGTACTTCCTCAAAACGATCGGTAATTCTGCCGTAAAATACCTCGTTACCGGTGATAACTAAGCCGATTTTCGCCTTGCGAAGGGGAAGCACTTCAACAATCGGTGGGCCGGATAAGGCAATCTTTTCCGCCTCGGCCATGAGCTTTCGGGTGGTGATGAGCGGAATGAGGCGTGTCGCAGCGACCGTCTCACCCTTTTTCACAGGGGTGTGGTCGTGCAGGGTTGCGCACATCACCTCGCCCAGCATGTTCAAATGCAGAAGCGATAGCTTGTTAATACGCAGCAGACCATCAATCGCCGCTTTAAGGGCGATTTTCCCTTCGTCTGGTGTGTCGGTGTATTCAACGCCTCTACCCGCAAGCGCGCGAGCGAGAATGGAGGCTGCCTCATTTTCATGAATGTCAGAGGCAGCTAGAGTGAGAACGAAGATATTATCCTTCCCCAAACGTTTCAGGTGGGCAATATCTTCCTGGCGAATAATATGGCCTTTCTTGAAGGCAGCGCCCTTTTTCTCACCTTTGACGATCTCGGTAATATCATGGGGAAGTACCATCCCAATGGCCTTTTCAACAGGAACACTTTTCGACATAAAGAACCTTTACTGCTTAAATCCGTTAAAGACAACCGTCAACCTGATCATGGGGATACAGACTTTTCACATCATAAATAACTGATTTTTCGCGGCAAAATCCGCGAAGATCGGCAATGGTAAACTGAGCAAACTGCCTGTGTGCCACAGCGATAACTACTGCGCTATAGGTGTTCTGCCGAAGTTCTTGAACCGGCATGATGCCATATGCCTTTTCAGCTTCGTCTGGATTTGCCCACGGGTCATAGACATCAACGGCGATACCATACTCTTTAAATTCAGTGATAATATCAATGACTCTTGTATTTCGCAGGTCGGGACAATTTTCCTTGAAGGTGAGACCCATCACCAAGATCCGCGAAGCGGCAGTATCTATGCCCTTGCGCACCATTTTTTTAATGACGGTTGCAGCAATATAATGGCCCATATCGTCATTGAGCCGTCGGCCGGCAAGGATCATATTGGGATGGTAACCAAGCTCTTGCGCCTTATGGGTTAAATAGTACGGATCAACACCGATACAATGTCCTCCGACCAGACCCGGCCGGAAGGGCAGGAAGTTCCATTTCGTGCCGGCCGCGGCAAGCACCTCGCTGGTATTGATATCAAGTTTATCAAAGATAAGCGCCAGTTCATTAATCAATGCAATATTCACATCGCGCTGGGTATTTTCGATAACCTTTGCCGCCTCCGCAACCTTTATACTGCTCGCCGGGAAGGTACCGGCAGTAATGATTGATTTATACAGTTCGTCTACCATCCGCGCAGTCTCCGGGGTTGAGCCGGAGGTTATTTTAACGATTGACGGCAGACGGTGTAACTTATCCCCAGGATTGATACGCTCTGGGCTATAACCACAAAAAAAATCGCTGTTGTATTTAAGACCCGAGCCCTTTTCAAGGAGCGGCACGCAGACTTCTTCGGTTGCACCTGGGTATACAGTTGATTCAAAGACTACGATATCCCGAGGCTTTAGAGCAGCTGCCACCGTCCGTGACGCACCTTCAAGGGGACCAAAGTCGGGGCGTTTGGCGGCATCGATCGGTGTCGGAACAGCAACTATGAATATGTTACACTCACCAATTTCCCCTGAATTGGATGTAAAGTTCAAGAATTGCGAACTCTTTAATTCCTCATCGGAGACTTCAAGGGTGCTATCCTTACCTAAGCGGAGCTCTTCGATTCGAGTACGATTCAAGTCAAAACCAAGGGTCGGATATTTTTTGCCAAATTCAACTGCAAGGGGCAATCCGACATACCCCAAGCCAATAATACCTAAACGAATGTTTTGTAGTGTTTGCATCTTGTCGTCAAATAAATCAGTCTTGATTCCCATAATAGGTCAGGCCTTGAGTGTCGGTTTCATAGACGGTGACACTAAGGAGATGGTACCGATCATCTGCCAGCTGAGGCATAACCTCATCATAGATAAAGCGAGAAATATGCTCCGAGGAGGGATTTTTGTCCTGGAAGTAGGGGAGGGTGTTCAGGTCTTGATGATCAAGCTTAGCAATAGCAGCGCCGACAATCTTTTTTAATACCTTAAAATCAATGCCCATTCCGTACTGATCAAGAGCGGTGGCGCGGACAGTAACCTCTACTTTCCAATTATGACCATGCGGTTTTTCGCAGTCTCCGGGATAGTCTCGGAGATGATGGGCCCCGGCAAAGTGGGTTTTAATAAAAATATCAAACATCCTGATCTCCTTCCCTAAATGAGATTTTTTCTATGTGCGCAGTTGCAGGCGAACGCTAAATCTTTGGCAAACTTAATACTTTCCCCCCCAATAGTCATCTCTTTTTGCCTCAAGATAACTTTCAAAACCCATCCTGTTTTTCTTTTTTTATTCAAGCTGGTTACAAAGAATAATCCCTCAAATGATTTGTTCCCCTTTTCTTGGGCAATCTTTATAAGGGAAGTTTGATTTACATTTCAACTGGGTTATAGTTGTTGAAATTAAAAACAACGGATTGGGCATGCCTGCTTCCTTGCTCCATTCCTTTTCATTTCGAAGTAATTTAAAGTGGCGATGAATAACGGCCAATTTATTGCGGATGAAGGGATTTCGAGAGACAGCCTCTTTGATGGTGATTTGCAATGCCTTCAAACAACCGCCGGTTACCGATTTTCGGTGGATGCGGTGTTGCTCGCCCATTTTGTCAGAGTCAGAGAAAGAGAGCGAATCCTTGAGATGGGTGCCGGGTGTGGAATTATTATTCTGCTCCTTTTATACCGATGGGGTCCCTTGATCGAGGAAATCGTTGGAATCGAACTACAAAAAAGCCTGGTGAGTCTCGCCAGAAAAAATTTGGAAATAAATGGTTTTACATCCACTGGCCGCATCGTTGAAGGAGACATAAAAGACATTCTTCGACTCCTTCATAATAAAACATTTGATACAATTATTTGTAATCCCCCATTTTTCCCTCATGGATCGGGTCGGCAAAGCTCTAATCCGGAAGCCTGTCTTGCGCGTCATCAGATTCTTGCATCCCTTGATGACTTTCTACTCGCTGCAAGTCAAGCAGTGAGGAACAAAGGTTCGGTTTATTTTATATATCCAGCGACGCAAACAGGAACATTTGTTGCGAGTCTTGAAAAATTTCAACTTACAGTTAAACGGCTGCAATTTATCTACAGCTATCCGCAGAAGGATGGCAATGCTCGGCTGGTTCTTATAGAGTGCACTAAAAACGGTGGTGATGGCGCTAAGATTTGTCCTCCGTTCTATATTTACCAAAAAAAAGACGGTGATTATTCACCGGAAATGCAAAAATTATATAAGTAAAACGATGCGTTGCATTAATAATCCGGTACTGGAAGCTGAATATTAAAGTAACGCCTAAACCCGCGAAAAGAGCCGTAACAAAATGGGAACACGTGGCCGGATTCTTTTGTAACGATGTCTAAACTACTTTAAGGGCGCATCTTGCTATGCTTGCAATTGTTACCAGCTGTTCGGTTCTTGGAATTCATGGCTGGTTAATCCAGGTCGAAGTTGATGTTGCCCAAGGTCTTCCAACCTTTTCGACGGTGGGTCTTCCAGACAGTTCTGTTCGGGAAAGCAAGGATCGGGTTAAAGCTGCAATAAAAAACTGTGGTTATCAATTTCCCAACAAACGAATAACAGTCAATCTTGCACCGGCTGATATCAAAAAAGAGGGTGCCGGCTTTGATCTGCCAATAGCCTTAGGTATCCTCGAAGCGACGGAAACCTTAATCAGGCAACGCGCCGGTAATTATTGCGTGGTTGGCGAGTTGTCTCTTGATGGCTGCGTCCACCGGGTCAATGGTATCTTGCCGATGATTCTTGCCGCAAGAGAGCAAGGATGCCGTGGTATCCTAATTCCTCAAGAGAACAAGGAAGAGGCACTCATTGCTCCAGAAGGAATTGATATTATTCCCGTCACCTCTTTACCCCAGGCGGTCGAATTCCTGGCAGGCATGGAAACTGCCGAACCTCTTTGCCGTACAGACCTTTGGGCACTTCCGAATACCACTGCCTATCATGTAGACTTCTCAGATATTAAAGGTCAGCAACATGTCAAGCGGGCTCTTGAGGTTGCCGCTTCTGGCGGCCACAACATCTTATTAAAGGGGCCGCCGGGCTCCGGAAAAACCATGCTGGCGAGACGATTTTCGACAATCCTGCCCCCAATGACTCCAGCAGAAATTATCGAAACCACAAAAATCTATAGCGTTGCCGGTAACAATTCCGAGCGCAGCGCGATATTCACAACTCGTCCATTTCGGTCTCCTCACCATACCATCTCCGATGCAGGTCTTGTTGGTGGCGGGAGCACTCCACAGCCGGGAGAGGTCTCCCTTGCCCACAATGGAGTTCTTTTTCTCGATGAATTACCCGAATTTAAGAAGCATGTTTTAGAGGTATTGCGTCAGCCTCTAGAAGACGGTGAAGTCACAATTGCCAGGGCAAACATGACCTTGACCTTTCCGGCACGCTTCACCTTGATTGCCGCCATGAACCCATGCCCCTGTGGTTTTCTCGGTGACAGCCGCAATAGCTGTAACTGCAATGAAAATGATATAAAACGCTATACTGGAAAGATATCCGGTCCATTGATGGACCGGATTGATATGCATCTTGAGGTGGCAGGTCTTGACTACCGGGAAATGAACTGCTCTGTCAAAGGAGAAGCTTCAATAGATATCAAAGCTCGAGTTGACCAGACCCGGGCGCTTCAAGTAAAAAGATTCGCCGACAATCCAGGGGTATATTGCAATAGCCAAATGAATAGTAAACTAATGGAGAAGCATTGTTCTCTCGACAAACCTTCAGGGCAAATCCTGGAGAAAAGTGTCGCCAGGTTAAGGCTTTCGGCGCGGGCATACCATCGTATTCTGAAGGTTTCGAGAACCATTGCTGATATGTGTCAATCGCCGAATATCCAATCAATCCACGTTTCCGAAGCGGTGCAATTCTGCCGGACGGATCAATAGCCGCGATACTTCATTTTACTGCCACGGAACGAGTCCTGTGAAGATCAAGATCTTTACTATTGCTGCCACCATATCGCTGGCGATTGTTTATGCACTGGTGCTGCGTATCCAACCGGATCGTCCAGAGTACCTGGCCAGATTCATTCCCAGTGTTGCTTTGGTATATCTTGAACAAGAAAATTTTTTTGATACGTTTGTAAGTTTTTCAGGATCTTCACTTGGTAAGAAAATTGAATCAATAGATTTTGCCGGTGTCGCTAAAGATATCGGTGCCGGAGAAGGTGCAATTGTTACCATGCACAATCTTGTTAAGATCATTACTACCGCAAAGAGCGATCCTTTTCTCAAGGAATTATTCGGCAACAGGATTGCATTAGCCATATTACCGCCCATTAATTATACAAGAGCCCCTCACGAAAGGAGGGATTTCTTCTTGGAAAATTCTGTAGTTGTCGCCGAACCGTCCTATCCGGAGAGTGTCTTCGAGATGCTTGGTTCTCTATTGCCAGGGGCATTAGAGGGGGCGACTATAACCAATGTCCAATATGGGAAACACCATATCAAGAGAATTGAATATAAAGGCAATTCGTTTTCCATGGTGAGAATTGATCGCATTTATCTTTCTGCCATGAACGAAAGACAATTACGTCGATGTATCGATGTGTTTGATGATGCGCAACCGGCCTTTGCCAACAATAAAGAGTTCCTTACCCTGAAAACCCGCTTTCCTGAGGCGGACCGTTTGTTGATCCTACCATTTGATAATCTAAAAGAATATCTTCCGAAACTTCTGGCTGAGTTTGACCTTTCCAGCAATTCCTTATTAAAAGAAGAATCCCTTTTGCCCACATTTTTTAGAGATTTCGGGTATGCAGCAAAACATCAGCAGTCAATCATAAAGGACTGGATACTTCTTCGTTACGATCATGATAAGAAAGATGAGTTCACAAAACAGCCCTCCTTCCGCAAGCCAGTAACCCCGAAGCATTTCTGGTTTTCTCTGACTACTGAAAATCCCATGCTGTACTTATGGACAAATATTTTTAATTTAAAGAGTTTGTTGTTCAGCATTTCCGAAGATCGACAGCAACCGGGAAGTCCAACAGGCAGCATCAGCCAGTTGATTTCTGGTGTTGGAAAAAGCTTCGACCCTATTCCGGAGACATTAGGGGAGGAAATGGCCATCATTGTCGAACCTGGCTCAGAGGACCGTCCTTTGCGCGTACCCCTGGCACTAGCTTTTCTTCCGGTTACCAACAGTGACGGCCTTAAAAAGGCAATCCAAGATATCGTTGACACCCACAGTATTGTGGTTAAAACAGTCCAGCATGGCAATGTTGTATATATGCAATCGCCGCAATCTCCTCAGGACGGCCTGCTGCCCCTCTATGGATTTTTGGGCGAGCACTTTTTTCTTGGTAACAGCGCCTCCTTGTTGCATAAGGTCATCGATGCGCATGAGAGTGGCTCTTCTTCGTTACAAGGCGATTTATTAAAAGAAGACGATACAGTACTGGCCGAACCGAATAATCTCATCGCCTTCAGTAGTAATCCACAACTAATAGACACTCTTAAAGATTTTCTCAGCATCATGGGAACTCTTGTCGCCCTGGAAGATCGTCAGTTGGCCCAGAAAATCAAATTAATAAACGATGCGATCATCGGTCCTCTCCTTGATGAAATGAAAATGTACGACACCAGCATCTTCCGCAGCTATCTAATCTCAGAACACGTAGTTGTAGATGTAACCACTACTATTTCAGCTCACCCTTAAACCATTTGGAGAATATGCAAAAATTAGTAGAAGAATTAAAACGATTGATAACCTTTAAGAAGACCACCGATGTGGGTGATATCGTTCTTATAGCCGCCAAAGAGCCACACATGCTCTTTTATGCCTATGTCAACAAAATCGAGAGAGACAACAGTAGAACCGACGAATGGTGGCATCTTTCTCTCACCATACTTTCCATTCCTTTGCAAAAGATTACCTGGACCCTTCGCACAGAGCAAATGAGCGGGCAGGAAATTTTCACTATGGGTGGAGAAGAGCGATTTTTACAAGCTGTGGTTATTGGAGAAAAAGAGGTGAATAAGCTGGGGTCCAAAAAGATAATTCCCCTGATAAAGAGAGTGAAGTAACATTACTGAGATCAAAAGCAAGGGATTCTAAAGTTTTATAGCAACCCAAAAACATCAGCCTCGACATTTCAGGGTAATGGCGGTACGAAGTTCACGAGGACTGACGCAAGCTTTGTCTCCAGTTGCCGGTAGGTAATACGGGCGCACTTGTCCAACATTATTTTCGCCGCCTTGACCTGATCGGTTTCGCTGTATTTATCCGACAGATAGATGATTTCCTTGATGCCCGATTGAATAATTACCTTTGTGCATTCATTACAAGGAAACAATCCTACGTAGATCCGGCAGTTTCTGAGATCGGTGGAAATAGAATTCAACACTGCATTGAGTTCCGCATGGCAGACATAGGGGTATTTGGTATCGAGAAATTTTCCTTGTCTGTCCCAGGGTAACTCGTCATCGGAACAGCCCCAGGGAAAACCGTTATAGCCAACTCCGACAATCTTGTTCTGGTCGTTGGCAATACATGCTCCAACCTGAGTATTTGGATCCTTGCTTCTCTGGGCGGACAAAAGCGCGACGGCCATGAAATATTCATCCCAAGACAGGTAATTCTTTCTCTTCACGAAGCTTCCCCCCTTGGGGTATCCTTAAGTTTTTTCCGTCGTTGCCGCCAAGTATTAATTCCACAAACAGTGTCTATAAATCCCTTGATCGTTTGAAAATATAGCTTGCCACCAACCTGCCAAACCGTATTATGCTCAGCTCCCGGGATAATGAGAAACTGTTTATTTCTCGCCGCCGAGGCTGCCTGCAGTTTCTCGGCCTGAGCGACAGGCACCACCCCGTCCCGCGAACCATGGAAAATCATGGTTGGTATCTTTATCTTGCTGATTTTCTTTAAAGTAGAAAGACAATCCTCCTCAAGCATTCCATCCACCGAAAGATGTGGACAAATTGTGTCAAGGAAAGGGATGATGCTGCAAAATGCACTTTCAAGGATCATTGCCTTGATCATGGCTTGGGAATTTTGTACAACCTCCAGCGCCGGGATGACACCAAGGGATCTGCCCATTACCACTACTGCTCCTGAATAACCCTTTGCTTGAAGCCATTCGATCGCCTGGGAGAATTGTGGTTCAGAATCGCTCACCAAGGTCGAGAGGGAAACAGTTCCTTCGCTTCTTCCGAAACCTCTACGTGCGGTGAGAAAAACGTTGATACCGGACGCAGTGAAATATGTCGCCAGTAAGTCTAAAAGATCGGAAGATTCGTTCCATCCATAAAAATAGACGATAGTTGGCGCATCAGGGGCAGCACAATAGAACCTGCAATAGAGTTGAATATCCTCACCTATGGAAAAGCTGAGGTCTTCGGTGGGTGCCGAGCAGCACTCACTATCAGTAGGAGCAGGGTGATCGAGAGAAGTTTGAAGTATTGGTCGATCAAGCTTTTTAGATTCGGTCATAACAGGTAGTTTCTTTGGCTAAAAAGAAAAGGGGCTTAAGGTTTTTTCGAGAGAGGACTTAATCTAAGAGATCTTTCGCTAAAAAGCTACTCCCGTACACTCGTCAAAGTCAATATGTTGAGTACAAACGACAAAAGGGCGGCATTTCTGCCGCCCTTTTGTCGTTTTATATGTGGGGTGAGCGATGGGACTTGAACCCACGGCCTCCTGGGCCACAACCAGGTGCTCTAACCAATTGAGCTACGCCCACCACATAAATGGATTGCCACTGTGAAAAGCAGGTGTTTTATACTCGTTCAAGAAATGTTTTGCAAGGGCAAAATATTTACAGGTTTTCTTTGCAAAACATGCATTTTTTGGCTTGTGCCTTAATGATTTCGAGACAATGAGGGCACTCTTTTTTGAAGTTTGCCTGCAATACTTTTTCGATTATCTGTTTGACCGCAAATTCCGTTGCCGGATCCCTGAATGTATGATTTCTAAGGGGATCAATACACTCAAGATCATTGAGCTTTTGGAGATAGTCTAGAGCGGCCAATCGGTTATCTTTCGACGCAGCCTCATCAAGGAGAAGCGTCAATACCGGCTGCAGGTCCTTTTTCTCGACGCAGGTTTTCAATCCTTCAACGGCGGCTTTCTCCCGATAAAACCTTTCATTTTGCGCCAACAAAACTTCCTTGTTAATAACACAAGCTTTAAACGCATCGACATTGCCGACCATCATCAAATTGCCTTCCGGGCTTCCCGGTAACTCCATATATCGATAAGAGGCATGATGTCCGTAATTTCTTTCAATCTGTTCCCATCCTTTGAGAAAAAGGGAGCAGGAATCATTCAGGCAGATAAACATAACCTCTGCACCCCAACCCAAGCCATCTCCGACGTGAATAGGCGGCGCTTCACAACAAGACAATAAGGTCTTGCAATGCGGACAGATTTTTTCTTCATCAAGAAAACTTAAATCATGAAACATACAGCCACTCCTTTAAAAATTTAAACCGCCCGACACAGAAATCTCCATGTTGTCTGCGTAAACGGATTGACAACGATTAGTAAATTGGACAACGCAACAACTATAATTCCAACCGGTCAAAATACAACCGCTCAATCAGACCTTCATATTGGGGTTGCTCATCACCTCATCAACGGCCTTTGCTTGTTTCATCCGCAGTTGAAGGAAGGCTGGAGACATAAAGTTTTTGTTTTCCTCCATTATTTCAGATAATTTCGCTATATCTCCCCGTTCAGCAAGGTCGATCAAACAGATAATGTTGGCGGCAAAGGTCTTGACTATTTTACGTCCTTCGCCGGTTGTTGCCATAATCTCAGCGTAGGTTCGCGGGTTTTGACTGTGGGTTCGGGCCATTGCCAGTATTCCATACAGTGAAGTCAAGGTCGAGTGGCTACCAATATCATCACAATTGATATTGAATTCCCGTAAGGTTTTTGCAAGAGCGACAGAAATGGTAGTAGGGAGTTTCTGCCCAACCCCCATTAGTAGATCGTGTTTTATCGCACTGTCGTGGTAGATGTCTGCTCCGTGCTTATAAAGGAATGCTTCAAATTCACTACAGAAAGAACCACTCCGAGGGGTTCTGACCACTGCGGCGTTTTTGTCTTTCATGGTCAGTGTTTGCGGTCCCCAAAGATTGTGAACGAACATCACCTCAACACCTTGACTGGTTGCTTCCAATGATGCTTTTATGGTGTTTTCTGATTCACCCGCTAGGATAATCAACGCCTGACCATCTTTCAGTAATGGACCGTATTTCCTGATTGTTTGGGATGTTACTGAAATTGGCACGCAGACAATAACCACTTCCACCTTGCTGATCATCTCCTCTGGAGTAAGGGGAGAGGTGCGACCGGTAATGAAGGTCTTGTAACCCTCATTTCGCAAGCGATCGGCAAACCATTTGCTCATTTCGCCGCTGCCGATAAAGCCAAAGGACTTGATTTGCTTTACCCGCATTTCAACTCTGGGAAAGGAACCGAGAACCTTTAACGCGCCTTCTTCTTCAATGATTAACGTTTCAATGGTATGCAGAGCACTTTTGAGAAGAGGATCGTGGAGATGCCCCTCAACCTCAACATAAATAAGCAATTTTTGTGTTTTAATATCGTTTTCGCTCTGCAGGTCAAGGATATTGATTCCTCGCCTGGTAAACTCCCCGAGAATGTCTGCCAACAAACCCACTCGGTCACGAAGCGGCTTGGTAATTATTGCGGTTGCATCATAACCGGTGACAGGTGCATAATTGTGTCCCAGTACGGCAAATCTCGTGCGGTTATACGCTACCACCTCTCTGGCGATCAGTGAGAACTCATGGCGTAGAATAATCTCCTCTGACTCAATTACCGCATAATCAGTTTGACCTTTTTCGCGAATTTCCTGCATTGCCGATTCAATATCATGAACGGCCATAAGAATCGCATCGGGGTAGTGCGCCTCAATGTATTCAGTGCATTGTCTAAACACTGAACTTCTGCCGACTATTGTGGTAATCTTTGCCCCTGATTCCGAATGGTCGGAAAGTACACCAAGAGAAAGATGAATAGGCAAGACAACATTGTCTACCCAGAACCCGTGCTCCATTTTGGCAACCAACCGGAAATAGTCCTTTACCTCTCCCTCTCGGGTGTTGTACACAGGGACGAAAGCGTTCTTCACCCTGCCTGCGGTAAAGGCGGCGAGAACATCGGTAATACGGGTAAAAAGCACCAATTCTGCTTCCGGAGAGAATTGGATTGCAGCCTGATGACTATCTGAACCAACGGGGCCTAAGGTGGCAATCGAGATCATAGTTGTAGTGGGAGAAGAAACAAAGAGTTCGTGATTATCCTCTTTTATGCCATAAGGGTATAAGTATCGTTTGAGCAGACAAACTTCTCAACTCGGCTTTATCTTGAATTCGGTCATGAAGAAAAAAGTGTAGGCAAAAAGAAACAGGCTGCAAAATATACATTCTCAGCTTTTTAAGCAACAGTTTATAAAAACACGGCAATCTGCTCGTCAACCGTTCCCGACTATGCAAAATGATGTCTCCGAATACCTGGATTCTCTAAAAAATTCTCCCAAATTCGGCCATCAGGTTGTTTGCCACAAGGTGTATCCTGCAAAAAACGGTCAATATTGCCAAGATGATCTACAGCTTTCCCCGGCTCTGCAAGATTGCTTAACCGACTTGAAGATAACAAAGCTTTACACACATCAAAGTCAAGCCATTCAACGCATTTTACAAGGACATCATGTCGTTGTGGCAACACCAACCGCCTCAGGCAAGAGCCTTGTTTACAATCTGCCGGTGTTAAACGATCTTTTTAGAAACGATCCTGGCCACTCGCTCTACCTCTTCCCACTCAAGGCCTTGGCCCAAGATCAATACTCGGTGTTAACAAGAACATTTTCAAAACTTCCTTCGGGCATTCAGAAACAACATAAGAATTTTGCAGCAATATTTGACGGTGACACCTCAAGTTATCAAAGAAGGAAAATCCGCGACCACCACCCAAGGGTACTTTTCACCAATCCCGATATGCTTCACCTGTCGATTCTGCCATATCATCAAAGTTGGCAGTCATTTTTTACAGCATTACGCTACGTTGTTATTGATGAAGTGCATACCTACCGTGGTATTCTTGGCAGCCACATGGCCTGGGTTGTCAGAAGGCTTCAGCGTCTTGCCGCCTACTATGGTGGAAACCCGACTTTTATTTTGCTTTCCGCAACCATTGGTAATCCCGAGGAACTAGGAAAACTGCTATTAGACAGACCGGTCGAGGTCGTTACCGAATCAGGAGCACCCAGGGCGGAAAGAAATATGCTTTTTCTTAATCCCTGGGACAGTCCCGCTTACACGGCGAGTCAATTACTAGAGGCAGCAATAAAAAGAGGTCTTCGCACTATCGTCTATACCCAATCGAGGAAAATGACCGAGCTTATCAACCTGTGGACGACCCCGCGCCTCGGCAATCTCTCAGGAAAATTGAGTGCTTACAGGGCTGGCTTTCTTCCAGAAGAAAGGCGAGAGATTGAAAAAATGCTCTTTTCCGGAGCTCTCCTCGGCGTCATTTCGACCTCCGCTCTGGAACTCGGCATCGACATAGGAAACTTGGATCTTTGCATCTTATTAGGCTATCCCGGCTCAATCATGGCAACCTTGCAAAGGGGAGGGCGGGTCGGCAGAGGTTCAAGGAAATCGGCGACAATTCTCATCGCTCAGGAAGATGCCCTGGATCAGCATTTCATGCGCCAACCTGACGATTTCTTTTCCAGGTCGCCAGAAGCCGCAGTTCTCAATCCTACTAACGTTTCAGTCATGGAACAACATCTCCATTGTTGCAGTGCTGAACTCCCGATCTCAGCCACTGAAGCACTTCTGCAAAATCAAGTCATTAATAATAGCATCGTACGACTCACTGAATCGGGTGCATTGCTCCAAACGGCGCAAGGGGATAGGTGGATTTCCTCTCGAAAATATCCCCATCGCCAAGTGAACTTACGCGGTGGCGGGACGCAGATGGCAATCATTGATGGAGAGAATGGTGAAATAATAGGGGAAATTGATGGTGGACGAGGAATGAAGGAATGTCACCCCGGCGCACTCTATCTGCACCGGTCTACTACCTGGGTTGTTGAAAAACTCGACCTTCTGGGAAAAGAAGTTGTCGCGAGGCGGGAATCTACCAACTATTTTACCCGCCCAACTACTGAGAAACGAACTGAGATACTTGAGGTATTGAGACAAAAGAATAGTTTTGGGGTCCAGATATTTTTTGGACGAGTTCGAGTTGCCGAAAAAGTCACCGGATATCAGAAGCGCAATAATCATACCCAGAAGCTGATTTCCTCCTTCTCCCTGGATTTACCCGAGCAGGTAATTGAAACAGAAGGATTATGGGTTGATATTCCACAACATATTGTTGAAAAGCTTGAGCGTGAAAAATACCATTTCATGGGTGCAATCCATGCTCTGGAACATGCGCTCATTGCCCTTTTCCCCTTGTTGGTTCTCTGTGACAGGAATGATATCGGCGGTATTTCCTGCCCTCTACATGCCCAGACGGAAATGGCTTCGGTCTTTATCTACGACGGCTACCCCGGGGGAGTCGGCTTGACGAAGGAGGCCTTTGATAAAATCGATTTGCTTCTCACACAGGCCTTTCAATCGATCAAGTCCTGCAGTTGTGAAAACGGCTGTCCATCCTGTGTCCACTCCCCGAAATGTGGTTCGGGAAACAGACCAATCGATAAACAAGCATGCCTGATTCTTCTTGAAGCTATTCTCAAAGAGCAGCAACGGGATAAACTAACAGTCGGGCAAGATCAGTTATCTCTTGAAAATATTACAGGCATGGAAATCAATAGCCAGGGAATCGTGCGGCCCGATAGACCAAAAAAGCTTGCAGCCTTGCCAAAGAAATTCGGGGTTTTTGATCTTGAGACAATCCGCTCAGCAGAGGAGGTTGGCGGGTGGCATCAGGCGCAACGAATGGGGATATCCGTCGCAGTGGTTTACGACTCGGAAATAGGCGACTGTGTCACGTACCTCGAGCATGAGATGAGTGATTTGGTAAAACATCTTCAAACATTTGAACTGGTGGTCGGTTTTAATAATAAACGCTTCGACAATATTGTGTTGTCAGCGTATACCGACATCGATCTCCAAAGCCTTCCGACTCTTGATCTTTTAGAAGAAGCCCATAAATATTTGGGTTATAGACTAAGCCTCAATAGTCTTGCGGAGCACACTCTTGGCCAGGCAAAATCCGCCGATGGACTACAGGCACTAAAATGGTATAAAGAAGGAAGGATTGATCTTATACAGCAATACTGCCGAAAAGACGTCGAAATCACCCGGGATCTTCTGCTTTATGCCCTGGAGCAGGGCTTCCTTTTGTTTACCAACAAGGCCAAACAAAAGGTGCGTCTTCCCCTTAACTTAGAAAAAACAATAGAGTCAATCCTCCATCAAGGCCAGAGGAGGGTGTTGAAAATCCAACCGGTAGTGCCGCCGCTATGACGGACCTGTGTCCATTTGTCCTTTGTTGTTAATTTGGTCATAACAACACCTCGTTCAACGTCGGCCACAACTGGAGCCGTCTGTGAGGGTTCGGCACGCAGATTGACACTTTTTTCAGAAATAACGATTACAGTGTCGCATTTTTTGACAATCCCTTGATGAATATAGCCGGTATCACCTTCAAAATCGGTAACTTTATACCATTCGCCTTCTTTGCTCAGCACCTTCAGCGGATACCCCTGGAAAAGCTCCATCGACGTCGGATTCTTTTTGTCCGGACCGGTTTTTATACTGGCATTATCAGCGGTTACCGTTAAGTAATCGGCAGCATACGCCGTGGAGAGCAAGAAGGCTGAAAACAATCCTAAAACAAGAGACTTTACGAGATGTTTTTTCATGGCAGCAAGGGCAGACAATTCTGTTTTATTGTGGTTTATGAGTAATTTAGACTCTACGTTTAAGGCGTTTTGTCCTCCCTATAGCACGGAACACATGACAAGTCAAACATCATATCACATTGCCGGAGCGAGGTTCAGGAAAGACCAACCGCGACTTTGAGCTCTGCATTTGGGCAAGGGCCCCCAAAGGTAAGGTGAGGTTGCGTGCAGCGTGGCCGCAGGGGAAGTTACCCCAAACGGTAATATTTCGATCACCGCAAAGTTCGAGAACTCTTTTCCAGATACCCTCCATATAGCGGTCTTGCTGGACTTTGTCGGAGGAGAAAAGACCCGAGAAACCACCCAGAATAATTCCTGCGACACGAGCGAACTTACCGGCAAGATACAGTTGTGTCAACATTCGGTCGATTTTGTAGGCTGGTTCGTTGATGTCCTCAAGAAAAACAATCTTATTATCCCAGGAAAAATCGAAGGGTGTGCCAATAACGCTAACCAGGCTGGCCAGATTTCCTCCAACCAAGGGTCCGGTCGCGACAGGCCCATCTCTGACAAGCTCAATTTCTCTAGCACGAACCGGTTCACTCCACCTGCCGGTAAGACAAAGAAATAAACGTTCCAAACTTATTGAATCCACATCCCCGAGAGAGGTTACGACAGGCCCATGCAGACCAATGAGACCGGTCTTTTGATACAGATAGTTAAGGAGCAAGGTAATGTCTGAAAAACCAATCACCAGCTTCTTAAAGGTGGTGGTGGCGGCGAGATTAATCTCATCCATCATGCGCAGGCACCCGTAACCACCTCGCAAGGCAATCAGAGCCTTGACCTCAGAATCTTGTAGAAGTTCATTAAATTCCGCGCACCGATTTCCATCGGTATCGGCTAGATGGTCAAGTCCTGGCCAGAGATCTCTTGGATACCTGACATCAAAACCCATTTCGCGGAGTACAGCAACACCACGATGAAAACGATCAACGTCGGTTAACCGGCCTGCCGGAGCAATTATTCCTAGAGTATCACCTCGTTTCAGAGGGAGTGGCACGAGGGAGGGTTTCATTTGCCTACTATTTTCCGGTAAATAATAGCTAATCCTTTAAGGGTAAGCATTGGATCGATAATATCGATGGAGGTTGCAAAAGGGGCGATGAGGGCAGCCATGCCGCCTGTGGCAACCACACGAAAATCATCTTCAGGGGTGGGAACCATTTCCTTTTTAATGCCGCTTACGAGGCCATCGACCATCGCCCCGTAACCATAAAGAATACCGCTTTTCATCGCTTGAACGGTTGATTTTCCGATAAGGTGGGCAGGTGCCGCTGATACATCGATATGGGGAAGCTTGGCGGTTCTGCTTGACAATGCTTCCAGGGATATAGCAATCCCCGGAAGAATAACTCCGCCTAGATACTCACATTTCTCAGTAACACAATCGAAGGTAATAGCTGTTCCAAAATCAATGACGATCTGTTTGCAGGGTCTAAGATCCCACGCAGCAATAGCGTTAACCAACCTGTCTGCGCCAACCTCCTGAGGATTGTCGAGTTGTACGGTGATCAGGTTTCTCAACCGTTCGACAGCAATGACAATAATATCATGTTCGAGATGCGCGGCAAAATGCTTCCGGCAACAGGCAACCCATGCCGTTTCCAGGGTAGGGACCACGCTTGCGATAATTATGCCGTGGATCTTTTCTTCTCTCATTCCGGCCATTTCAAAAAGTGTATGATAACGAATAGCCAGTTCATCAGCGGTACTTTTTGAATCCGACTTTAATCGCCAGTGGGCAATTAATTTATCACCGTCATACATGCCTGTAACTGTGTGTGAGTTGCCAATATCTATAACCAAAAACATTATGCACCTGATGGTTTATTTTTTGAGATAAAGCTATTTATTGGAAATGTTAGACGAGTCATTATAATAGACAGTCAGGGAAAAGCATTCAAAACAAATCAGCATAATTTCGTTTCCATGGCAAGGTAACGTTGCCCACGCTTTTTCTGGACAAAACAGGCTAGCCACCTATATCTATTCGATATTATAATGAAAAAACCTCTGCTAATTATGACAACCTGCGAACGAAAGGAAGATGCCGAACGGATAGCAACTATCCTGGTCAATTCCCGGCTGGCCGCTTGTGCACAGATTTCTGCGCCTATTACCAGCATTTACCGATGGCAGGGAAGGGTGGTTACGGCGACTGAATTTCTACTGAGCCTTAAGACTCTCGCCAGACATTATCCCGCAGTGGAACGCCTCATCCTCAAAGAGCATCCTTATCAGACCCCTGAAATAATAGCCCAAGAAATAAATTTTGTCAGTAAGACCTATAAAGATTGGATTACCAAGGAAGTAACATGAGTGACCGAGGCGAGCGCCAGAAAGGATACCGAAAACGTAAAAGCGGTGAATATGTTTGCCATTGCTGCAAGAAGAAGCAGGAGTTCTGCTGGAGTTGTCCTTGTGGATTTATGATATGCAAAGATTGCTTCGAAGAAAATAAATGGGGCATAAGTAATGGCCCAACCTGGATTTGTCCTGATTGTGAGCGAATAAGAATGATGTAAATACGGTGTCTTGGATTGCAAATCTCACATACAGGTACTGTCAGCCTATTTCCTCCGAACAATACTCCTGAGGTACCGGGGAAGCGTCTTTCCATCTTGGTGAATGACACTCAACAGGGTTGCGTCTTGTTCTGAAATACAATAAGATGCCGCCTTATCAAACACTCATTTTCTTCGGTGGATTGTGTTATTATGAATGATATTTCACATAGTTACGATGAAAGCAAGATAAAGACCCTGAGCTCCCTCGACCACATCCGTAAGCGTCCTGGAATGTATATCGGTCGGCTCGGAGATGGTTCTAACCATGATGATGGTATTTATATACTCCTCAAAGAGGTTGTCGATAATGCCGTGGATGAATTTATCATGGGGGTGGGAAAGCGGATCAATATCTCCATAAGTCCTACTGGTTATGTGACGGTTCGAGATTTCGGCAGGGGGATACCACTCGGGAAAGTGGTGGACTGTGTGTCAACCATCAACACAGGAGCCAAATATAACACTGATGTTTTCCAGTTTTCTGTTGGCCTGAATGGCGTAGGAACCAAGGCAGTCAATGCATTATCTGACGTCTTTATAGTAACGTCCTACCGAGAAGGAAAATTTGTTTCCGCTACATTCAATGATGGCAAACTTATCAGCAAGAATGAAGGTGATACCGAGGAAAAGAATGGCACTTTTATTGAATTCTTGCCGTCAGCCAAGATGTTTCCCGGATTTACCTTTGATCCTGCATTTGTTGAAAAACGCTTGTGGCGTTACGCCTACCTCAACGCCGGCCTGAAAATTTATTACGACAAGAAAGTTTTCTACTCGGCCAACGGCCTTCTGGACCTTCTTGACAAGGAATTAGGAGGGGCACAGCTTTACCGGCCTATTTACTACAGGGACGCCACTCTCGAATTTTCCTTTTCGCACACCGATACCTTCAGTGATTGCTACTACACCTTTGTTAACGGCACCTATACCAGCGAAGGAGGGACGCATCTATCGGCATTTAGGGAAGGTATTCTTAAAGGCATAAACGAATTCTCCGGAAAAAAATTTATTAATACCGATGTCCGCGACGGAATAGTCGGAACCTTGGCGATTAAGATCAAGGACCCGGTTTTCGAATCGCAAACCAAAAACAAGCTCGGCAATACTGAAATTCGTTCATGGATTGCTGGGAAGGTGAGAGAAGCTGTTTCCAGTGCTCTCTATAAGGATACTGAGGCCGCTCAGAAGCTGATTGAAAAAATTCATCGAAACGAAGATGTACGGAAGGAATTGCAAAGTGTCCGCTCTGAGGCACGTGCCAATGCCAAAAAGGTCGCTTTAAAAATAGACCAACTCAAAGATTGTAAATACCACCCCTCAAAAGAAAAACCCTCTCAGGAAGGCCGTGAGAGCATGATTTTTCTCACTGAGGGTCAATCAGCCGCTGGCTCTATAGTGTCATCGAGAGATCCTATGACTCAGGCGGTGTTTTCCTTAAAGGGAAAACCGCTCAACGTCTACGGGCAAAAAATGGCTATGCTCTATAAAAATGAGGAAATGTACGCCCTGATGCGTGCTCTCAATATCGAGGAATCAATTTCTGATCTCCGTTATGACAAGGTCATTCTGGCAACTGATGCCGATGTCGATGGACTGCATATCAGAAATCTGCTTCTCACCTTTTTCCTCCATTATTTCGAGCCATTAGTTAAGCTTGGATACGTATATATTTTAGAAACACCGATTTTTCGCGTTCGTAACAAACAAGAAACCATCTATTGCTATTCCGAACAGGAGAAACAGGCTGCCACGGCAAAACTTCAAGGTCCAGGCAGCAAGGGTGCTGGAGTAGAAACCACCCGTTTCAAGGGGCTTGGGGAGATTTCCCCGAAAGAATTTAAACAGTTTATCGGGCCGGATATTCGTCTCAAAAGTGTGACACTTGACTCACTCAGTGAGGTAACTAAGGTGCTCACTTTCTATATGGGAAAAAATACCCCAATGCGACGAAAATATATTATGGATCACCTCATTCTCACAAACTAATTCTTTAATTTAGGCCTCTCCTCGTATTGAAGAGGTAAACCCTGTTAAAACCGCATAATCAACATGATGGAATCACATCCTGGTAAGCTGCATCAACTATTCGACAAGAACTTTCTCGAATACACTTCCTATGTTATTCGCGAACGGGCAATTCCCTCTGTTGAAGACGGATTAAAACCGGTACAGCGCCGCATCCTACAGACCCTTCACAACATGGAGGACGGCCGCTTTCACAAGGTGGCCAATGTTGTCGGGGAGACTATGAAGCTCCACCCCCATGGCGATCAATCGATTTTTGCGGCTCTGGTCAATCTTTCCAACAAGGGGTATTTGATAGAACAACAGGGCAATTTCGGCAACATTTACACCGGGGACCGTGCTTCAGCTGCCAGGTATATCGAATGTCGCCTTTCCCCACTTGGTAAAGAGATCCTTTTCAATAAGGATCTCACAGTCTTTACTGAATCATATGATGGCCGGATGTTGGAGCCGGTGACATTGCCGGCTAAAATCCCATTGCTTTTGCTCATGGGGGCTGAAGGCATTGCCGTTGGTATGGCAACCAAGATTCTTCCCCACAATTTTTGTGAGATACTTGAGGCGCAAAAGGAGATCCTTCGCGGCAACGAGGTCACCCTTTATCCGGATTTCCCCCAAGGTGGCTTAGTTGACGTCAGTAACTATGAAGATGGCAATGGCAAAATCAGGTGTCGAGCACGCATCGAAGAATTAAACGAGAAAACTATAATTATTAAAGAAATTCCCTACTCAACTACCACGCAATCCCTTACCGATTCAATTGAAAAAGCGGCAAAAGCCGGGAAGATCAAGATTGTTTCTATTAACGATTATACAGCGGAAAATGTTGAGATTGAGATCAAATTAGCTCGGGGAATCTACGCAAAAGACACCATCGAAGCCCTTTACGCGTTTACCGATTGCGAAGTATCTATTGTTCCAAACCTCACCCTTATCAATGGCATGACCCCGGAGACATCCACTGTCAACGAGGTATTACGACTTAATACCGCCCGTTTAAAGGATGATCTTCAGAAAGAACTTGAGATAGAGAAGGGGAGACTTGAAGAAAAACTCCACGGAAAAATTCTTGAACAAATATTTATTGAGGAACGTCTATATAAAAACATTGAAGAGGAGACAAGCTATCCTTCGGTGGTAACAACAGTGCTGAAATCTTTTGTTCCTTATCAGGAGCAATTACTTCGTGTTATCACTAAAGAAGATGTAGAACGACTACTTGAAATCAAGATCAAAAGAATATCTCGATATGACATTAACAAACAGCTGAAAGAAATCAAAGAGATACGAAAGAGAATTAAGGAGATTATCAAGTCCTTGCAGGACATGATCAAATTCACCATTTCTTTTATCGATCAACTCCTGGAGAGATATGGGCACCTTTACCCTCGGCTGACAGAGATCACCAGCTTCTCGGAGGTGAGTATCAGGACAGTGGCCATTTCCAATCTAGTTGTAATCTATAACCGAAAATCCGGATTCCTTGGCCATCAGATCAAGGAAGAGGATCCAAAAGAGGATATCTCGGTCATCTGCTCCGAATATGATAAGTTATTTCTGCTCTTTACCGATGGACTGTACAAAATCATTCCGGTTACGGAAAAGCTCTATGTCGGTCAAGAACTCGAATGGTTTGGAGTGGTTGAAAAAGATATAGTTTTCAACGTGATCTACCGGGATGGAGCGGAGAATCTTGCCTATGTTAAGAGATTCACAACTCCAAGTTTTATATTGGAAAAGGAATATCGATTATTCCCGGAACATAAAAGGTCAAAAATTCTTCATTTGGAGTTTGGTGAAGAAAAAACGGTAAAAATTTATCTGGTTCCATCATCCAGGGCAAAGACAAACAGCATCGAGATAGCGTTTGGCGATTATTTAATTAAAAATCCAGCTGCAAAAGGGAAAAGGCTTTCAAGTAGAGTAGTAAGAAAAATAATACCAACCATGACCAACGGGGTTGAACCCGAAAGGCACAACCTTCCGCTTCCAGGTCTTGAACCACCAGTAAAAGAAATTAACAGGGAGAGCGAAGACCCCATCCAAGAGGATGATTAACAACCACTTATATCAATTTCTTCGACAATTTGGCCTTGCAAAGAATGCTGCCCGGCGTGGCATATTTTAACCGAAATGATGTCGCCTGGCAGAAGATTGTCGTCAGTGTAATCATTTAAATGTACAATGTGATTTGTTCCGGTGCGTCCCCTTGCTCCATCTTTGCCGCAATACTCAACCATAATCTGCGTTACAGTTCCGACATATTCTTGGTTTCTTTCGAGACTTATCTCGTCTTGTCTTTTTTGAAAGATGCTAAGCCTCTCGGCCTTTACTTTCTCGTCAATTTTGTCTGCAAATTCGCTGGCTCTGGTGCCGGACCTGTCGGAATATTTAAAGGAAAATGATCCGTGAAAACGGACATTTTCAAGAAGGTCCATGGTTTTCTGAAAATCCTGGTTACTTTCACCTGGAAACCCGACAATAATATCTGTAGTTAAGGCTATTTCTGGGCAATACTCATGTAACTTGTCAACTTTTTCTAAGTATTCCTTGATGGTATATTTTCTGTTCATTTTCTTCAATATTCGATCGGAACCCGACTGAACGGGCAAGTGAAACTGTGGACAAAGATTTTTAATATCACGAAAACTTTTCATCAGTTGATCGGTAAGATCTTTTGGATTTGATGTGGTAAATCGTAATCTAGCCACACCTGAAATCTCCGAAACCTCCCTGAGTAAATCAGGAAAAGTATAATGAATTCCGGTGGGAGTAACAACGTTGGTTTTTCCATAGGAGTTAACGTTTTGACCAAGAAGGGTGATTTCCTTGACGCCATCATCAACCAGTTTCTTAACCTCACTCACTATCTCATCGACGAATCGTGATATTTCTCGCCCTCTCGTGTAAGGGACAACACAATAGGTACAGTAATTATTGCACCCCTGCATTATCGTTACAAAATTACTAAAGGATTTCGGGGAAGGGGAGACACCGGCAAGTGGAGCCACACCACCTCCAGATCGTGATAAATCGGGAAGGAACTGGGGAATTTTATAATTCTCCTGAAGATCTGTAACCACAAGATGTCCTTCTAAATCTATGCGATCAAGATGCTTTGCTATATCGTAAATATGTTGCGTACCTATAACCAGATCAACATGCGGCATGCGTTCAATGAGACGCAAGCCTTCCTGCTGAGCAACGCATCCCGCAACACAAATTTTCATGGACGGTTTTCTGGTTTTTGCTTTTCTGAGATATCCTAGTAAACTCAGCACTTTTTGTTCGGCCTTGGCTCGAATTGAGCATGTATTGAGAATTATTAAATCAGCTTCTTCATAATTCATACTCTCGATATAGCCATGTCCCGACAAGGTCTGGGCCATAATCTCAGAATCTCTTTCGTTCATCTGGCAGCCGAAAGTTTTGATGTAAAATACTTTTTGTTCCATAAATAAAGAGGATAGCACTTATTCTTGAGTGTCAATGTTAGATAAAACCCCTGCTAATTCGGACAAAAGTTCGAAGAGCTCCCGGGCCATTATTTGCGGATATCTGATCACGACAATATCTGCAGAATTGTTGCATACAGAAAGAATTGCAAGATTATCATACCCCTCAAGAATAAATTTCAAGTAATGAAACTTGCCGGGCAGTATCCGTAAATATACCTCCGATAATCTTTCTTTTAGCATTACCTAGACCCAGAGGGTAGAGTCAACATATTGCATTTCCGTTGCATTCGCTTCCAGAAGAGGAAACACCACCTCCTGGATATATTCCTCTGTCTGCTCCTTGGCCCTTCCCGTAAACTGAGAATAATCACTGATCATTGCGGTTAGCGCCTCAAGAGAGAAGGGGATTTGCTCATCGGCTGCGAGCCGAATGAGCAAATCATTTTCTTTTGCCTCTTTTTTAACTGCAAATCCCGCGGCAATTGAGTGCTCTTTTATTACTTCGTGCATTTCTTGTCGACTCTTACCTTTTTCAACGGCGCCCATTAATATTTTTTCAGTTGCCATAAATGGCAACTCGGCCAATAAATGTTTCTTAATTTGCTCTGGATAAACAACCATATCTGACGTAATATTAGCAAACAACTTCAAGATTGCGTCTGTCAAAAGGAAACACTGAGGTATATCCATCCTCCTGATAGCAGAATCATCAAGGGTTCTCTCAAACCATTGATTGCTATACGTAGCGGCGAAATTCTGTGGTAAATTCATGAGCTTTCTAGCGAGACCGGTCATCCTCTCTGAACGCATTGGGTTTCTTTTATAGGCCATTGCCGACGAACCCGTCTGGCTCTTCTCGAAAGGCTCCTCTTGTACCTTGAGATTTGACAGCAAACGCAAATCAACTGCGAATTTATGAGCGGTTGCTCCGATTCCGGCAAGGGTTTCGGCAAGCTTCATATCAAGTTTTCTTGTGTATGTTTGACCTGTTACATTAAATGTTGAGTCAAACCCGAGTTTTTCTGCTACTAACTGATCCATTTGGCGGACTTTACGATGATCCCCCTTAAACAACTCCAAAAAAGTTGCCTGTGTACCTACAGTTCCCTTTGCCCCCCTTGCTTTTATCTGTCGCAAGAAATTATCAATGTACTCCAAATCTATGATAAGATCCTGAATATAAAGAGTGTTTCTTTTTCCAACAGTAGTAGGCTGAGCTGGCTGGTAGTGCGTAAAACCAAGTGTCGCAAGTCCTTTGTACTTTTCACAAAAAATAGAAAGATTTTTAATAACCTGAAGCACCAAGGAACGAATCTGCTTCATTGCTAATTTTTGCAAGATAAGATCGGTATTACAGACGACAAATTGAGAGGTTGCACCAAGGTGGATAATTCCGGCTGCCTTCGGACACCTCAATCCAAACTCATAAACATGAGCCATAACGTCATGGCGAATTTCTTTTTCCTTCTGAGCGGCAATCTCGTAGTCAATATTTTCAAGATTTGCTCTCATTTCGTTAAGCATTTCTTCAGTTACAAGATCAGTCAAACCAAGTTCATATTGAGACTCCGCGAGAGCGAGCCAACATTTTCGCCAAGTCGTAAACTTAGTTTTTTCTGAAAAAAGCTTCTGCATTGCAAGACTAGTGTAACGACTCACAAGTGGCTCCTGATATATTTCACGAGACATACAAACTCCAATTACCATTAGATATAATTATTAAAACACCGTAGCTACAGTCTTATTTTGCGACATAGGAAAAATTCAATTTTCCCAGCAAAGCATGATGACGTGCACTTATATCATCATTTTCTTAGTAAATAAACCAAGATAAACAAATCAACCCCCAAAGGAGCCATTTTTAACGCAATATTAAATGTCGCATAATGTATATTATGTGTATATAATTATTTTGCCAATAAATCAATTACTTGGTAGCAGCAATGAATAGCCTACTACCCTCTTTTCGAAACACAACGTTGTTTATTACCCTTCTATCTAGGTCGAGATAACTAAAGAATTAATTCCAGCGGCGAGGAATCCTTCCTTCAACTTAAAAAGCATTCACAAGGCGAAACCAACTTGAATTATTTGGAATAATTGTCTTTAAGAAACCGCCCATCAAACATCAATCACCCTCACCTGCCAACTGACATTACCTCGAAAACGATTAATGGTTGGAGTATAGATCAATGTTCTTTCAGCATTTTTTTGCACATCATGAATGCGTGAACCAAGACTGAAGCCGATCCCTTTCAAATTGACGAATTTTCCTCGGATAGTCATATTCAAATGTTGCGCATCCTTTCCAATAACCCGAGAATCAATAATTTGGGCGCTGCTGTCCTGAAATATCGGTTGCGGATTTCCCGGCCCATAAGGTTCTAATAGTTTCAGGAAGGTTAAAAACTCATCAGACATAAGGTTTTCTACAGGGCATTCAATATCGTATCTTTTTTTCCGAGAAAACTGCCTTTTATTCCAGGATTTCTTGGCTTTTTCAGTAAAGTCGGTTGCAAATGCAGGAAACTTTTCAGCAGCAACTGTTAAGCCTGCAGCCATTTCATGCCCACCAAAATATTCAATAAGGTTGGCACAAGTGCCTAGGATCTCAATAATATTAATCCCTTCCACTGATCGAGCAGAGCCAACATAGACCAAGGAGCCGTCGGGTAATGTTTTTTCCGCAAATACAATCGCCGGAAAACCATAAATTTCAACCAGCCTAGAGGCAACTATGCCGGCCACGCCCTGATGCAACCTCTCCTCAACAACGACACATTTATCGTTCTCAGCCTTGCTTTTAGAGGTCTTAGTTAATGCTGTTTCGAGATCTTTAAGGCTTATTCTCTTCCTGTCCTCATTTAAAGCACTGAGTTTTACGGCCATTTTCTTTGCTTGTTGTCGATCTGAGGTTGTTAACATTTTTACCACAAGGTCACTTTCGCCCAATCGTCCAGCTGCATTAATCTTTGGACCAAGCAGATACCCAATATCCTCAGAAAGAACCCCACCATTAATGATATCACAGGAAGCAAGAAGCTCTTGTATGCCAGGAAAAATTGTGCAGTCGAGCGCCTCTAAACCTCCACGAACAAGAATCCGATTGGTAGATGTTAATTCTACCATGTCTGCGATAGTTCCAAGAGCCACAAAAGCTAGAAAGTGCTTTAAGTTTATCTGGGTGACTCTATCAGCAAACGGTGTATTGGTTAATAATTCAGCTCTTACCCGGGCAATTAAGTAAAAAGCCACTCCAACACCCGCGAGTTGTTCTTTATGAAAACCACATGTTGGCATTGCCGGGTTAAGGATTAAGCAATTCGGTAATCCATGGATTGGCAGGCTATGATGGTCAGTGACTATTACTTTACCACCCATTTCTTGAATGAAGTTGATCTCTGCACTATTTGAAATCCCGCAATCAACTGTAATTAGAAGAAAATCATTTTTTTCTAAGGACTTTTTAAAAGTATAAAACCACTCTTTGTTTAGGCCGTACCCTTCGGAAATTCTATCAGGGATGTGCCACGTTACAGTAACACCGCAATTTTGAAAAAAATTAACCAATAATGCTGTGCCGGTCGTACCATCGACATCGTAATCGCCCCAAATAACAATCGGTTTTCCGGACATCATGTATTCGACGACAAGATTCGCCGCCGCAGCTAAATTCTGCATTTTTTCTGGTTTTAACAAATCAACAAGTCGTGGAAAAAGAAACCTAGAAAGCTCTTCATCTCCCTCAATCCCACGTTTTTTCAATAATTCTCTTAATACTGGAGGGATTTCCATCCTGGTGTTCGCTTTCTGATGCGATAGGTTTTTGCTCATTTTTCAACTCTCAACACTCTGAGGTCAGCCATTTATCGACTAACTGAGCAATTTGGGATTGATCACCTGTCTCAAACCAGAGTAAATCTTCGATTTTTGAAAACCAGGTATATTGTCTTTTAGCATACCTCCTGGTATCTCTTGCAAGGGTGCTAACCATTTCATCAAAGTTCAGTTCTCCTTCTAAATAGCTGATCATATGACGATATCCGATTGCACCAAAGGGTTTCAAAGATTTGCTGTATCCCATCGACATGAGCTTTCGAACCTCACCTTCAAGGCCGTCATCAATCATTTTTTGGCAACGTAAATTGATCCGATTGTAAAGATGTTGCCGATCACACGTCAAGCCTATCTGTAATAGTTTTGAGAACGATATGCTTGGTTTTTGCCTCTGCTGTTCCTTGAGATGTTCAGACCATGTCACACCGGAAGTATAAAATATTTCTAGTGCTCTCACTACTCTTTGAGTGTCATTCATTTGGATTCTTTTTGCGGAAGTATAGTCAATTGAGGACAGTTCCTTATGTAATTTATAACCACCTTCTACGGATAGGCGATGAAGCAGTTCTGCCCGAATCTTTCTATTAACTGGAACACCGGCAAATATTCCATTGACAAGGGCCCGTAAATATAACCCTGTCCCACCAGTTATAAGCGGTATCCCGCCGCGGCCTATTATTTGTCGTATAGCGTTTAATGCTTCAACTGCAAAACGCGCTGCATCGTAATTTTCGGTTGGATCGACAATATCGATAAGATGATGTGGCACTTCCATCCTTTCTTCTTTGGATGCCTTAGCTGTACCAATATCCATATGCCTGTAAACTTGCATGGAATCAACACTGACGATCTCACATCCAAAACGTTTGGCAAGAAAAAGAGAAAGAGCTGTTTTGCCTATGGCTGTTGGCCCCACCAGAACAATGATAGGGGCACTGACAATTTCACCTTTCACTCTACAGCGTTAAAGACCAATTCGGTCGCTAAAGAAGCCCCACGTTTTTCACCTATTCCACTAACTCTCGACAACTCGGCAATACTCATAATCGATCCATATTGATGTCTGTAAATTACTATCGTTTCGGCAAGAATAGGCCCAACGCCCTTTATGGTCATCAATAGCTCCTTGTTGGCGCTGTTAATCGGCAGAGGTTGAAAAAATAGCGGGCATAGTTGAGCTGAAATCGGGAAAGAGTATTGTTCACCCACCTGAAAATTGGCAACATAAAGTATTTGGTTAGACTTGACCCCTATTTCTCTATATATGTGATGATATTTACTATAAAAGATACCGTGATCTTTACTAGCAACTACAGCCAGAGAAAAGAAAACCATCAGAAGGACAACGGTCAACCTCCCATCATATTTCTCGCACTTTTCTGAGGCTGGCAAATTGATGAATGGCATGAAGAAATACTCTCTTTGACGATTAGAAACACATAACTAGTTTTATAACCGCAAGGGCATAAGTTTCGTTTGAGAAGACAAAGCTGCTCAGCGGAGCTTTCTGTTCTTAAAATCTATACGGTCGCAGTAAAAATGCAATGTTTTTGCAAATTTCTTCTTTTCAAGTTTTTTTCGTTGTTTGATCTACGGTTTAGGGGTATATAGGTTCTTCTTTAGTTTCTATATTTTTCTGCAGCAAAACCAGCATGACTAACACCCTGCCCTTTAATATTGTTCTCGTTGAACCTGAGATCCCCCCTAACACCGGCTCCATAGCCAGGTTGTGTGGCGCAACCAATACTGTTCTGCATCTTGTTCATCCCCTTGGTTTTTCAATAGATGACAAGCATCTAAAAAGAGCAGGCCTTGATTATTGGCACCATGTTTCAATTCGTCATTGGCCATGTTTAGAGGATTTTCTCTCGGCACAAAATGAACTCTTACTCTTCTTTTTTACCACGAAAGTTAAAAGAAATTATACTACAGCCCAGTTTATACCAGGATCATTTCTGATTTTTGGTAAGGAAACAAAGGGATTACCTGAAGATCTTCTCAGGTTGTACCAGGATCGCAGTTATACCTTACCAATGCAGAACCTCCATATTCGTAGTTTGAACCTTGCCATGACCGCCGGGATTGTCTTATATGAAGCATTACGTCAATGTCCGCCACTGGTCGCTGTCGATAACAGCAGTGGCCCCGGGCGTAATATTGAAAACTGAAGCATTGTCCTTCATTCCTTACCTAACACTTACTATAGGAGAATTATTCAATGGCTGATCGAGTATTCAATTTCAGTCCTGGGCCGGCAACGCTTCCTTATGAAGTTTTGCAACAAGCTGGGCAGGATGTCGTCAATTTTCAACAGACTGGAATCGGTCTTATTGAAATTAGTCACCGATCTAAGGAGTTTATCGCGGTTGCCGAACAAACCGAGGCCAATTTCCGTGAGCTCATGGGTATCCCAAATAACTATAAGGTTCTCTTTCTCCAAGGTGGCGCTTCAAGCCAATTCTTTATGGTACCGATGAATCTTTTAGGGCCGGGGAAAAAGGCTACCTATCTCAATACCGGTGTATGGTCAAAAAAGGCTATTAAAGAAGCTAAGTTGTTTGGTGAGATAGCAGTCCCTTTTTCAAGTGAAGAAACTGGTTTTAAACGTGTTCCTAAACCAGGTGAATACTCAACAGATAGCGATTCAGAGTATCTCTATTATGTGTCTAATAACACCATTTATGGCACGCAGTTCCCCGATCTGCCTGTATCAGAAAAAATGCTGGTCAGTGACATGAGCTCCGATATCCTTTCCCGCCCTATCGATGTTTCGAAATTCGGTCTCATCTTTGCCGGTGCGCAAAAGAACCTCGGACCTGCTGGAGTCACTCTTGTTATCATCCGCGAAGACCTTTTGACGCGTACCCCGGCAAATATCCCCACTATGCTGTCGTACAAGACTCACGCCGACAAGGATTCAATGTTCAACACCCCACCCTGCTTTGCAATATATGTAGTTGGAGAAGTGTTGAAGTGGTTGAAAAAGATTGGTGGTGTACCTGCGATTGAAAAGATCAATCAAGAAAAGGCCGGTCTGCTGTACGCTGCAATCGATCGCACTGATTACTATCGAGGACATGCTGAAAGAGATTCCCGCTCACTCATGAACATTCCCTTCAACCTTCCGACCAAGGAACTTGAGGCGAAGTTTATTGCCGAAGCAACGGCAATCGGCCTCAATGGCCTGAAGGGCCATCGTTCTGTTGGAGGTTGTCGTGCCTCGCTCTACAACGCCTTCCCCCGCGAAGGCGTTGTGAAACTTGTTGAATTCATGCAAGAATTCGAAAGGAAAAATCCTGCTGCCTAATGGATTATGTAGGCAATGTCATCCGGCCGCCCAGCGAGGCTGATTCCATTATCCTCCAGGTGTCGGTCGGATGTTCCTATAATAAATGTACATTCTGCGGTGCCTACAAAGAAGTCGCCTTCGCCATAAAGGATTATGCGACAATAGAGCGGGATCTTCAGTTTGCCCAGCGATATTGCCGTAATCATAAGCGGTTGTTTCTCGCTGATGGTGATGTTCTTGCACTTTCCCAACAGCATCTGGTCCGAATTTTTCACCTTATTAGTGAGTATCTTCCCTGGATCTCTAGAATTTCTCTTTATGGTAATGCACGAGCGATACGTGGTAAAAGTGAAGAAAATTTGCGTGAGTTGAAAAACCTGGGCCTTGATCGGGTGTACATGGGGCTTGAAAGCGGTTGCGATGCCGTGTTGCAGCGCGTTGTTAAAGGCGAATCTGCCAAGACAATGATTGATGCCGCCGAAAAAATACACCGCACCGGCATTTTCCTCTCTGTTACCGCTCTGTTGGGCCTTGGCGGCGTGTCCTTGTCGAAGCAACATGCTGAGGAAACTGCCTGGACGCTGAAGGCCATGAAACCCCGTCAAATCGCTATATTGACTTTAATGCCTTTATCCAACACTATTCTCGGCCAGGAAGTGCTGAGCGGAAGATTCACCATGCTCAATCCACAGGAAATTCTCACTGAGCTCTACATATTGCTCTCCAACCTCAAGGATGTTCGTTGCCAGTTCCATGCCAACCACGCTTCAAGTTATTTGCCAATAACCGGCCGTCTGCCTAGGGATCGGACAGTTTTCATGGACTTGATTGAAAATGCAAAAAATGGTGCAGTGTCACTTGTTCCGGAATTCAAAAGAGCCCTATGAATATCATATATAAAACCGACTTAAAGAATCTCACGCAGACTGAATTGACCGACTTTGTTGTCGGTCTTGGTCAACCGGCTTTTCGCGCGAAACAAATCATGGGCTGGCTGTATCGTCCCGAGATACTGGAATTTTCACAGATGACTGATCTCGCCAAAGTTTTCCGGGCGATTCTTGAAGAAAATGCCTCTATCTCGCGCTTCACCAATCCGATTATTGAAAAGGCTGCGGATGGCTGCGTCAAGTTTGGCTTTCGCCTTGTCGACAACAGTATAATCGAAGCAGTACTTATTCCCGAGCCGGACCGAAACACGCTGTGTATATCTTCACAAGTCGGTTGTGCCATGGGATGCTCTTTTTGTCTTACCGGAACTCTGGGATTTAAACGAAATCTCACTGCAGCGGAGATTGTCAATCAGATATGCGCTGTAAGGGATTATCTCCATGCACAACCCAAGGAAAAATTGATAGGTCCCGACCGAGTAACCAATGTTGTGTATATGGGGATGGGAGAACCGTTAAACAATTTAGATAACGTTCTCAGATCGTTGTCGATCATCACCGAGCAAAAAGGTTTGGATTTAACCTGTAGACGAATAACTGTTTCAACCTGCGGAATAGTACCGAAACTTAGGGAGTTGGGAGAAAAATCTCCGGTAAACCTTGCAATATCATTGCATGCAGTCGATGACAAAACTCGTCGTAAATTGATGCCGATAAATGACCGCTATTCGATTGATGATTTGTTGAATGCCTGTCGTGATTTCCCTATGCCCAAAAGAAAGCGAATTATGTTTGAGTATATTCTGCTTAAAGGTATTAACGACAGCGATCATGATGCTAGCGAGTTGGCGCGTAAACTGAAGAACATACCATGTAAAATCAACCTACTCCCGTATAATGAATCGCCTGGGTTGCCCTATAAAAGCTCCGGCATGGAAAGACTCTTAGCATTTCAAAAAATCCTTCTTGATGCCCATTTTACGGTGTTCATCAGAAACAGTCGCGGCTCTGATATCTCCGCCGCATGCGGACAACTCGCCACCAAATCTTTGCCCAATAAATAGCGCTGTTGCTATAGAAAAAACAGATTGCCGCACCCAATAATAAATCCCAGTAATGCCCCAAACAGATTGATATACTTAAATTGCTCCTGCATGATGGAGAGCAGCAACCCTTCTAGTTTCAATATATCAAGGGAATTAACCTTTTCAGTGACAATGTTCTTGATATTGAGTGACTGAACAAGGCCCGGCACCTCTGCTGCGAGCATGGTGGAAGTCGTCTTTTGCAGAGACTTGGCGAGACCTTCTCGTACCCCGACGGGTATAATATTGGCCATTTTTCCAATCTTTTTTTGTGATATGGCGGCAACCATCGAATCAATCAGCGAGTCTATAGTTTCAAGAGTTTCCGGAGACTGGAGTGTGGCGCACAACTCTTCTTTCAGCCAGATCTTTTTGGCAGCAAATGAGTCTTCACCGAGCAGCATCACCCCAATTTGATGCAAACTGGTAGTACCTACTTCAAAATGGCTCTCAGCATTGGCTTTCAGCATTGAGGTGAGGGTTGCCGACATGTCTCTTCCCCGAATCGCCTGTAATATCTGGAAAGAACAGCTGGCACAAAACTCCTCCACAATCGCCTGATCGTCAGCTTTTATCATCTTGACTATGGGCTTATCGAAAAACTCTCTGCTTTTTTCGCGAATAATGTGAATTACCCTGGCTTGCACCTCCTCCGATTCAAGCCAGGCAACAATATCATCGTTTTTATCGACAAGGTACCCACGGATCTTTTCTTCAACTTTTTCCATCCGAAGAAATCCCCGAACCATGTCCGCCATCGGACCCATAGAATCTATAAAACTGTCTACCCCTGCACAACCACCTTGAACAATTTTGTCTCTTACTTCCGGCTCGGAAATAATGAGTGCCAATCGGTTCAGGAGTGCGGGAGTTTGCTGCTCTACTGTCGTTTGCAATAAAGCCAGCAAGGATTCCGGGAGAAGATCTTGTAATGATTTTTCTTGGGTGAAAACGCTATAAACCTTTTGATGGACAAAATCTTCCACCCATTGCTCCATCGCCTCACTCAGAAACATTCTGGCGATGGTGTCTTCAATGAATTTATAGGCAAGCTCTCTTTGAGAGCCGGAAATTATCGCCCCAACTTCGCCGGCAAGAAATTGTTCAATCCTTAATTCTATAGATCTCCCGGCAATTTCTTTGAATTCAGCAGATCCAATGAAATTCCGAATTTTCTCTTTAATTTGGTAGACAAGGGTCTTTTTGCCAATATCAAAATAAATCTTGAATTTCTCAGGCACGATAGAGGCAAGTGTACCGAGATCTTTCTGCAAAACCCCGTCAATTCTCTCTTTGATTAAAAGAAACAAATGTTCTTGAAAGGCTGCATTTTGTAATCCCTTGCCGATTTCTTCACTGGTTAAGAGGTGATCGCCGACTACCTCACCAAAATTACTAGCGAGTTCCAGCCGTTTCGAAGGAATGACACCGGGCGTCATCGGCACTCTGATACCCCCAACTTTCCAGGGTCGCAGAGGTCTAAACAACATCTTTATTGCGACATGATTGGTGAGATACCCTATTAAAGCACCCGTCACTGGCGGCGCAGCATATTTTATGATGGTGAGTACATCAGGTGAGACGCTGAACATATTGAGGAAGTTCCATTGGACTGTTGATTATTAGATCGGGGTTTTCGCCTTGCAATACATGAACGCTACGAAACCCCCAGGAGACACCTACCGTGGTCATGCCAGAGGCCTTTCCGGTTCGAATATCGACCGCAGTATCTCCGACAAATAACATATCTCTTGGCCTCTTACCGAGTTGTTCTGCTATTGCCAGCGCAACGGTTGGATCAGGTTTTATAGCTACCCCTTCCCGTTGGCCATAAACACAGGAGAACAGTCCCCTGGGGAAATATCTTTCTACAAACATCGTAGTAAATACGTGGGGTTTGTTGGATAACACCGCCATGCCTACCCCCTTATCCTGCAGAGTTCTCAGCATGTCACCGATCCCGTCATATTGACAACAGTTGTTTGTCCAGTTCTCCGAATACAACTGGGAAAACATTTTTTTCAGATCGTTACGAATGTACTCCTCGGTGTCCGGTGGGACCATTCTTTCAATAAGAACGCTCAAGCCATTGCCAATGAAATGTTTATAGGAAAGAGGGGGATGCGTTGGAAAACCTCGCGAGGCAAGAACGCTATTGGCAGTTTCTGCAATATCAGTCAGAGTATCAAGGAGAGTGCCGTCCAGATCAAATATTATTGATAACCGATGCATCAATTAGCCTATTTTGGGAATACCATGAGATTATTAAAAAATGTTCATTGAAAGTAATGAAACGGAGGGCGTGCTTCGTGGTTAAATCAGCGAAAAGCCAGTTTTCTCTTCCTTTTTTGGTCATTTTTTATATTATCACTGCAAATACATGGAAGCCCTAACTCACAACTTTTCTTCCCAAGGTGCGCTTATGTGGTTTGTCAGATTAGTAACTTCTTCTATCGGCAAGAAACTCATTATGTCAACCTCAGGATTGCTCCTGTTTTTGTTTCTGTGTTCGCATGCCGCCGGGAACGCCACCATCTTTATGAGCAGTAAGGTTTTTCAGAGCTATGCCGACGAACTTCACAGCCATCCACTTATAGTTCTTGTTTTCAGTTTGGCAATACTTGTTATTTTCCTGGCCCACATTTTGTTCGGTCTCTACCTTTTCTACCAAAACAGGGCTGTGAGCAGTAGCAGATACGCCGTTTCCACCAGGGTTGTCAAGAACTCATTCGCCTCAGAAACCATGCCCTATACTGGGCTCTTCATCCTCTTATTTGTTGTTGTACATATTTTTGGTTTCACTTTTTCCCCAAAGACCATTCTTATCTCTGTAACCGTTAAAACTCTTTTGAGTAACTTTTTTTACGCACTCTTTTATATCCTTGCTTTCATCGCGCTGGCTATTCACCTTAGCCATGGTTTCTGGAGCATGCTGCAGACCTTTGGCGTGAACCATCCCAGATACAACACACTGATCGCGCGGCTCAGCATAATTGTCCCGGCGTTTTTCTTTTTGATATTTGGTGGAATTGCCTTTTATTTTATGACCGGTTTAGGGGCTTCTTTTTAATAGCCCAAAGTAACGCATAGTATACTTTTTCCCGAAAATCTCATTTCTGAGATTCTCAACTAAAAGAAATCAGACAAGGCTTTGCTATATGGAACTCAATTCGCGTGCACCGTCCGGACCCCTGGAGAAAAAATGGAGCAATCACCGTTTTTCCAACAAGCTTGTCAACCCAGCCAACAGGAGGAAATTCAGCGTAATCGTCGTTGGTACTGGCCTTGCTGGCGCCTCGGCATCTGCAACCCTTGCCGAGCAGGGATACCAGGTCAAAACCTTCTGTATTCAAGATAGCCCTAGACGAGCACACTCTATAGCCGCTCAAGGGGGTATCAACGCAGCCAAGAATTATCAAAATGACGGTGATTCGATCCATCGGCTTTTCTATGACACCATCAAGGGTGGTGACTTCCGTGCCCGAGAGGCAAATGTGTACCGACTTGCCGAGGTGAGCAACCAAATAATCGATCAATGTGTTGCCCAGGGAGTTCCCTTCGCCCGTGAATATGGCGGTACTCTTGCCAACAGGTCTTTTGGCGGAGCCCAGGTTTCCAGGACTTTTTATGCCCGAGGCCAAACGGGACAGCAACTTCTCCTTGGAGCGTACGGCGCCCTCTCGCGACAGATACACAGTGGCCGGGTTACCATGTATACCCGCAGAGAAATGATGGATGTCGTTATCGTTGAAGGAAGAGCAAGGGGCATCACCGTCCGCAATATTATGACCGGAGAAATTGAAAGTCATTCGGCTGATGCCGTGATTCTGGCAACGGGAGGATATGGCAATGTCTATTTTCTCTCAACTAACGCCATGGCCTCCAACGTTACAGCGGCCTGGCGGGCTCATAAACGCGGCGCGGGTTTCGCCAACCCATCCTTTGTGCAAATTCATCCAACGTGCATCCCGGTTCACGGTGATTATCAATCAAAACTCACTCTGATGAGCGAGAGTCTGCGCAATGATGGGCGTGTTTGGGTGCCAAAGACCAAGGGTGACACCCGAAAACCTGCCGACATTCCAGAGGCCGACAGGGAGTATTATCTCGAAAACAAGTATCCGAGTTTTGGAAATTTAGTGCCCCGCGACGTCGCTTCCCGCAATGCCAAGGAGCAATGCGATCTTGGCAAGGGCGTTGGCAGCACTGGCCTTGCCGTATATCTGGATTTTGCCGAAGCTATTAAGCGTGACGGCAAGGAGACCATCTATAAGAAATATGGCAACCTGTTCCAGATGTACGAAAAGATCACCGACAGCGACCCGATGGTTGAGCCGATGATGATCTACCCCGCGGTCCACTACACCATGGGTGGACTATGGGTTGACTACGATTTGATGACCACTATCCCCGGCCTTTTTGCCATTGGCGAGTGCAACTTCTCTGACCATGGCGCCAACCGTCTTGGGGCAAGTGCCTTGATGCAAGGTCTGGCCGACGGCTATTTTGTTATAGCCACCTCGATTGCCCACTACCTGGGAACGAATAAGTTCAATAAGGTAAGCGAGCATGAGCCTTCCTTTATCGAATCTAAACGATGGGTTGAAGACAGAATATCGAAGATTTTGAAAAATAGCGTGGGTGGTCCAGCAGGCAAGTTTACTGTTGATGAAATCCACAAAGAGCTTGGCCGATTGATGTGGGATAATTGTGGAATGGCCAGAAATAAAGCCGGTCTTGAATCGGCACTTTCGCAACTGCCCAAAATCAGGCAAAAATTCTGGGATTCTGTGTATCTTCCAGGCACCAATAAAGAAATAAATCAATCGCTGGAGCGAGCGGGCAGAGTCGCCGATTTCCTGGAATTCGCCGAAATCATGATCCGCGACGCTCTTGCCAGAGAGGAATCCTGCGGATGCCATCTTCGTGAAGAAAGCCAGACTGAGGAAAATGAGGCAAAACGGGATGACGCAAATTTTTCACACGTTTCTGTTTGGGAACACGTCGGTGAAGGAGAAGAGCCTGTAATGCACAAGGAGCAACTGGTTTTTGAGTATGTGACTCCCAGTCAACGCAGCTACAAATAAACGTCTACAGGCAGCACAGCAGCGGACTTCAAATTGAATTCTTAAGGTAAAGAAATTATGAGCAGCATTAACCTGACGCTGAAAATCTGGCGACAACCGAACAGTGACGCCTTGGGTGCTTTCGAAACCTACGCTCTGGACGGAATCCATACCGACATGTCATTCCTTGAGATGCTCGATGTGCTCAATGAAAAACTGACAAAGGAACAAAAGGATCCGGTGGCATTCGACCACGATTGCCGGGAGGGAATCTGTGGAATGTGCGGTGCTGTTGTCAACGGCGTCGCTCACGGTCCGGAAAAGGAGGTAACCCTCTGTCAACTTCATATGCGTCATTTCCAAAGTGGCGATGTTCTCGTCATAGAACCCTTTAGGTCACGGGCATACCCCATTAAGAGAGATCTTTTGGTCGACCGTTCAGCGCTTGATCGTATCATCCAAGCAGGCGGCTATGTCTCTGTCAACACTGGCGGCACACCAGACGGCAACAGCATGCCGATCCCATCCCAGCAGGCTGAACTGGCAATGGATGCGGCAGCTTGTATTGGTTGTGGAGCCTGTGTTGCCAGCTGTCCGAATGGCGCCGCCATGCTCTTTACCAGCGCTAAAATCTCCCAACTCGCCCTTCTCCCCCAAGGTCAGGTTGAGCGAAAAAAACGAGCCATAGCAATGGTAAGCAAAATGGACGAAGAAGGTTTTGGCAATTGCACTAATGCCCGTGAATGTGAAGCTGTTTGTCCCAAGGGAATTTCCATTCGTAACATCGCTCGGATGAATAAAGAATATTACATGGCAATGCTCACTGAAGGATAGGCCTTCATATTTTTTGTTGCCCAAAAAGCAAAGCGAACCTGCTTGATGCATTTTATTAGCGTCAAGCAGGTTTTTTGTTGTATATCTTCTTCACCAGACAGCCAAAGTACTCACAAAATTGCAGAAAACTCACTACAACACACTAGGATATCTAGAAAAACGTATCAAGACATCCAAACAACCTACCACTCCTTGGAAGCACTTTATTGCCGGACAATCACTCTATGAACTATGATGTTATCATTATAGGAGCCGGACCAGGTGGACTTGCTTGTGCCAAAGCCACAGCTATGAATGGCCTCTCCACTCTGGTTCTTGACCGGTCAATGCAGATTGGGAAAAAGGTATGCGCCGGAGGTATCACCTGGAATGGATTACTTAAAAAAGTCCCGGCAGATATCTCCGAAAAACAGTTTGCGAAGCAGCATATTTTTACAAAAAGTCAACGCGCCTGTGTATCTGAACCAAGCCCGATTATAGCGACGGTAAACAGGGAAAAGCTGGGACAAAGAATGGCTCAGAGTGCCGCTGAGGCGGGAGCAGAGGTTCGCATTGGCTGTCAGGTACTCTCTATAGAAAATAGCAACATTCTGTATCTCGACAAAGTAACAGGCAGAGAGCAGCGACTGGCCTTTAAAAATCTGGTCGGTGCCGATGGCTCATCTTCACTGGTAAGAAGAAATCTCGGTTTACCCATTACTGATGTCGGTATAGGGATAAATTATCAAATTGCTGGGGACTACCCGGAAATGCAGTGGCATTTAGACAGTTCCCTTTTTGCCAATGGTTATGCGTGGGTATTCCCCCACCGCAATACCGTTTCGATTGGAGCATATGTCGATTCCAAATGTATGAAGGCAAGTGACCTTAAGGCCAATCTCTTGAATTGGGGAGAGCACCACGGCTATCCGCTCCGACAGCATAAGGCAACAGCGGAACTGATTAATTTTGATTTTCGCGGTTGGCGGTTCGCCAATACATTTCTCGTTGGTGACGCCGCCGGCCTGGCTTCAGGTCTGACAGGCGAAGGTATTTTTTCGGCAATAATTTCAGGAGAAACAATTGGTACCTATATCGCCAATCCGGAATGCGACACAACCCCATTGCAAAATCTGATTAAGAATCATACCCGGCACCGAAAGATGGTAGCCTTCACTGGGAAAAACCGAATCTTGGCAACACTTGCCGCCGAGATAGTTACTTTTTGCCTGAAGACAAAGATTATTAATTTTAATTCTATCGAGATGGCCCGCTGATTCTTATAGGGTCAACATGAAGGATCAGGGAATGCAGAAGAAGAAATTATTGATAATAAATTCACTATTTATCGTATCTTGTGTGGGAATTCTCGTTTTCCTTCTCCGGGCGCCAAAAGAGACAACTGCCCCACTTCCGCGTGATGAACGACACATCCGCTTCTATGCTATAGAAAATAAAAAAGAGGCGGAGCTTTCCTGTCTTTCCTGTCACGATCAAGACAAAGAAGCCCCCTTATCTGAAAACCATCCACCCAAATATCGCTGTCTCTTTTGCCACAAACGCAATCAGTAGCTTTCACCGTATTCCCTGGGCAACACCGTGTCCTTACCTGCTCTTGTCAACAACCTCAAAGACATCCCTCGATAGACCATTCGTTCCAGCTATTCTCTCCAATTGTACTCGCATGAGTTCTTGACGATTTTTGTCATAGCGTTTCCAAGAAATTAGAGGTGTCACCAAGCGAGCAGCAATTTGTGGATTGATTACATTCAATTCAATAATTTTGTCTGCGAGGAATCGATACCCAGCCCCATCCGCTACATGGAACCGAACATGGTTATTTGCACAAAATGCGCCGATGAGAGCTCGCACCTTATTGGGATTTTCTATGGAAAACGACGGGTTGTCGAGCAATAGTATTACATTGGCCAAGGTATCGGGACGAACTGAGAGCGCCTGTAGTGTAAACCATTTATCAAGTACTAAAGGATCGGCCTGCCATTTTGCAAAAAAATCGGCCAAAACCTCTTCGCGTACTTTATGATCGAGATTGACCAGATTAGCTAAAGCCGCCACACAATCTGTCATGTTGGTGGCCGATTGGTATTGTTTAAGGCAAATTCTGAGATGTTCTTCAGGTAGCGGATCAAACGCCATAAGATAACTGAGACAAACATTCTTCAAACTTCTTCGCCCAATTGCCTCAGCAGTAATTTGGTAACCCTCTCCCCCCTCGTTTCTTTGATAAAGCTCCAGGAATGCCTCCCTATTATTATTTGCCAAACTGGTTTTTACCAGTTGTCGAGCTGTATGCAAAGAATCCGGATCAATAACTGTCATATCCTGAGCCAGGGTGGTTTCCGCGGGCAAGGTCAGGGACAGAGCCAAAAGCGCAGGATCTTCAACCTCTCGCCGAAGACTATGAAAGACTGCTTCAGTAAACCGCTCATCAAGAACAGGAGAAACCTTTTCATTGAGTTGTCCGGCGACTTCCAGGATTATCTCACCGGCCAATCGGGCCGATGAATCCCAACGATTAAAAAGGTTCGAGTCGTGATGCATGAGAAAAGCTAACTGTTCCCGCGATTGAAACGGTGTAACCTTGACGGGTGCGGAGAAATCGCGCAAAAATGAGACGACCGGCTTTTCCTTGATCCCCTTGAAGACAAACGTCTGGTTTCTCTCCTTCAGCTGAAGAATAGCGGTGCCCTGAGTTTCTCTCTCAAGTAAATCCTTACCGCTTGCCCCGAGAAGGCCTACTGCAATGGGGATATGGAAGGCGTGGCTGGGGGCTTTAACAGAAACGCTTACCAAATCTTGGGTGACAGTCAGCTGGAATTCTTCTCCATCTTCCAGCCATTGCTCCTGAATAGCCAACACTGGAGTGCCGGCCTGGCTATACCAATTCTTGAATTGCGACAGATCAACACCGGAAGCGTCGCTCATCGCGGCGACGAAATCGTCACAGGTCGCAGCCTGACCATCATGTCTGGCGAAATACAGATCCATACCGGCGCGGAATTTATTCTTCCCAAGGAGGGTATGGATCATTCTGATGACCTCAGCGCCTTTATTATAGACCGTTGCCGTATAGAAATTATTAATCTCCATATAGCTCTCAGGGCGAACAGGATGAGCCATCGGACTGGCATCTTCTTTGAATTGGACATTTTTTAATATTCGTACGTCATCAATTCGCTGCACCGCGGCCGAATTCATGTCAGCAGAAAACTCCTGATCGCGAAATACCGTCAGTCCCTCCTTCAAGCTGAGCTGGAACCAGTCCCGGCAAGTCACTCGATTGCCGGTCCAGTTATGAAAATATTCGTGGGCGACGACTCCCTCAATTCCCAAATAATCTTGGTCAGTTGCAGTTTCCGGAGAGGAAAGGACATATTTGGCGTTGAACACATTTAAACCCTTGTTCTCCATGGCCCCCATATTGAAGTCATCGACTGCAACGATCATAAAGGTATCGAGGTCATATTCAAGGCCATACACCTGTTCGTCCCAAAGCATCGCCTTTTTCAACGATTCCATAGCATGGCCACACTTTCCCTCGTTCCTTTTTTCCACAAATATTTTCAATGCTACCTTTTTTCCGGACCGGGTAATAAACTGATCATCTAAACTGACCAACTGACCGGCAACCAAGGCAAAGAGATAACTCGGTTTGGGAAAGGGATCCTGCCAAACCGCATAATGACGGTCATTCTCAAGGCTGCCCCGTTCAATAAGGTTTCCATTTGACAACAAAACCGGACAACTTGATCGATCTGCCTCAATCCTGGTAGTAAACTTGGTGAGTACATCAGGACGATCCGGATAATACGTTATCTTGCGAAAACCTTCGGCCTCACATTGCGTGCAATAATTGCCGCTGGAGCGATAAAGACCCTCCAGGGCGGTGTTTTTATCCGGTTCAATGATTGTCACTATCCTCAAGGTGAAGATAGCAGGTGTATCCTTCAAGAGCAGGCTCTTCTCATCAATGTGGTATTGTTTGTTACTCAAAACCACGCCGTCCATTTCGATGGACACTAATGTGAGATTTTCACCGAACAGCAATAGTGATGGATTTTCCTGTTTTGAAAGAGGATTCTTTTTAAATTTTGCAGAGGCTGTAACCACGGTATGGTCATTTAAAAGCTCAAATCGTAGATTCAGGTCTTCGACAATATAATCGAAAACAGCATAATCTTTTCGATAGACAGGCACCCTTTTCTCGTCTTTCATAGATACATCCTTTTTTTCGGAAACATCCCATCCTAAGAGTTGCTGGTTGACAGCAAACTCCATTCAATTATATTTACACTTCGATCAGAATTAACTGGATCAAAGCAACTTAACTACTTTTCTTTATAAAACAACTGAGAAACCTATAAATGATTACAATCAATGAGCATTACCTGAAACTACAAGCCTCTTACCTGTTCTCCGATATTGCTAAACGTGTCAGCACTTATCAAAAAAATCACCCTGATAAAGATATCATCAAACTCGGAATAGGCGATGTCACCAAAGGACTACCTCCGGCATCAATCAAGGCTTTTCACAAAGCAGTAGATGAAATGGCAGAAGATGCAAGCTTCAAAGGATATGGCCCGGAGCAGGGTTACGAATTTTTACGAGAGGCCATTGCTGTAAATGATTTCAGAAGTCGCGGTGCGGATATTTCCGCCGACGAAATATTCGTCAGCGACGGCGCAAAGTGCGATACCGGCAATATCCAGGAACTGTTCACCCAGACCATAAAAATTGCCATTCCCGATCCCGTTTATCCGGTATATCTCGACACTAACGTCATGGCCGGGCGGACTGGTGATTTTGCCGACGGCCGCTATCAAGGTATTGTCTACCTTGATAGCACCAAAGAAAATAATTTTGTGCCTTCCCTGCCAAACCAAGAGGTCGATCTCATTTACCTCTGTTTCCCAAATAACCCGACAGGTTCGACAATTTCCAAGGCCGAGCTCAAAACTTGGGTTGACTATGCCCACAAACACAAAGCCCTCATCCTCTTTGACGCAGCCTATGAGGCCTTTATCCGTGACGAATCTCTGCCAAAATCTATTTATGAGATCGAAGGCGCAAAAGAAGTTGCTATAGAATTTCGCAGCTACTCGAAAAGCGCCGGGTTTACCGGTACGCGGTGTGCCTACACTGTAGTCCCAAAACAATGCCGGGCATTTGATCAAATGGGAAATCAGCATTTTATCCACTCCCTCTGGAACCGCCGGCATTGCACTAAATTTAACGGCGTTTCATACCCTGTACAACGCGCTGCCGAAGCAATATATAGTCCTGAGGGAAAGGCAGAGACAAAGGCTCTGATAGACTACTACATGGCGAATGCCGACATGGTCTGCGCAACCATGGATAAACTGGGTTATGAGTACGTTGGCGGCAAAAATTCGCCGTATATCTGGATCGACGGTCGGATGGACTCCTGGGCTTTTTTCGACATGCTTCTCGACAAGGCTGGTGTCGTCTGCACACCGGGTGCTGGATTTGGCAAGTGTGGAAATGGCTATATACGAATTTCGGCATTCAACAGCCAGGAGAAGGTCAAGGAAGCAATGCAACGACTGACAGCTGTGCTGTCAGCGAGATAAGGGCTTGTATCCGGACAGAGCGCATCACACGATGTCGCTCTGTCCTTTGCTGCCAAACAAAGCCTTCTATTTCGTTAATGAGAAAGGATCGCCGGCTTGAAATGTATTTTCTCCCGAATACCCTCTATTTCTATCACCCTGACTGCTCCATGGTTTTGAAGCCACTGGATTACGCCATCAACAAGTCGCTCCGGCGCTGATGCTCCAGCGGTAATTCCTATCCGGCTTTTCCCAAGAAGCCAGGTTGGATCAATGTCCTGATAATCATCAATAAGATGAGCCTCGACACCGCAAAGTGTAGCAACTTCCTTCAACCTATTAGAATTTGAGCTGTTTTTTGAACCGACTACGAAAAGCAAATCGGATTTTTCGGCAAGTTCTTTAACAGCATCCTGTCTGTTTTGCGTCGCAAAACAGATATTGGATCTGGGGCCCTGAATCCTTGCAAATCGTCTTTTTAAAATCCTGACAATTCCAATAATATCATTGCTATTGAGTGTTGTCTGGGTAACATAAGCCACTTTTAGCTCATCGGCGACTTGAACTTCCTCGGCCTCTTGCTCACTTGCGACAATATGCACCCGCCCTTCAACCCTTCCAGCGGTGCCTTCAACCTCAGGATGTTTATGATGGCCGATAATGAGCACATCGTATCCCATGGCATGGTATTTTTCCACCATACCATGGACACTCGTCACTAGCGGGCAAGTAGCATCGACAGTGCGCAAGCCTAGATGTACTGCCCGTTTTTCAATTGCCAAGGATACGCCATGAGCACTGAAGATACAGACGCCATCAGCCGGTATATCTCCAAGATTTTCTACAAAAACGGCCCCTAATCCTTCAAGTTCGGTTATGACATGTTTGTTGTGAACAATCTCATGTAATACGTATACAGGCTTACCGTACCGCTGCAAACAGATCTTGACCGTTGCAATTGCCCTTTCCACTCCTGCACAAAAGCCGCGAGGGGATGCAAGGAAAACCGTTAATTCTTTAACCATACCAACACCTGGCGATATAACTGCTCCTTAGCTAATAATGGGAGGCCAATTAGAAAATAACGCTTTGATTCCACAATACATATTTACATTAGTAATTTGGTACAATTAACACAGGAACAGTAGCCATCCTACTCACCCTTCGTGCTGTCGACCCCATCACCCTAATACCACGTACTTTTCGAGTTGATTTTCCCAAAACGATTATATCTGCCTTTTCTTCCTCGGAAACCCGCAAAATTTCTTCGCTTGGACTCCCAGTTACTGCTATGATTTCTTTGACATTCGAACAAACCTTCTCTTCCTCACATTCCTCTTCAAAAAAACGTCGCAATCTGTCCTTCATCTTGGTTAACAATCCATCCATTGAATCCTTCAACATGTCATCCGAGAATTCTTTGGAAATATAAGCACTTAATATAGATTTTGCCGTCTCCCCCATTGGCTCTACCACATGCATCATTATTATTTTGGCATCATAAAGCTTTGCCAGTGCCAGTGCATGCCGAAATACCGGCCGTGTCTGCTCTCCGAGATCAGAAGCATACAAAATAGTTGATATCTTAGGTTTATTTTTCATTTCCATCTCCTGGTGGTAAATTTTAAAAAATACTTTTCTTAATATTATAGGCATGCTCTCTAGCAAAACATATGTGGCAAGATCAAAATAATTGAATATTTATAATGCAAAGCATATGCCTGTAACCCTGTTTCATACCTGCACAATGTATAAAGGCATATGAATAATCATCAAGAATGACAAAGCTTCTGTCAACCCGCAAATTCACACCTTATCCTTTTAGAAAATCTTCTAGATGATGGGTGATTTTCCCCCAATTATATTAGAGATATTGGTCAATATCCGCCAATTTATTAAAGTGAAATCCTCTTTCAATTTTAATCCGTTAATTGTTTCTAAAAGGTTTATACGTTAATTTCTCAAGATGGTCTTAATCTTGCTAGACTTTAGGCGCATCACAGCAGGTTGCCGGCAACATGCTGTGATGATCGAAAACAGGGGAACAGAGCCGGCAGGGCGACATTTTCAATCCAACTTATAACGGAGGAAAAACATGTTTCAGACAATGACAAAGGCATTGGGGATCTTGACGATTTCAACGGCTCTTTTAGCCACCCCGGTGTTTGCCGAACCGATCTCCATCAAGTTCAGCCATGTTGTAGCGGTTGACACCCCGAAGGGCCAGGCGGCCGAGTTCTTCAAGAAACGGGCGGAAGAGCTGACCCAGGGCAAGGTAAAGATCGAGGTCTATCCGAACAGCCAACTCTATAAGGATAAGGAAGAAATGGAGGCGCTGCAGCTCGGTGCCGTGCAGATGCTCGCCCCGTCGCTTGCCAAATTCGGCCCTCTCGGCGCCAAGGAGTTCGAGGTCTTCGACCTGCCCTTTATCTTCAATAACTACGATGATCTGCATAAAATCACCAAGGGCCCGGTTGGCCAGAGCCTTCTCGCCAAACTGGAACCAAAGGGGATAAAAGGTCTTGCCTACTGGGACAACGGCTTCAAGTCGTTTTCCGCCAATACCCCGATCAAGACCCCGGAAGATCTGAAGGGCAAAAAGCTGCGCATCCAGTCCTCCAAGGTCCTTGAGGCCCAGATGCAGGCCATCAAGTCCATTCCGCAGGTAATGCCGTTCTCCGAGGTATATCAGGCGCTGCAGACCGGCGTTGTCGACGGTACCGAGAATCCCATCTCCAATTTCTACACCCAGAAGATGCATGAAGTCCAAAAATTCCTGACCATTACCGATCACGGCTACCTGGGCTATGCGGTCATCGTCAACAAGAAGTTCTGGGAAGAGCTGCCGGCCGATGTCCGTGGCCAGCTGGAAACTGCCATGAAGGAATCCACCGATTACGCCAACAACATCGCCAAGGCGAAAAATGATGAGGATCTCGCCGCGGTCAAGGCATCCGGCAAGACCGAGGTCACCGCCCTGACCGATGCCCAGCGCGCTGCCTTCAAAGCGGCCATGGTCTCGGTACACGACAAGATGGCCGACCGGATCGGCAAAGAGACCATTGATGCGGTTTACCAGGCGGTCGGTTTCAAAAAATAGTTCTTAAAGCTGGGAAGAAGCAGGGGTGGAGGGCCTTTGCCCGCCACCCCGTTCTCTTTCGGGGAGGCTACGGCAGTAATGAAAATTCTTAATCATCTTGAGGAAATATTTATTTCCTTTCTTATGGCGGGGGCGGTGGCGATCATCTTTGCGGCGGTCGTCCATCGCTATATGGCCGGCCTGCCGATTCCTGTCGTGCAGGATGTGCTGCTCGGCATGAATTTTGGTTGGGCCCAGGAACTGTGCATTATCATGTTCGTCTGGATGGCCAAGTTCGGTGCCGCCTACGGCGTGCGCACCGGCATCCATGTCGGGGTTGATGTACTGATCAATCAGATGCAGCCCAAATTGCGCAACAAATTTATCGTCTTCGGCCTGCTGTCCGGCGCCACCTTTACGGCAATCGTCGGCGTTCTCGGCTACCGCTTCATCTGGGAAAACGGCATGCACCATGCGGTGTTCTCCCTGCTTGGCCTGGATACCGGTGTCCTGCCCGAGGGCCCAACCACCCCCGATCTCGAATGGCCCACCTGGCTGGTGTACAGCGCCGTACCCTTCGGTTCCACCCTCATGTGCTTCCGTTTTCTCCAGGTCATGGTCAATTTCCTGAAGACCCATGAGCTCCCCCACCACGACCACAGCCATGTCGACGGTGTCGATGCCGATGCCGTTGAATCGTTGACGGAGCGGATTGTTGCACGGGAAGTCCTTAAAGACGATCAGGCCCGCAAGGAGGATAAACAATGAGTTCAATTGTCATCTTTGGAATTCTGCTGGCCCTGATGCTGACCGGCATGCCGATCTCCATCTCCCTTGGTCTGACGGTTCTGACCTTTCTCTTTACCATGACCCAGGTACCGCTTGAATCGGTGGCCCTGAAGCTCTTTTCCGGGATCGAGAAGTTTGAGATCATGGCCATTCCCTTCTTTATCCTGGCCGGTAACTTTCTCACCCACGGCGGCGTCGCCCGGCGGATGATCAACTTCGCCACCTCCATGGTCGGTCACTGGCATGGCGGCCTGGCCCTTTCCGGCGTTCTTGCCTGCGCCCTCTTTGCCGCCGTTTCCGGCTCGTCGCCGGCAACCGTTGTCGCCATCGGCGCCATCCTCATCCCGGGCATGGTCAAGGCCGGCTTCCCAATGAAGTTCGGGGCAGGCGTTATCGCCACCTCCGGCGCCCTGGGGATTCTCATCCCGCCGTCCATCGTCATGGTCATGTACTCCATCGCCACCAACACCTCGGTAGGCGCCCTGTTCATGGCCGGCGTCATCCCCGGCATCGTCATGGCCGCCATGCTCGGCGGCATAACTTGGTACCGGGCCAAAAAATTCAATTATCCCCGCCAGCCCAAGGCATCGTGGGGCGAGCGTCTCCGCACCTTCCGCGAATCGGTTTGGGGCCTGATGCTCATCATCGTCGTTATGGGCGGTATCTACAGCGGTATCTTCACCCCCACCGAGGCCGCGGCGATGAGCGCCGTCTACTCCTTCTTCGTTGCCGTCTTCATCTACAAGGACATGCGCCTGCGAGATGTCCCGAAGGTCCTCCTCAACTCGGCCAATATGTCGGCGATGCTGCTCTATATCATCACCAACGCCGTCATGTTCTCCTTTATCCTCGCCAACGAGAACATCCCCCAGGAGCTGACCAACTGGCTGCTGGACATGGGCCTTGGCCACATCGCCTTCCTCCTGGCGGTCAACGTCCTCCTGCTCATGGCCGGTAACTTCATGGAGCCGTCGTCGATCATGCTGATCTTCGCCCCCATCGTCTTTCCGGTGGCGGTCAAGCTGGGCGTCGACCCGGTACATCTCGGCATCCTCATGGTCGTCAACATGGAGGTCGGTATGTGTCATCCGCCGGTCGGCTTGAACCTCTACGTCGCCTCGGGGCTCACCAAGATGGGTATTACCGAGCTGACCGTCGCCGTCTGGCCGTGGCTCCTGACCATGCTGACCTTCCTCGGCATCGTCACCTACTGGCCGATGTTGTCGATCTGGTTGCCGAAGACACTTGGGATGATGTAGTTGAACGGGTCTTCTTGAACGTAGCAGGAAACTTTTTCTTTGTTCACCTGCTATGTTCAAAAAGACGAATATCAAATAGATATTTAACTATTTATAGTCAGCTTTCTTTAAACCGTGCTTACGCATTTTGTCGTAAAGGGTCTTTCTGGGGATATTGAGACTGGCCATGACATCCTTGATGCTTCCCCCTGAGGCAACAAGGGCATGCTCAAGGAGACCCTTTTCAAAACGATCGATTTGTTGCGGAAGTGATCGAATCTCCTCAGAATCCTGTCCAGAAAGCATCTTTTCTAAAGACCAATCGAATTGACTCCCCAACAAAACATACCTTTCTGCAATATTTCTCAACTCCCTAACATTACCTGGCCATGAATAGGCCATTAAAACATTCATCTGAGCACTGCCGGGCATGGACACCTCCTGTTGATACCGATGTCCGGCGACTAACAAGAAGTGGTGAAATAATAAGGGAATATCCTCTCTCCTTTCACGTAAGGGAGGAATTTTCAAAGATACAACGTTGAGCCGATAATACAAATCCTGGCGAAACAGCCCCTGTTCAGCTGCCGTCAGCAAATCAACTTTTGAAGCGGCAACAACCCGCAGATCTACCGGAATAAGACGATTTGAACCAAGTCTCTCAATTGAACGCTCCTGAAGAACCCGCAACAGATTTATCTGTACCCTTAAGGGCATGGACTCTATTTCGTCGAGGAGGAGAGTCCCGCCATTAGCGTGTTCAAACTTACCGATTCGCGTCGATTTTGCGTCTGTAAAAGCACCGGCTTCATGGCCGAACAACTCACTCTCCATTATCGATTCGGAGACAGCACCGCAATTGATCGCCACAAAATTCTTCTCTCTCCTTTTACTATTTTCGTGCAAAGCCCTGGCAACGAGTTCCTTCCCGGTACCGGTTTCACCAAACACCAGGACGTCAGCCCCCGTGTCGGCGACTTGGGCAATAGTACTTCGAAGCTTTTCCATCGCCTGTGTCCTGCCGATGAGCCGGGGTCCGGGGGCACTGTGCAATTCCAATTCACGGCGAAGGGTGCGATTCTCCAAGGTTAAAGAACGTTTTTCCAAGCCCCGCAAAACAGTTTTCACCAAGCGCTCGGGCGAATAGGGCTTTTCAATAAAATCGTAGGCACCGTCCCGCATTGCTTGGACTGCGGTAGTAACGTCACCATGGCCGGTGATAAGGATGACCGGCAAATTCCGATCAATTTTCTGTACCTCCAGAAGAAACTGCAGACCATCCATATTGGGAAGACGAATGTCGCAGACGACGATTCCCGGCCACTCATTGGTCAGCATCGCCAATCCATTTTCCGCACATTCCTCACAGATAACCTCAAGTTCGGCAAGCTCAAGAGTCTGTTTATTGGCTTGCCGGATGTGCTTCTCGTCGTCAATGAAAAGTACCTTTGCTTTCGTCGTCATCGCACAATTATGATCTTTCCAAAGTGAACTCAAAACGGGCGCCCTTTTTGCCCTGAACGAGGACAATCTGCCCACCAAAATCTCGAACTATCCGATCGCTTATAGTCAAACCCAGGCCAAGACCCTGCCCCGATTTTTTTGTTGTAAAAAACGGTTCAAAGATTTTTCGCAGATTTTCGCCAGCAATCCCCGGCCCGGTATCTTCAACAGCGATAACCACTTTATGATCGTTTACGGTACATTCTATCACAATTTTCTTTTCATCATCCTGTCCTTCCATAGCTTGCAAGGCATTGGACAGTAGATTTACCAACACTTGTTGCAACAACACATGGTTGGCACGAACCTCAAGGTCGGCGGGATCAACCTTGATATACATCTCAATACCGGCCTTTTTCAGACTCGGATTCAGTATCTCTAATGCGCCATCAATGACCCCATGCAGGGGAACGGTGACTATCTGTCCACTCGATTTTTTTGAAAAAAGTTTGAGCTGCATGCCGATCTGCGCCATCCGGTCTGTCAATTCGCCAATTTGCTCAAGATTCCACATTGCTTCTTCCAAACGGCCTTTCTCTAAAAACTGTTTACCGTTATCGGTATAACTTCGAATAGCAGCCAATGGTTGGTTGAGCTCATGATTGATACCCGCCGACATTTGACCAAGTACCGCAAGTTTTGCTGCATGGATCAGCTCTTTCCGCGTTCTCATGAGCTTCACCTCCGTCTGTTTTCGGTCGAGAATCTCTCTTTGCAACATTTCATTGGCCAAGGTGAGTTGCTGCGTCCTATCAAGAACCCTGGTTTCCAGAAGTTCATTCGCCTCCCGCAAGGCTTTCTTGGATTCTTCCTCAATTCGAGAAAGCTCAGCAACACGCTGTTTTCGCTGAACAAACAAAAGAGTCATAATATAAACAACCACCAATCCCAGCGTAACCAGGATATTTACGAACAAAACCCTGGTTTTCAATGCCCCGGTATCCGACAAAATATGTACGGCCCAACCGGCATGAGGCATTGCATGTGACTGTTTCATTACTTTCTTTTTCTGTTTGCCCTCTTCCCCTTCTATGGAGAGGAGCTGCACATCATCCGCAAAACTGGTTGTCGAGGTAGCCAAAGGAGTCAGCTCGGCATCAGGATATCTCTTGGTTTCCTCTATACTTCTCAAAACATCGGGGTGAAGTGGCTGTAAGGTCTTGTATCGCCATTCCGGGTTGGTGGTAATAAACACAACCCCGTCCGGATCGGTGACCAGAAAGCTTTCATCTCGATATGCCCATTTTTGTTCGACTGAATCAATGTCAATTTTAATAACCAAGGCACCAAGGATTTCTTTCTCGTGGCGAACCGGATAGGCGAAATAATATCCCCTTTTTGACGAGGTCGTACCGATGGCAAAATATCGTCCAAGTTTGCCTGACATTGCCTCCTGAAAGTAGGGGCGGTAGTCGAAATTCCTCCCAACAAATGAATGTTCTTCCTTCCAATTGCTGGCAGCGATAGTCAACCCATCTTTATTCATCAGATAGGTGTCAAGGGCATCGCTTACTCTATTGATAGTCTCCAGGTATTGATTAAGACCTTCAATTTGTACGATATCAAAAGGATTAAGAAGCGTTCTTACTAGATTACTGTCAATAGCCAACAATTCCGGAAGACTTTCATACTTATTCAAAACACCCTGCAGATAGTTGCTGTAAAGCTCAAGCCGAACGCTTCCCTGTTCTTTGAGTTCAGCAAAGCCTCGCTTATAGGTCCAGGCAGAAACCGCGTTAAGAATCAAGATCAGAAGAAGAATAAAAGGCAGGATGCTGATAATGTTTTTTTGCGTTTTCGACATTATCATTTCACGTTTAATAATTTATTATCGTTAAACTTCTCACGAATCTTCTTGTTGAACGAGGGCGAAAAATCAGGTACATAGTGGAGACTGACATTAACACTCTTCTGGATAATATCACCTATGTACTCCACGTTGTCCCCCTCGCGTTTCCGGACTTGCTCCTGGCTAATATCGATTACCCTCTTTTTCTCAATGTCCCTCGGGGCCTGCGCCCCCCTCAGCACGACAAATCGCTATTTCCCTGTGGAAAACCGAGATCAGCGGGCCAACAGCCTAGGTTTCTCCATAGCGCCACCCACCGGACTCAACTGGTATGAAAAACTAAACGACAAGAGTTTGTATTATTTAAAGAAAATTAAGACAGACAATTATTCAATCTACACCAAGGCAACCGAGATACATCTGGATAGCTCAATACGTGATGTCGACAGATTCCTGCAATATGTACAAATCGGCAAGGAGCTCGATACCACAACGCAAGATTATAGAAACATCTCTTCCCGGTTCAGTCTGAACAAAGAGATCTCTCCTTTATGTGTCCGATACGTTCAGAATTATGAGGACCACGGAGCCAAGAACTCGAACAACAACGAGTATATCCGGGTACAAAAAAGCGGTTTGGTGTGCATGCATCCGGAAACCCCCGAAAATGGTATAGACATGTTTTATGTCGAAAGCTTCCGGCAATCCCCTGCCAATCGTGAGCATTCTTACAAAGACGAAGGTGAGTTTTTTCTCAGCAGCTTGAAATTTCACTCCTCCGCGCAAATGAGGTGAAGCCGACGGAACGACAGATTTGTGCTCTCCTGTGCATTGCTATCGGCTTCAATAGTATTACCGCGTTTCAATACCAGCAGACCGAACGGCGTCTTTTACCTCTTGTATGCTCACTTCTTGCCTATGAAATATTCCTGCGGCAAGGGCGGCGTCAGTCTCTGTTTGCTTAAACACATCAACAAAATGAGCGGCAATGCCGGCACCGCTTGATGCTATGACCGGGATTGATACGGCACCTTTGACCATTTTGATAAGTTCAAGGTCGAACCCGCTATTGGTGCCATCCCGGTCAATACAATTCAATAATATCTCCCCTGCACCCAACTCTTCGCAGCTCTTGACCAACTGCACGACATCGACATCCCGCCCCTCCCTTCCTCCCTTAACCGTACATTGATACCAGCAATAGCGCTCTCCTTCGGGGCCAGGCTGGGCAGTAGGTATAGTAGTATGCGAGGTATCTCCAGGTGATTGCACATAAACTCGCCGGGGGTCAACCGAAATAACAACCGCCTGAGCTCCATAAACAATAGAGATTTGTTCAATCGAGCTCCGGCCGCTTTTCATACCGGTTTTGAGATACTCTTCAACGGTATAGACCGCATCGCTGCCGATAGATACTTTATCTGCTCCTGATCGAAAATAGGCAGAGGCGACATCCAATGAAGTCGAGGATTTTCCATTTGAATCCGTAAACTCTCGTATCCCGCCACCAATGGTAAGCGGCACGAAAACATTTTCAGATGTTCTTTCCAAAACCTCCAGCATGGGTTGGTCTTGCAGCGGAAAATCGCGGAATCCGGTAATATTCAAAAAGGTGATTTCGTCGGCCCCCTCTTCGTAGTATCTTCTTGCCAATTCGACGGGCTTACCGAGATTTCGCACCTCGCCGTCATGCCGGACATCGTATTGATCACCTTTGGTGACGACAAGATCTCCGCGATCGTTACTACGAACGTCCAGACAGGCAATGATACGCTTGGCAATCTTTGTCTCCGAACCTTCGGCTGATAAATTGGATGCCATCATTAATGGTTGATCGGTGCCTTTTGCCAGATAATTTTCGAGTATCCTCAACCCAGCCTTACCACTCTTCTCCGGATGAAATTGAAAGGCACTGACATTTCCCTTTTCAACCGCTGAAACGAACGCATTGCCATAATCGGTAAGCGCCAGCAGCCACTCAGCATCCGTCGTGCTGACTTGGGCGTGGTATGAGTGGACAAAGTACAATTTCTCGTTTTTATAACCACTCATCAGTGAAGAGTTTTTCTTAAGCTTGATGTTATTCCAGCCAATTTGCGGCACTGCCAATTGCCGGTTGGCAAATCGTACCACCTGCCCAGGAATGATCCCCAAGCCTTCTACACCGGGAGATTCTTCACTTCCCTCATACAGGGCCTGCAAGGCAACGCATATTCCAAGGAGGGGCTTATTTTCGGCAATCCGCTGTTTGAGTGGTGCAATGTATCCCTTTTCCCGTAACCGTGTCATTACCAGGCCAAAGCTTCCGACTCCGGGAAAAATCAGCTTCTCAGCTGTTAAGATATCCTCTGGCGATTGAACGTCCTGTATCGAATAGCCGAGCTTGCGAATAGCATTCCGGACACTTCGGACATTACCGGCACCATAATCTAAAAGAGTTATCTGCATCGCCACTACCTTCTTTAGTCAAAAATTATGAAATTTCTAGAGAGTTCAACCAAGCAACCAAGCAGCTGAGTGGCTATTGCTCTATGACACTGTAATAACGGCCATGTGTACAACTCCGGCACAAAATCTTGTCATCCACGACTACATCTCTGCAATCCTGTACCCAATCGCCACAGCTTACACATTTAACCCTTCGCAGCGGCTTGCCGGGCAAATCTTCAGGAGGGATTGTGAGCGACACCGATTCAACACGAAACAGTTCGGTCTCAGGCATAATTTTATAGGCTTCAAGTTGTCTCGAATATTTATCCACAATCTCCGAACAATACTTGTTGGCCAAGTCACGAGCTTCTTCAAGGGCAGTAACCCGTACCGCCTGGCTCGATTCGAGATTGACAAATGTTGCCGCCATGATCCCATGATCGAGCCATTTCATGGACCTTTTGCCAAGGCTACAGCCGGTAACAGATTGAATTGCGTCTGTTGCACAACGATCGATTTCCACGATGACATATATCTTCTTCCTGTCAGCTCCCTGTGGATCGGACAATCCAAGCAGGCGCAATGCCAAGATGCTCATTCGAACGCCAATAACTTGACCGGCACAAATATGACCGTGAATTCGAGTTGATACCTGCAACAGTTCTTCAAAAGATTTCATAGCCTTCTTCCTTTTTGCCAAATCCGAGGTGAAATTTTAGCAGAATACCTGTCGAGAAACGAAGGTGTCAATCGATAATCACAAAAAACAAAAAGGCCGTCCCAATAACAGGAACGGCCTTTTACGGCGATACAAACTATCAAAACATGCGGCGCAACGCAGTTACATTATCTAAATAAATATCCTTTCTACGCCATCGCATTCTTGCAAGCATTCGAACAGATACTGTAACCCTTTGGAAAGTTTCTGTTGCGTCAGCACAATAACAGTTACCGTATCTTTATGTTAACAAGACGAAACAGGAACTAATTAATAGCCTCGGACAGTTTACTGCCGGCTTTGAACTTCACAACTTTCTTCGCAGGAATCTTAATTGCTTTTCCTGTTTGTGGATTTCTGCCTTGACGAGCATCACGTTTGGAAACAGAGAACGTGCCAAAACCCACCAGGGTTACTTTGTCACCCTTGTTCAAACTTTCAGCAATCGCTGCGAGCGTGCCGTTCAGTGCCTTTTCGGCAGCTGCCTTACTTATATCAGCTGCCCCTGCGATGCTTTCAATGAGTTCCTTCTTGTTCATGAATTCCTCCCTGCTTAATCTTTCTTTACAAGTCTAATAGGACAACGCACGTTGCCCTCTTTCCCCTGAAGACGATGCTTTACTCAAACTCTTCTTAATTGTCAAAAAAAAACTCTGCGCAAGCTCTTTCTGATTAAAAAACTAGAATGCTACAACCCTTTATATTCGGGGCATTACATTCATAACAAGGCACCATAATTGAATCGGAAATCAGAATCAAGTAATAATTCGTTCACTTTTTAATAAGTTTTTCCAATATTAGCAGAAAAAGTCATCGACCAATCAAGTTGAGTGCTACCTGAGGGAGCTGCAAATCTTTGAAGTACGCCTGCACTTCCTCTCTATTCGACAGATCCATAAAGGCAGCGACATCTTCTCTCCGAACCTCAATAATGGTATAAGCATGGCCAATCCGTACACGGCATCCCATAAATCCTTTTAAATGAAGGAAGTTTTCCGCTTGATCTATGAGGTCCAAGATCTTGGCAGTAATAGGTTGGCCGAGTGGGACCCTGGTTGCGAGGCATGAATTGGATGGCATGGCAAAATTGGACAGTCCAAATCTCTCAGCCAACCTTCGTATCTCTGTCTTAGCCAAACCAACATCCGCAAGCGGGGTTAGCACATCTAATTCTCTGATAGCCTCTAACCCTGGCCGACTCTCCAATATATCGTCGCAGTTGGTACCATCGGCAAGTCTATTGTACCCCGCTGCACCCATAGCAAGTTGGAGGGTGGTGTACATCCTCTTTTTGCAAAAATAACAACGGTTTTTATCGTTTACGACAAACTCCTGCCATTCTAACGGATCAACTAAAACAATTCGCAAGTCGACGCCATGCGGGAAGTTTCTAGCAATCACCTCATTTCTCTGTGCCACAGTCCGAGAAGAAATTAAAGATGAGTGAGCAAAAAATGCAACAACATTCCCAGCTTTTAATACCTCCAAAGCTGCATGCAAAAGCAAAGTTGAGTCAACCCCACCGGAAAAGGCAATGGCGAGTTTTTCAAACTGCCGGAGCCTATTCACCAGCTCGACATACTTGCTTTCCTCAGACATAGTGGGGCAAGACTAATCCAGCCCATCGGGCAGCAATTCCGCGGGAGGATTGAGCAGAAATTTGCCATCGGCGATTTTGACTTTCAAGATTTCCGCTATCTCACGTGCCTTAACGACACTCGACAGAGGGGTCGTCCGAACTTTCTTGCCGTTTACTTCAATTTCCCCGGATTTCAGCTGGGCATAGTTTACTTCACCATAACTCCTCGCAATACCGTTAGTGTAATCATAGCCGTAATCCACCACCTGCGTAAAAATCTCCGCATCAGACACACCGGTATATGCAGCCATTTCCGCATCAAGAATTGGTATCGGAATGCCGAGCCCCAAGGCGAGTGAATTTCCATAGCCCAAGATTGATACGCCCCGCACCCACTCAGCTGACATGGATTTCAAATCGCCCTGCACCATGACAGTGCCGGCTGGTTTTCTCGGTACACCGTTGCTGCCTCGAGGAGCTCTGGGGTTATGCTGTGTTCCTCGCCAGGTGACATAACCGGTGGCCCCGCCAAGAAAGATCCTCGTTCCAACACCTATTGTTTTATAATAGGGATCATTGAGTAAAGGACTCAGTTCCCCGGCACTGCAGTAATTGGCGTTGCGGCAATTTGGCTTCAGCATGCCCATATAGGTGTAAACCGCTTTATCGGAGAGATTAACCGCGCAGTTGTAGTTTTGATAGCCGTTACGCGGGTTGCAAAGCAAGGCATAAGGGAGGTCGGCGAGTCCAACTTCTTTCTTCATTTTCTTTCCCGCATAACAATCGGTGCCATAGGCCTTGGCTTCGAGCAGCAATTTTTTGCCGCGCAACAGATCCTCAATGACGTGACCACCACCATATCTGAACTCACCGGGATAGATCTTGTTCAAAGGATCGTCTTCGGCAGGTTCTGTGGCGCCAATGTAGGCATCGACCGCCGCAAGTCCGGCATACGCAGGAACCTTATTGACCCAGACTTTAGATGCCTTGATTGTTGGTATCATTTGACCGAAGTTAAAGAACATCCCAGAAGAACACATCGGCGCGAAGGTCCCCGTGGTCACCACATCAACCTTTCTGGCAGCCCCTTCGGGGCCGTTTTCTCGTACTATTCCAACCATTTCCTCTGCTGTAACGACGACGGCTTCACCAGCCTTGATTCTGGCGTTAATTTCCTCATAGGTTTTCTTAATTGTCTTTTCACTCATTTTCAAATCCTGCGTTATGATAGATTTATAAGGAAAACTTAAGCAATTATGGGCAATCATCGTTGCCCGGCAGGGCCCCACTATAGCGCTCTTTTACAGCTTGACATAGCCATTTCTTTGGCCTAATTTATTGGCTTCTTTGACCAGTACAGTCAACATAAAACTCTTTCGCAGAACAAATATCAAGGAGCAGCATGGAATCCGAGCAGAAAAAAGCAATCGCTTCAGGCCGAGAAAAAATTGATGCGATAGACAATAATATATTAACCCTGCTCAAGGAACGACTTTCCTGTGCTAAAGAAATTGGTAGGTTCAAAGATGAGGGAAACCGCGCCAAATGGGACCCCCTCCGCGAGCGACAGATCTATGAACGTTTACTGAGAGATAATAGCGAGGTCTTTCCGGAGGATTCTCTCCGGTCGATTTTTCATGAAATAATTACGACATGCAGACTGTCACAACGAAAGGCGGTAGTTGCCTTTTTAGGACCGGAAGCCACCTTCAGCCATCTGGCCGGTGTGAAATATTTTGGCCATTCAGCCGACTATAAAGCCATGGAGACCATCGACGATGTCTTTGCCGAAGTCGACAAAGGTCGGACCAGATACGGCATCGTGCCGGTAGAAAATTCCATTGAAGGGGCAGTTTTTTCCACCCTCGATTGTTTTATGAAATACAAGGTGCAGATCTGCGGTGAGATACAGCTGGAAATCAGCCATAATCTCGTCTGCAGATCTGGAAACATTGAAGACATCCAAACAGTTGCATCACATGTGCAGCCCTTGGCTCAATGCCGGGAATGGCTGCGCAAACATCTTCCGGCAATCCCCACCCTGCCGGTACTGTCTACCGGTGCGGCGGCCCAGATGGCAGCCAACAATCCTAACATTGGCGCCATAGCCTCATCTCTGGCTATCACCACCTATCAACTGCAAGTTGTCGTGCAAGGCATCGAGGATTATCGGGGTAACACCACGAGATTCCTGGTGATTGGCAAGAAGTCCCCTTCACGAAGCGGCCTTGACCGAACCTCCCTGCTCATCGGCCTGATGGATCGCCCCGGATCTTTGAACGAGATCCTTACGGCACTGTCGGAAGAGGATATAAACCTTGCGAAAATCGAGTCCCGCCCGATCAAAGGAAAACAATGGAAATATCTGTTCTTCCTCGACATGCTTGGACATATTGAGGATGAGAAGATACAACGGGGCTGCGATAGGTTGAAGGCCATGTGCTCGTACTTCGAGTGGCTTGGGTCCTACCCGCAAAGTGAGGACTCAGCCACCGATTCTTGACATTTGTCCCGAGCAGGACTGGCGCTCTCCCGCGGTAAGGTCCTTGCTCAGGGCATGGCCCTGGGGCTTGTCCATGATGGTTTGCCGTATGCTTCCGATGAGTTCTTCGTCGGAAGCTCCACCGCGCAGCAGCTTCTTTAAATCGGTTTCGCGGTCGTTGAGCAGACAGGAACGGAGTTTTCCCTCAGAGGTTAAGCGGAGCCGGTTGCACTGGTCGCAAAAATGATGACTTATTGGGCTGATAAAGCCTACCTCGCCCATTTTACCGTCGGGGGTATGCAATTCATACATCCGTGCCGGTCCCTCACCGTATCTCTTTGTAAAGGGCGTCAGTGTTCCCACCTCGGCAATTTTGGCCTTAATTTCTTCGGAACTGATGAACTGGTCCTTTTGCCAGGTGCTTTTCGCACCGACCGGCATAAATTCGATGAAACGTACTTTAAAAGGCTGTACTACGGCCAATTGCGCGAAAGCAGCAAATTCATCATCGTTGATGCCCTTCATTGCGACGACGTTCACCTTAATTTTAAAACCAAGGCGCTTTGCCTCAAGAAGGCCATTCCAAACATTGGTAAAATAGTCTTTACCGGTTATCCTGGTAAATTTCCCTGGGACCAAGGTGTCCAGTGACACATTAAGGTGACGTATCCCAGCGCTATAGAGTCTTTCCGCGTAATCGGCCAGCAACACACCGTTGGTGGTCAACCGCACTTCGTTAAGACCCTCTAGTAAAAATAGCTGATCAATAAATTCGAGAATCCCCTTCCTGACCAGCGGTTCGCCGCCGGTGAGACGCAACTTGTTCATTCCCATCGAAACTGCAAGGCGAACCACGCGCAAAAGTTCTTCGTAACTGAGCAATTCGCCATGGGAGAGGAACTTTCCAGTCTTGACCTGATCATCCCGGTTCAGCTCTCCTTCCGGCATGCAATACATACAGCGCAAATTGCAGCGATCGGTGAGAGAGAGACGGAGATAGGTGATTGTCCGGGAAAATTGATCAACAAGCAGTGGAGCTGGGGAGGTATTCTGAGTCACAGGATGCTATCTTGGGATAAATTAATAAAGTGTACGAACATTGACTTTCAAACTCTCCATCTATATACTGGCGGACGCTTACTTGCAAGAACACTATAAGAACGTCACAAATTCTATCAAACAGCACATACAAATTCGGGATACACCTTTTCGGCATGCTTGTCCTTGGTATAGAGAGCTCCTGTGATGATACTGCGGCAGCGGTTCTCGACAATAATCGTATCCTTTCCAGTGTGCTAAATTGTCAAGATGCCATTCACGCCAAATTTGGCGGTGTTGTTCCAGAGCTTGCGTCGCGAAAGCACCTGCAATCCATCTACCCTGTGGTGCAAAGCGCACTGCACCAGGCCGGCGTCGACCTTGCCGACATTGACTTGATCGCCGCAACCCAGGGGCCGGGACTCATCGGCTCGCTGCTCGTCGGATTTTCCTATGCCAAGGCCTTGGCCCATGTGCGGAAGATTCCCTTTGTTGGAGTTGACCACATGGCCGGACATATTCTATCGGTCTTTCTCAGTAAGGAAAAACCGGACTTTCCCTTTATTGCCCTCATTGTTTCCGGGGGAACGTCTTCCATATTTCTCGCCGAGGATTTTCATCACTTTCGCCTATTAGGCCGGACCCGCGACGACGCAGCCGGCGAGGCCTTTGATAAAGTCGCAAAATTACTGAATCTTCCCTATCCAGGTGGGCGACACATCGCGGCTATGGCAACCGACGGCGACCCACAATATGTGCGTTTCCCCAGGGCGTGGCTCGATAATCAATCTCTTGACTTTAGTTTTAGCGGGCTGAAAACAGCGGTTCTTAACCACGTCAATCAGCAAAAAACCAAAGGCATTGAATTGCGGGTGGCAGATATCTGTGCTTCCTTTCAGGAGGCGATAGTCGAGGTCTTAGTCGAAAAAACCCTCCACGCAGCCCGAACCAACAATATTACCAGCCTTGTCTTGGGTGGCGGCGTGTCGGCAAACATACGTCTGCGGGAAGCCTTTGCCCAAAGATGCCCATCGGAAGGAATTGTCTTTCACGCCCCCGAACCCAAATACTGTACGGACAATGCCGCGATGATTGCTCTTGCCGGCTTTCATACATTCAACCATGCCGGGGCATATGACAGCGATCAGGATGTCTATTCACGATCCCCTCTCGGTTGAATTTTCTGATAGTTTTGCAGGTTATATGCCCAGGCAAGGTTTCTTCCGCTCCGGGTGCCGCCTAAATGTCATGATTACAGAAAACACAAAACAAAAATGACTAAATACGGACGACAGACACAAAATGCCCTCAAGGGCCATCAACTCGCCCCGAAAAAGCGCCTTGGCCAAAACTTTCTGGTAAACAGAAATACCGCGGAAGCGATAGTTCGTGCCGGCAATGTAACCGCAACCGACATCATTTTGGAGGTAGGTGTTGGGCTTGGGGCGCTTACTACACCCCTCGCGGCTGCCGTCCAGCATGTCTTTGGCTATGAAATCGATAGTGGTATCATCCGGTTTCATGAGGAAGAAGGAGACCTCCCAGCCAATGTGACTCTCGTTCACCAGGACATCCTCACCGCTGATTTTCAAGCTATCGCCAAGCAATGTGGCGGTTCATTGAAAATCTTAGCCAACTTGCCGTATTCCATATCAAATCCCTTCATTTTTAAACTCATCGACAACGCACCGCTCATCGATTGTGCAACTATCATGCTGCAAAAGGAAGTGGCGGATCGTCTGACTGCCCTACCGTCCTCCAAAGATTATGGTGTCCCGACGGTCCTCCTTGCCTGCTGTGCCAGGGTGAAAAAGCTGATGACCCTAAAACCGGCTGAATTTCACCCCCGGCCGAAAATTGATTCCGTGGTCATTCATATTGATTTTGCGACGCATCGCAAGCTGGCAGAAGGTAACAAAGGCCCCTCTTTTGATTTCTCTCTCCTCAAAAAAATCGTTCGGACGACCTTTAATCAGCGGCGCAAAACCATTTTGAACACCTTGAGCCACAGTGATTGTTTAGGTATTCCGGGAGAAATCGATCACCCCAAAAAGAAACAACTCACCGAGAATGCAATTCTTGCCGCCGACCTTTCTCCTGCCGCCCGGCCGGAAACGCTTACTGTGGCTGATTTTATAGGCTTATCAAGGGCCATACAGCAGCTGCAATAGTATTATTAAAAATGCGAAAAAGCCGATTCTAGCCAGTCATTTTAAGGCTTAAGATCTTTTTCACATTGCAGGTCTGCCGACCTTGTCCTAGTATATCGACTCACTTCGGCGGGTTTTTGTAAGGCTGCACAAGGCTTTCCCTGAGGTCTATCCCGTCGCTTCTTTCTCTGTAAACCCAAGTTAAAGACACTGCCATGATCGCTGCTCCCAAAAAAACTCTTGATATTCAGAATATTCCACAGATTACCGTCCCGCCTCATCGGCAATGGCCACCCCTTTCAGCCGGCGAATTGACCGCCCTTAAAGAAAGGATCAAGCGACTCTTAAAACAGCAAAATGCCGTGCTTGTCGCCCATTATTATACCGACGGTTCTCTACAGGATTTGGCTGAGGAAACGGGAGGTTGTGTTGCCGATAGCCTGGAGATGGCCCGTTTCGGTACCACCCATCCAGCCGATACCCTGGTTGTAGCGGGGGTCCGATTTATGGGAGAAACCTCGAAGATACTCAACAATGAAAAACGGGTATTGATGCCCGATCTCGGCGCGACCTGTTCTCTGGATGAAGGCTGCCCGTATGAACTATTTGCTTCTTTTTGCGACCTGCACCCCGAGCATACGGTAGTGGTTTATGCCAATACCAGCGCCAAGGTCAAGGCGCGTTCCGATTGGGTGGTAACCTCGGGCATCGCTCTTCCCATCATTCGCCATCTTGCCGAGCGTGGGGAAAAAATTCTCTGGGCACCCGACAAGCATCTCGGTAATTACGTGCAAAAACTAACCGGCGCCGACATGCTTTTTTGGCCCGGGTCCTGCGTGGTACACGAGGAATTTCGGGCTGTTGCCCTAGAACGACTGCGCAAACTCCATCCAGATGCCGCCATCCTCGTCCATCCTGAATCGCCAGAGGCGGTACTTGCCCATGCAGACGTGATCGGCTCGACTACAGCCCTCATAAATGCGGTGGCGACTCTCCCCAACCCGGAATTTATAGTGGCAACCGATGCGGGAATTTTTAATAAGATGCGTCAGGTAGCACCAGGGAAAATCCTGCTCGAAGCCCCGACTGTTGGTGAAGGCGCAACTTGCCAGAGCTGTGCCAATTGCCCCTGGATGGGGATGAACTCCCTGCAAAATCTGGTGGAGGTCCTTGAAACAGGCAAAAACGAGATTGAAGTCAGCCCTGAACTGGCGGCAAAGGCACGGATTCCGATCCGCAGGATGCTTGACTTTGCGGCGAACATGAAAAAGAGCTGAGCGGGATTGCACTTTCCCTTCCAGTATCATTATCGAAAAGCCATTGGCTATAGCTCGGGGCAAGCGTTTGCCAGCTGAACCTTTCGGTAATTGCCCTGGCGTTTTCAGGTGAGAGACGAGATGTATTGCTGAGCGCTGTAACGAGTTTCTTGGTCAACTCGGTTTCCTGATAGAGATAGGTTTCAGAAAACAGCTCCGGATAGGAAAGTCGATCGGGCAATAGAGGCAAACAACCCGCCCGTACCGCCTCGATAATGGCAATCCCAAAGAACTCATGCAGTGCCGTTGATATCACCACATCCCCTCGGCAAAGCAAGGCAACATACTCCGAGTACGAAGCGGCATAGCCGTAATGGATGATTCGATCTTTAAATACATTCCTTGCCTCGGCAAAGCAGTGCGGACTATCCGGAAATGTCTGGCCAAGAAGGATCAGACGAAAATCAAACCCCAAAGATGCAATTTCGTGCAATGCCTGAAAAAAACGTTCGGGATTCTTGTCATGCTCCCAACGATGATTCCAGACTATAACCGGTACGTCCGACCCCGGATTCCTCGTCTGTTGATCGATACCTGAGAAATCAATCCCCGGGTACAAAACCCGGCTCTTCCCCCGCAATTCTTCAATGATCCCAGACAACTCCATTTCTCCAGCCGCCTGCAGATACTTCCGGCAACCGCTTAAAAACGATTGAGCATTGAAGTCCGAATTGAAGGCAATGCGATCGGAGGCAAGAGCCGAATGGAAATTGATTGCCGCGAATTGAAAGTTGCTCGGATCGGCCCGTCTCTGTGGGTAAAGCAGTTGGTTTTCATGAAAATAGGTACAGATCCTCGCTGCATTATCCCATCCCTTTACTTTGATAAGCAAGGCTCGGAATACCGCGACATCGACAAAGGATGAACAGAGTACGGTATCAAATCGTCGCTGTTCCAGGGGAAGACCCTTTATTTTTTTGATACACCACAGAGCCGAGAGCTGCATGCGCATCTTCCACTTCCTGGCAGGCAGGGTGAAGACGACGTAATCAGCGGCAATATGCCTCTGTAAACCCTCCAGAAAGAAGCGGTGTGAGCCTCCATAATATGGTTCAAGAATAAGAATGCGTTTCATTTTCTTTTCTGCATTGCAGCGCTCAAGACCTTTTGAAACGGTTCCACCTCAACAAATCGGTACCCGCAGGATGGCGGCAACCGGCCTCCGGCAAAGACATGAGAACTCTCCGGAAACTTTCGGCAAAGAGGCAACCTGTTATCATAATCACCGCAGGTTCCGTCAGCGGTACTCCAGCTACAGCTAAATAGCAGAAAACCTTGCGAGTCCTTCCCGGTAATAGTAAATCTATTGTATTCCGGATAGTTGGAGACTATTTCCTGAAACGCCTTCTCGGAACGAAGCCATCCCTCTCGGCCCTCAAGGGAAATACTCCGGCAACACATACCGCAGCCGCGGCAACTCCCGGTAACGAGAATGGATTTTCCCCGGATTCGCATGAACAAATACCGTACCAAACCAGGCAGGGAGAGACTGCGAATACGCTTGAAGATAAGAGGAATCTTGGCCATTGTGCCCACGCTTTTTCATTGAACAGCTGCCCTGTCCATTGTATGTATACAGACGTTTTTACACTGTTTGCGTATCCTTGCACAATTTTTCGTAGCGGCATTCACGAGATAATCCCGCATGCCAAGATACAATCTCTCCCCCTCCTCCTCAGGGCTAAAAAACAAATCATGACCAATTCGCACCCGTGCCCCTGTGGCAGCAGTCTTCCGTATACCGACTGTTGTCTGCCCATTCTCGATGACCACCGCAAGGCAACAACCGCCGAGATGTTGATGCGATCGAGGTACACCGCCTTTGTTGAAAAGCACGAAAGGCATATCCTCGCCAGTTGGCATCACACTAACCGTCCGGAAAAACTCAACTTCGACAATCATCCCGTTGTATGGCTGGGGCTTGAAATCCACGGAACTTTAGGAGGTTCTGATCAGGACAGCACCGGCTCTGTGGATTTCACTTCGACCTATCTGGAAAATGGCCAGATCTCCATATTGCGAGAAAACAGCGAATTTGTCCGTGAAGATGGCTTGTGGTACTACCTACGCGGAGAATGCCGGGTAAAACGGCAAAAAGTCGAACGCAACGGCCCCTGCCCCTGCGGATCTGGGAAAAAATTCAAGCGCTGCTGCCTTGTCAACACCCCCGTCCATTAATTCGGTCGTTCACGAAAATCGACGGCGAAACAAAGGATTCAAAGCTGCAGTCTACAGGGCGGCCTTTGGCAGAAGCTGCTTAATTCTATCCAAAAGAAGATCAGCGGAATGGAGTTTACTGGTATGGGGCAGGGTCTCCGTCCCCGTCGCTGAAACGAGCAGGATTTGATTGGACTCGACCTCAAATCCAGTACTTTCACCGCTGATATCGTTGACCGCTATCAGGTCAAGGTTTTTACTCTTGAGCTTTCGCCTCCCCTCTTCAAGGAGGTTAGTGCTTTCCGCCGCAAAGCCTACCAATATCTGGCCCGGTGTTTTTCTCTTGCCCAACTCCAAGAGGATATCGGGATTACGCTCCAGAATCAGTTCTTTGGCGATGTTTTCCTTCTTCACTTTATGTTCAGAAACCGTCGCCGGCCGGTAGTCGGCAACTGCCGCGGCCTTGACGATTACCGCCTGCTCAGCAGCACTTGCCAACACCGCCTCGCACATTTGTTGGGCCGTTTGCACTTTCAGCAGGCTTACTCCAGGAGGACAGGGCAAGGAACTGGGGCCGCTTACGAGAAGCACCTCCGCCCCCCTGCGACTCGCCGCCTGAGCTACCGCGTAGCCCATCTTCCCCGTTGACCGGTTACTTAAATACCGAGCCGGATCGATAGGTTCTCTTGTTGGTCCGGCAGTCACAAGAAACCTCACCCCCTGCAGATCCTGGGGAGTAAGGTTTTGGGCAAGCGCCTCTTTAACGCCGTCCCACTCGGCAAGACGTCCCTCCCCTTCCTCCTTACAGGCCATCTTGCCGCAGGCTGGATCGAGTATTTTATAGCCTAGCTCTTTGAGTCTTACGATATTTTTCTGAACCGCTGGATGACTGTACATTCGGCTATTCATCGCCGGACAAAGGAGAACCTGCGCCCTGGTTGCAAGAACCATCGTGGTCAGGAGATCATCGGCTATGCCACCAGCAAGTTTTCCGATAACATTGGCCGTTGCCGGAGCAATCAGGACCAGGTCCGCATCCCGGCCAAGGCTGATATGAGCCATTGCCTCTTCTTTGCCAGAGCTGAACATCGCGGTATGCACATCGTTACCCGACAATGCGGCAAAGGTCAAAGGCGCAACGAATTCGGTTGCCGACGAGGTCATGACTACTGATACCATTGCCTCATCCTTGGCAAGATCACTGACCCAGCCGGCGACCTTAAAAACCGCTATCGATCCGGAAATGCCGACGACTATCTTCTTGCCGGAAAAAATATTCTGAGTCATTTCAAGTAACCTCGATCGCAATGGGAAGTGATTCCGCTGTCTACCCTCGGCAAGACAGATAACAATCCTTGAGGAAGGTCAATACGCCCCCTTTCCTTTAAACATGCAGAACACAGTTTTAATGATGATCTTAATATCGGTCCAAAGGGAAAAATTGAGAATATACCAGTCATCCATCTTCACGCGCTCATCATAATCCTCGATGTTCGAACGACGCCCTACCTGCCATGGCCCGGTTATGCCAGGTTTCATCGAGCAGTATCTGCCGGCACTTTCCTTATAAAACTCATTCAATTCATTGCCGACGATCGGCCGGGCCCCGACAACACTCATATCGCCTCGGATTACATTGATAAACTGAGGGAACTCGTCAAGGCTCGTTTTTCTCAGAAAGCGGCCTATGGTTGTCACCCGCGGGTCATTTTTCAGCTTGTAATTGTGCGCCCATTCCTGGCGAAGATCCTCATTTTCGGCAAGCAGCTTTTCCAGTTCCCGGTCGGCACCAACTCGCATGGTTCTAAACTTTAAGCAATTAAAGGTCTTACCGGCGGAGGTTATCCTTGTGTGGCGATAAAAGATCGGACCACCATCGCTCAACTTTACCAGCAGAGCAATAAGGAGGGTGAGGGGCAGGGTGCCAATAAGCACCGCAATTGAAAAGATCAGATCAAAGCTCCGCTTCCACTCGGTGTTCGGATTGAAATTAAGGATGAGAAGATCGCCAAGTGACTGAATCTCCGCATGATGGAGCCCATAAACGTACAAATCCGGCACCAAGTAGATACGCGCTCCGAGAGATCGGCACTCCCGGAGAATTCTGAAAATCTTTCTTTCAGCCCGCATCGGCAGAGCGATATACACATAATCAATATCGTGAATTTCAAGAAATTCGGTTATCGCGGCGGTATTGCCGAGAATCGGTTTGCCATTGACCTCGGTTATCGCTTCATCGTCAATCTTGTCATCGAAAAAGCCAATGACCTCAATTCCTGCCCAAGGCATGGTCTCAACCTGTTTCAAAAGGTTGAGACCGAGGTCGCCAGCTCCAACGATTACCGCCCGACGCACATTCTTGCCGTTTTGCCGTATCTTGCGCAGTAATTTTCTGATTACGACATGCATAACAAAAATCAACAGGGGGGTAGTGGTCGACCAGATCATGATCACCACCCGGGAATAGGCGGTTGATATCTTGAAGATGAAAAAATAGAATAGCAAGAGCCCGATAACTGCGCCCCAAGCCTTGAGAATCACTAAAAATTCAAGAATATACTTCCAGCCCCGCCACGACCGGTACAATTGAAAAGATTGGAAGCTTATAAAGCATAAAACGAAAGCAATGACGACAAGCCTTGTATAATAGGGGCTCCATGGCACCCTATACCAGACAACCAGCAGTGCAAGATAACTGACAGCGAAGACACAATCAAAGAGATGAAGGAATCTTGCGATGAGCGAGCTTTGTTCCCGAAGATTAATAGACAGCATATTTCATAAGAGGTAATCGACAACCGCAGTGGAAAATCCCGGTAAGGATCTGCAGTGTACCGTCGTTCATGATTGTCCCTGCCACCACAACCTGTGCATACTGAAAAAAGAGCGCCAGGCGGCAGGTATATATTTGTGCGATCTGCCGAGTTTGTAGCCGATCATTTTAAAGGCAGTACGCAGAAGACAGTCGGGCAGTAAATAATAGTGCTTATCCCTAAGGATCATAGAAAACAACGACCGTACGTACTGCGTCCCCACGCCCTCCGCCCCGCCGAAGGTATCAAGGAGCCATTTCTCTCTTGTGTGCAGTACACCGATGTCAAATGATCGTCGAAACTCTTCAGCAATTGCGTAGTTATGGCTGTGGTATACGGCCGCCTCTGCAACATAAGCAACCTTGTGTCCCGCCGCAAGAAGCTTTCCCAAGGTACAGGTATCTTCACCAAAAATCAAACCGTTCTTGAAATAGCCGACCTCGGCTAAGCACTGCCTTCTATACGCCGCAAAGGAATTGGAAATAAAAATGGTTTTCAGACCATATTGATTACGATCTGCAAAACCTCGCACAACTGATTCAGGCGGATAATTGAACAGACGCAAATGGCCGGCAACGGGCGTGGCATTTGCTCCGGGTAATTGTCGCCCGTAGCTGCAGGCCACTGTCCGGTGTTGGAGAAGGGGTGCGACAAGAAGTTCCAGGGCGTCGCGGGAGGCCAGTATTGCATCCTGGGTGAAAAAAAGCAATATTTCCCCCCGAGCCTTTCTTGCCAGCTCTGCCCGGGTTCCGCCATGATCAAATTTCTCTTTAGCTATGCTTGTGACTTCTGCCCCGGCAGACTTGCATATGGCAACAGTTTGGTCATCCGACGACGAATCAACGACAAGTATTTCTTCAGGTTGCCGGTGTTGCCGTTTCAGGGCGGCAAAAAACTCACCAAGCGTTGCCTCGCCATTGCGGGTGGGGATAATAACCGAAATCGTACAATTCTGATTCTTTATATTCATGCATCCTGCGCTCAGACGGCCAGTCGTCTGCCAGATGTTTTAGGTTCGAGGCTCATAGCCCGGATTGCCAATGAATTGTAACTATATCCGTAGCTTCAATGGATTCTGGAGAAAAGCAACTCATTGGTGGTTTGAACCAAACGAAACTAAAGATGAAAAACCCGCACTAAGAATAGCTTCAATAAGGCCCAAACTACCATTGGATCCGGGTGTTTGCGATACAGCAGGACTTCATTTCTCGCGGCCATCAGGCGCAGCTTGTAATCGATATGCTTTCTCTTGCCGGCCCAGCCTCGACAATGATAGGCGAGGAGCCTTGGGTCGTAGATCAATTTCCAGCCAGCCTCTTTCAGACGAAGACAGAGTTCAATATCCTCCTTATACAGGAAAAAATCCCCGTCAAACACCTCTCCTTGAAATGGCACCAGAGCTTTCAAGCGGCAACACATCAGTGCCCCGCAAAGAGCTAGGGGATTGGCAATCAGGTCATATTGACCATGATCTTTTGTTCCCTGCCCCCGATCATACCACCGCCCATACCAGCGCCTGAATATTCCCGTTGAATCGATCAATCCGGTAGGTTTGCCAACATTCGCGTCATACCCGAGCAATTTGCCGGATACCATTGCTGCATCGGGATTTTCGTTAAGGACAGTGATGGCCTGGGCCAGGTAATCGGCTGACAAAAAAGTATCTGGATTTAAAAAAACGACCATTCCCTCTCGACCCGAACCAATCTGCCGGAAACCGATGTTATTAGCCCGAGAAAATCCAATATTTTCCGTTTTGATTATGTGTGTTTCCCATGGATGAACCACATCATCGAGGTAATTCGGATCACTCGATCCGCTGTCAACAATTACCACCGCCTTGATCGGTACAGTCTGTTTTTCCAGATGGGAAAGGCAGGTATCGAGAACTTCAGCGGAATTATGGGTTACTATTACTACATAAATTGGGATAGCCATTCTCTGCGAAGCAAAGCTTACCAAAAGAAGAGTTTACAATAGCAGGACAACAAAAAGTTATTCTTACCGGCGGCGATCCTTCTGTCCATAATGGAACCTACAGCCTCTCTTTCAGCTGCCTGAATCATGGTAGCAAATTGCTCCGAGGGTATCACTGTATCGGATTTTCGCTGCCTCCTTCCCTTCACAACAAAATAGGGAATCCTCAGTATTCCTTGAAAAAACCCGGCAAAATAGGAAGGCAGCATACCTTTTTTTAAACAAAAAAGCATCCAGGCGAACTGGTAGACAACAATAGCCGGAAAAAACCGCAACAACACCAGTAGAGGATAATTTTTCGCGATCACATGAAGGTTGTTACGTGTGGACAGACGAACAGTCAGCCGATTTATCTTTGACCCGGAACTGGCACTGCCTATATGGAAAACCTTGGATCCGGCAATATACATGCACCGCAGACCATGCCTTCTTGCCCGCATATTGAGGTCAACGTCTTCGAGGTAGGCAAAGAAATCGGTGTCAAATAGGCCAATCTTGGCAAAGACATCTCTATGGTACAGGGCCGCCCCAGCACAGGCTCCAAACGACTCACGGTCACCTTGGTATTTTTCGCCATCCCGCTCCATGGTTCCTAGTCGATAGCCAACTCCGCCGCGGAGTACAGCGTCGCCGGCCCCATCGATGAAATCACGCTGGTGGTAATTCAACATTTTCAGGGCAAAAACATCGCAACCAGGATACCTTTCCATGGCCAACCGAAGATTTTCCAGACAGTCTGTTGCCACCTCCATATCATTATTGAGAAGCAGCAACCACGGAGCTCTACTGGCTTCAATCCCTTTATTGACGGCAACACAGAAACCGGTGTTATAGAGGAGCTCAATAATCTTTACTTCGGGAAACGTATCCCGAAGAAGCTGAATTGAACCATCCTTAGAACCGTTATCGACGACGATGACCCGGAAATTGCTGAATACCTGCCGGCGAAGCGATACCAAACAGTGTTCCAGCATTTCTTTTCCATTCCAGTTGGGAATGATGATCTCAATCAGTGGCTCAACACCGACCATCGGTCTCTTTACCATCAGGCGTTTCACTATCAGCGCGGTAGACCTTTTTGATGTGGTACACCGGTTTATTCTGGGATTCGTGATAGGTACGGGCCTGAAGTTCAGCTATTAAGCCAAGAGAAATAAACTGAATACCTATAAATATAAGGAGGACCGCAAGAAACAGCATGGGACGGTCGGATAAGGGCACCCCCATAAACTGCCGCTGGAAGGTCATAATCATGGCAATCAAAAAGCCGAGTCCTCCGCAGACGACACCCATCAGGCCAAAAACCTGGATTGGCCTGGTGGAGTAACTGAGAAGAAATTTCACTGTCATCAGATCAAGGATCACCCTGATTGTTCGTGATATGCCATATTTTGACGAACCAAAGCGCCGAGCCCGGTGGTTGACTTTCACCTCGGTGAAATCGATTCCCATGCCACTGGCTATTGCCGGGATAAATCTGTGCATCTCTCCATAAAGCTTCACACTCTTTATGACCTCTTTGCGGAAGGCTTTGAGCGTGCAGCCGTAATCGTGAAGATTGACTCCGGTTGTCTTGGAAATAATTTTATTGGCAATAATCGAGGGAAGACGCCTATTAATAAAGGCATCTTTGCGATCATAGCGCCAGCCGGTAACGACATCATTGCCAGCTTTGATCTGTTCGAGTAATCGGGGGATGTCTCTCGGGTCATTTTGCAGATCTGCATCCATAGTGATGATTACGTCGCCCTGGGCGTAATCGAAGCCCGCCGCCATAGCTGCAGTCTGTCCGAAATTCTTGCGAAAATTGACAACCACAACATGGCTATCTTTTTGTTGCAGATTGCGTAATAACTCAAGGCTCCGATCAGTACTGCCATCATCGATAAACAGGATTTCATGGTCATCTTCAAGCGCATTGAGAACCTGCTTCAATTCTTCATAAAGAAGCGGAATATTTTCTTCCTCATTTAAGAGTGGAATAACAACAGAGACTAACACAGTGATTTCTCCAAGTATAGGTGGGTGATTGTCGTTAGCCGATTGCCGGAGTTGCCTGAGGTGTTCATAAAGCTAAAACTGCAACCCTCATTACCGTGAAGGACAACCGAAAATTAATGAGATTTTTGCAATAATACCAAGAATTCATCGATCATGCCGTAAAATCCCTCTGTTCAATCTGCAGGCGGTGTTTTTGCCGGTACACAAGATAGCTGACAAATCCCATGCCCCCAAGACTCAACATCTTTAATCGCAAAAATAATCCCATAGCAAGCGATTCCGCACCCTCAACGCCAATAAGAAGGAAATAGAAAACGAAGACCGATTCATAATAACCGAGGTTGCCGAGCAGAGTAACTGGAACTTGGGCGACCAGCATGATAGCGGGCACCATTGCGCAAATTGCCAAGAAACTGACATCGACATGAAATGTCTTGAATGCCGTGTAAACATTTATCCAGGTCAGTACGTTAAAGAATATGGTGAGGCCGATCAAACGAAGAACAAACTGTTGATTGCTTTTCATCGCATCACTGGCAATCTGTACCTCCGACTTGAGTTTTTCAAGGCGTTCAAGGATGATATGGTACAGGTTTTCACACCAGACTACTGACTTTGCTAGTCGCCCCAGATATTTCCATGCGGTAAGCCGGTGTAGATATAAAAATGAAATCTCCGCAAGTTTTTTGGGAATAGCAAAGGGGTTCTTTGCAATGCACACCCAAACGATAATGGCGGCGAAAACAAGGCCGGCACAAGCAGGAACAAACATATAGGGATTGCCAAGCAGTTCGATACGAAAGAATGGTGCTATAGCAGCAAGAAGAAAGAGGAAAAAAACACCCGAAAGTCGTTCGACAACGATACTGACTGCCGCGTAGGCCTGATTTTCGATTATCTTCCCTGAATAATAGGAGCGCACGACATCGCCGCCAAAAGTCGAGGGCAGGATATTTGAAAAGAAATATCCAATGAGATATATTTTGAAAAGTTCCCAGTAGGAAAGCGGTTTCCCCTTGAGGTCAAGAATGATCTTCCATTTAGCACAGCTTGCGGCGAGTAAGATCATGGTAACTCCAAAGGAAACGACGAACCATGGCCAACTGACTTTTTGAAAGACCGCAACCAGTTCATTTCCCCGGACAAAAGAGAGCAACACCGAAAAAAAAGCGAAACTGACAATGAATTTAAAAATCGTTTTTGCTGCTTTGGAAATCTTTAGCATATAACTACCAACCTACCACAAGGTCATTGAGAAGGGGAAAACCTAAAGACAAATCCGGCGATTTAAGTTCATTAGTGAGTAGTTTGCAGGAAAATGAAAAAATTGTCTCAAGGACGTACACATAGGCAAGACAGCAAATGCTGTTATTTAGAAATAGATGGTCATAGAAGTCAGTCGTATGAAAAAGACTCCCTACATACCATATATTCCTTGAATGACCAAGCGGAAGTCGCTGCCACCCCTATTCACAAAGAAATACCGTAAAACAGCTGCCTGCAGGCCATTCGCTACTATCGGAACAAGTTAGACCAACCAAGTGAAAACCTTTCTCCCCCTGCCCTCAATTCAAGTGTTCGCCAAAGCCCTTTGTGCCTTGATCCATCCCAGTCTGATAAAATATTGTTGTCCACCATTCTTCCATTGGGAACATTGATCATCGATCTTTTTACGCGGATAATCAATTTCCATCTCTTTATCTATCCGGCAAATCCCCACCGTAGTATCCTGCAGGTGGAAAAATCGACAGCTCAAGCAAAGCCCTTTTGCATCCTTCATCTTCAACAATCCATAACTGTGAGGTGATACCTCATGGGTGGTTTTCAGTTACAAAAAACAGGTATATAAATCGTCTGGTTTTCCTTTCTGATCATACTGATCAAGGGGATGGAGATCAATAATCCGACCAGGGAACCCATATTTTTTTAAATATTTCGCAAATATCTCCCGAGAATCCTGGGCAATTCTCTGATCAGTGTCGAAAAACCGGTTGTATATAAGCGCTTCGACCTTGATCTTTCTATGGTATGCCAACTCCAAGGCGGCAAGGGTATGGTTAATCGACCCAAGACGCGCACAAGTCACCAAAATAAGAGGATATTTCTCTTCTGTTACAAAATCGAGAAAGGTGTAATCTTCGGTAAGGGGTACCGCCAAGCCTCCTGCCCCCTCAAGAAAGATCACCTCATATTGGCTCCCGAGCTCAGCTATGCTCCTGCGGAGAACCGAAGTGTCTATCGCCTGTCCCGCCAGTCTCGCTGCAAGATGAGGGGAACAGGGAACAGGAAAGACATAGGGACAAGTCAGGCCGGAATAATCCAGGGGCAAAGGCTCAATTCCCATTAGTCGCCTATGACAAAGAATATCCTCACTCAGGCCAAGACATCCTGTCTGAACAATCTTCTGGCTAATAGCTTTCACCCCATGAATGGCAAAGGAACAGGCGAGGAGCCCTGTGGCAATGGTCTTGCCGATGCCAGTGTCTATGCCACTTACGCAGTATACCTTCGCCTCAATCATCGAATTCTTTCCTTCCTTTTCTCCGCCACGACAAAAATCGAGTTATAGGTTACCGGCAAACCTTCTTCCGTTGCGTATTGAGCGGTATATCGTCGCTCAAAATCGCGTAACTCTCGCAGATTCCATCGCACTTTCCCAAGGCCCCCTACTCCGGTCTGCCTGATATGTTGAAGCACCTTCTGCAGCGAAGGAAAAACCAGCTGCATTTTTTCTTCGTGTACAGACAGCACATTAAAATCCTTAGCCAGTATGGCTGCAAGTTCTTCACCGGTATGATAGTGAAGGCCTCGACCGGTAAGGGTACTTATCTCCCCCATCGTTCCTGGGCTAAAAATGGAGAAGGCCAAGTGGCCGTTGCGGTGCAAAGCCGCCGCAATATTGTAGATAAGGTTTGGCAGATCAGCAATCCACTGGAGGGTAGAGGAAGAGACAACCAGATCAAGATCATGTGGGAGCACAACCTTTTCAATATCACCGGGATACAGTTGCACAGCCTTCACTCGTCTAAGAATGCGCTCTCGGGTATGAAGGCAATAGTCCGGCACCAAATCATTTACAAAAAGGGTATTGATAGCTGCTGATTCACAAAGCATCTCCGTGAGTATACCGGTGCAGCAGCCGATTTCCAGGACCCGAGAGTAGCCTATATTGGTAAATTGCGACAGTAGCTTGACCAGATTCCGGCTGATGCCCCTTTGCACAACGGCGTTTCCGTCGTAGGTTGTCGCACTGGCCTTGAAACAGCTGGCAACCAGCTCCTTATCAGGATGCTCTGTATGGCGCTTTTCCAAAATGCAGTACCCGGGTAGTATAGTTACCTTTTCACTGTAGACTCAGCAAATGTCAGTAGATGATCCCAACTCTGCCAGAGATAGAAGAGGAAATGGAATCCGGCAATTTCGGTGACCTGTTTACCAAACCAAAATTGTCTCTGGTTTTCCGAAGGCACCACCCAATCATATTCGGCCACAATAATCTCCCGATATATAGATTGGTCTGGCGAAAGACAATCGACAGTACTCTCCAGACACGCCAATTCTGCACGCTGATCTAAATGCGATCGTTGCGGTTGCCGTGTTAAAAACATTTTCAGATTGGTTTTTTCCCGACACATACGCCGATAGAATTTCATCCGGGTTGTTTCGTTAAACCCGGATAAGGTCTCATGAAAAATCTTTCCTGGAATTCCCAGCTTGTCGTTTATGGGACACAGTGTGCCATTTATGGCAATAATTCGAGAAAAAAGACCGGCCATATCGGCAAACAGTTTTTGTCCCACCCATACCCCCATAGACCAGCTTATCAAATAGACTCGTTTATACCCTTCTATAATAGGGAGTAAAGGCTCGGGTGGAGCAAGTTCCCGATAATCATAGAGCATGTAGACGTCATAGGCACTGCTGGCAAGCGGCTGAAAAGGGGTGCCATCCATCCCCCAGCCATTACAGAAGATAATCAGTTCGGATCCTATTCCCTGGTGTAGCCACTCTGTTTGCATCGTTTTTTTTCGGATATTAATGCTTTAAACGCTGGATCAGCTGGGCAATGTCGGAACCCATGGCGGCGATATCGGACCAGCGCATATCAGCAGTGAGTGATATACGAAAGCGCGAGGTTTTTTCGGGTACCGTCGGCGGTCTGACCGGAAAGATCAAATACCCTTTGTCCTGCATGGCGTCGGCTAATTTCCCCGCCAATGCATCATCACCGAGCATCACCGGGACAATATTAGTCGATCCGCCGGTGACCAAACCATTATCCCGAAGACTTTGCCGAAAAGCTACCGACAGTGCCTTGAGGGCATTTCGTTGTTTGTTGTAGCCGAGCATTTCTTTAAATACGAAATGGTTCCAAGACATTACGACAGGGGGCAAGGCCGTGGTGAAGATAAGCGAACGGCTGTGATTGATTAAATAGTCGCGAATGACTGCCGAACACAATAGAAAGGCCCCAATCGATGCCAGGGCCTTGCCAAAGGTCCCTACCAGGAGGTCAATGCCCGACAACTGCCCCTGTTCTTCGGCCATCCCGAGTCCAGAAGCACCGTACAGCCCAATTGCATGCGCCTCATCAAGGTAAAGCAGACAACCGTATTGCTCCTTCAGGGCCACAAGCCGGGAAAGATCGGCCACATCCCCGTCCATGCTAAAGACCGACTCACTGACGATAACCACCCGGTTGAAGTCGCTCCTGTATTCTCGCAATAGTTCAGCGAGATGATTATAATCGCAATGGCGGTAGCGTTTATGCTGCGCCGTGCAAAGGCGCATGCCATCGACAATCGAGGCATGGTTGAGTTTGTCGGACAGTATGAGGTCATTTTTGCCGAGCAATGCTGGTAAGATCCCGATATTCGCATGATATCCGGAATTAAAAAGAAGGCACCCTTCTCTGCGGTAGGCATTCCTCAAGGTATCTTCAAGCGCCTGGGCGTTGGTGCTATCGCCGGTCAGCAGCCGCGATGAGGCCGCCCCAAGGCCGAAATCATCCAGGATAGAATCTTTGTCTAAATGAGAATAAAATTTCTGATGGAGACCTTTATTACCGGCCAAGCCGAGATAATCATTGGAGGTTACATTGAGCATCTCCCGGCCTTTAAAAGTTATCCGGCACCCATGCCGGCCGACAAGAGGCTTTAAGGTCCTGAGCCTTCCACCCTCCTGAAGTTTTGCCAGAGAATCCGAATAGGAATCGGTCATGCCGATACCTCCAGAGCTACGACCCGGCAAAGTGCACTTGTCAGGGTTCGCAGATCTGCATCGCTAATAATATATGGTGGCATGACATACACAAGACGGCCAAACGGCCGTATCCAAACCCCGTGTTCAACAAACATTTCTTGAATTCTGGCCATCACCACCGGTCTCTCAAGCTCCACTACACCGATCGCCCCAAGCACCCGCACATCAGCCACTCCGGGCATGCTCCGGCATGGTTCGAGACCCTGCCGTAGACCGCTTGCAATGCGTGCGATATTCTTCCGCCAATCACCTGCAAGAAGTAACTGGATAGAGCAAACGGCAACGCTGCAGGCAAGGGGGTTGGCCATAAAAGTCGGGCCATGCATAAACACTCCGGGTTCTCCTTGAGAGATGCCGTGGCCGATCTCTTCGGTTGCCAGCACCCCGGCAAGGGTCATATAGCCGCCGGTAAGGGCCTTACCGAGACAGAGAATATCCGGCGATATGCCGGCATGGTCACAGCCGAACATTGTGCCGCTTCGTCCAAAACCGACGGCAATCTCATCGGCAATCAGCAGGACCCGATAATCGTCGCAGAGCTGCCGTACCTGGCGCAGATATTCGGGATGGTAAAACCGCATCCCCCCCGCGCCCTGGACTATCGGTTCAAGGATAACCGCGCATATCACCTGGTGATTTTGCTTGAGTGTGTTTTGAAAGGAATCTATATCGCTTTCATCCCATTCGTCAGAAAAACGACAACGCGGTGCATCGGCAAAAAAGTACTGTGGCAAAACCCCCCGGTAGATTTGGTGCATGCCACATACCGGATCGCAAACCGCCATCGCATGAAAGGTATCACCATGATAGCCAGAGCGAAGAGTAAGAAACCGATTCTTGCCTGTACGTCCTTTTGCATAGGCGTATTGGATCGCCATTTTCATTGCGACTTCTACCGCTACCGACCCTGAATCACAGAAGAAAACCCGTTCAAGACCGGGGGGGGTAATATCGATCAATAGTTTCGCCAATTCGATTGCCGGCCTATGGGTAAGGCCCCCAAACATGACGTGAGAAAGGCGTTCCGCCTGCCCCTGAACAGCACTTGTGAGGTGAGGATTATTGTAACCATGAATGACCGACCACCAGGAGGCCATTCCATCGATCAATTGCCGTCCGTCGGCAAGGCGAATCCGTACTCCTTCAGCGGAATCGACGAGATACACTTCCAGTGGATTGTCGATAGAGGTATAGGGATGCCAGATATGGTGTCGGTCAAACAGCAACAGCTCGGAATTCTTCTTATCCACGCAGTTCCTACCTACCTTGTATATTGTCGGCCAGGTAAAATCCCAGCGATCTGAACATCGCAATATCCTCGGTGAGGTTGTTGCCGATAGTGGTCAGATAATTACCAACTATCGCGCCATTCGCCCCGGAGGTGAAGCATTTATGCTGCTCGCTCCCCAGCAGATTTCTGCCACCGGCAAGTCGAATTACTGCCAAGGGATTAACAAGTCGGAACATCGCCACACAAATAAGAACCTCGTCAACTGTGAGCGGCGACAAATGGGCAAACGGGGTATCCTTAATGGGGGTCAAAATATTCAGAGGAATTGAAGTCACTCCCAATTCCCGTAACTCGAAGGCCAGCTCCAATCTTTGGCCGAGGCTTTCGCCCATTCCGATAATCCCCCCGGAACAAACCTCCATACCGGATTCTTGGGCTATCTTAATGGTTGCCACCTTTTCATCCCAGGTATGGGTAGTGCAGACGTGAGGGAAAAAGCTTTTAGAGGCCTCAAGGTTACAGTGATATCTCGTCACCCCCATCTTTTTTATTTTTCTGGCCTTCTCCTTTGTCAGAAAGCCCATAGAGGCGCAAAGCGACAGCGTGGTTTTCTCTCGCAAGCCATGGTAAATAGCACTAAACTCCTCAAGATGGTCATCAGTTACCGTTCGACCGGCGGTCACAAGGGAAAATCGTTTGACACCGTGTGCCTCATTTTCCTTGGCAAGAGCAATGGCCTTTTCGCCGGCGATGACGTCATAGTTAGCAACCGCGGTCTGGTAATGGGAGGATTGTCCGCAGAATTTACAATCTTCGCTGCATCTGCCTGATTTAGCATTGACGATTGAGCAAAGGTCAAGAGCCTTATGATGAAAATGCCTTCGCACCTCGTCTGCCGCCTGAAACAACGCAGTCGGCAGTGAGTTGCCCAGCAAGGCCAGTTCCAGAGCCTGCTCGAACCCGAGTTGCCGGCCGGATACAATCTGTTGAAGTGCTTTTTTAATCACCCCGGTTCCGTCCATCTCATTTCACCTGGAGCCACAGACCATGATTATTTCTCTTAACGACAGGTTTCTACTGTTCCTTGCGAAGAGCCTCAAGGCAACTCGCCAAAGAAGACGGCGAATCAAATTGCAATGCCGTAATCTTTGTCCCTTTCGGGGCGATTTTCTTTATCATCCCTTTGAGAACCGCCTTGGGTCCGACCTCGATAAAGGTATCGACACCATCTGCTAGCATGGACTCAATAATCTCACACCAACGCACCTTCGAGGCAATTTGCCTGGCCATCATGTCTTTAATGGTCTCTGGATCGCTGTCTACCTTCGCTGAAACATTAAAATAGATAGGAATTTTTGGGGGATTGAAGGTAATTCTTCTCATAAAATTTTTGAAATCGGGTATAGCCGCAGCAACCAGTGGGCTATGATTTGCAACGCTGACATTTAGCGGGATTACCCGGGCACCTTTCTCTTCAGCTAGCCGCGTTACCCCATCCAATCCCGGAAGAGATCCTGAGATGACAATCTGTTCCGGGGTATTATGGTTAGCAGCAGTAACAACCCCCTCCCCTTTATACCCTTCAATGATTGCATCTAGGGTCTGACTGTCCAAGCCAAGCACCGCCCGCATTCCACCTGGATTACTATTTCCCTCCCTTTCCATAAGGGCGCCACGTTCCCCAACCAAACGAATGGTGTCCTCAACCCCGATAACCCCTGAGGCACAGAGGGCGGAATATTCTCCGAGGCTGTGACCTGCCATGCAGCTCACTGCGACTTGACCGCCAAGTTCATTGTGTAATCTCTGCCAACAAATCAGATTGGTTATAGTGATAGCAGGCTGAAGGTTTGTCGCTCTGGTGAGCTCCTCCATTGGACCATCGGCAATGAGGGCTCCGAGCTTCAAACCACATACTGCCTCAGCCATGGCCATAAGGTCAGCGCTGGCTGGATCATCTTTAATAAATTCCTGCCCCATTCCTAAGAATTGTGACCCCTGACCGGGAAACAGAACCGCTATTTTCATTATGACTTCCTCACTTCCTGATTTCTGACTTCAAAGAAATTGACGACAAGAAACAATCCGGCTCCAACGCAAATCGCCGAATCAGCGACATTGAACGCCGGCCAATGATAACGGCCAACGTAAAAATCGAGGAAATCTATGACCGCTCCAAAGCGCACACGATCAATAAGATTCCCCGCAGCTCCGCCGGCGATAAGGGCCAATGCCAGCGAGTAATACCTGCTGACTTTTCGTAATTTCCAATAGGCGACAGTAAGACCTATCAGTGCAATGAGTCCAATCCCCAGGAAAAAATAATGCCGCCACGGTGAATCGAAATTGGCGAGCATACTGAATGCGGCGCCGGTGTTCGTCACGTATACCAGATTAAAAAAGCCCGGGATGATTTCCACGGATTCATATAACCGCAAGTAACCGATAACCCACGCCTTGGTCAGTTGGTCAAGGACAATTGCACTTACTATGCAAGCGATGTACACCACGAATTATTCCTCTCCTACAGCTGCATTTCCGCAAGCACACTGGCGCACCGCTCACAAATTGCCGGATGGGCTGTGACCGTCCCCACAGTTGTCGACCGTATCCAGCAGCGCTCGCATTTCTCTCCCCGGGCCGGATGCACCTGAATCACCATTCCGGGGATCTCATCGCTTGCAAACTGTATACCGGTAACGGGGCTGTCCTTTTGGGCCATGGCCAATTCCGAGATTATCGATATCTCTTTGATAAGGTCCCAATGACCACTGAGAAAACCGACCATCTCGCCTTCAGCGGCAATGAGAACCTCTGCCTCTAAAGAATGGCCAATCACTTTGTCACGACGGGCTATTTCCAGGGCCTTGGTAATCTCTGAGCGAATTTTGATAAGTTTCGCCCATTTTTCCATCATTTGCTCGTCACAATCGATAGACTTTGCTGGGGCAAATTCAGCAAAATGAATCTCCTGCAAAAGAGGTCCATTCTCGCCAATCCCTTTGAGGACATTCCAAGCCTCTGCGGCGGTAAAACAGAGAATGGGGCTCATCAGACGTAACATGCCATCGAGGATATCATACAAAACCGTTTGCGCCGACCGTCTTGCCCTTGAATCGGGGGCTGAGGTGTACAGCCTGTCTTTCAAGATATCGAGATAGAAGGCACTCATGGTGGTGCCGCAAAAATAGTTCAGCCCTTGATAGATGGCGTGAAATTCATACCGCTCATAACTCTGGGTGATCTTGTTTTTCAGTTCCTCGAATTTGGCCAGGGCCCATCGATCAATCTCAGCCAGTTCGCTGTCTGCAACCCGGTGTTTTCCTGGATCGAAGTCATTTAGATTACTTAAGAAATAGCGAATTGTATTGCGAATCTTGCGATAGGAATCGGAAACCTGCTTGAGAATTTCGTCGGAAACCTTGACATCATCGCGGTAATCTTCGCTTGCAACCCACAGCCTGAGAATCTCGGCGCCATATTTTTCAATTACCTCCCCAGGAGCAACGACATTTCCAACCGATTTGGACATCTTTCGCCCTTGACCATCGACGACGTATCCATGGGTTAAAACACCTTTAAAGGGTGCACGCCCTCGGGTTCCGGTAGAGGCCAACAGGGAGCTATGGAACCAGCCTCTATGCTGGTCGCTACCCTCCAGATAGAGATCCGCCGGCGAGCACAGTTCCTCTCGCTCCTCTAAAACAGCGGCATGGCTCACCCCGGAGTCAAACCAGACATCGAGGATGTCTTCTTCTTTGGCAAACTCTTTTGAGCCACACTTTCGACAGGTGGTATCATTACCTATAAAATCTTCTAGTTGATGGCTAAACCAGGCATCAGCCCCTTCTTTTCTGAAGAGTTCGTCTATCTTTTCAACAAGCTCCGTTGACTTGACGATCTCACCGCAAGATCGGCAGCTAATCACTGTGAGCGGCACGCCCCAACTTCGTTGGCGGGAAAGGCACCAGTCAGGTCGACCTTCAATCATCGAGTAGATGCGCTGCATGCCCCAAGCCGGAGTCCATTGCACGGTCTCTATGGCTGCCAGGGCCTTTGTCCGCAATCCATTGTTTTCCATGGAAATAAACCACTGCGGCGTGGCCCGGTACATAACCGGTTCTTTGCACCGCCAACAATGCGGATAACTGTGTCTGATGGCACTTTCCTTCAACAGTGCTCCAGAGGCCGCCATGTCGGTGATTATTATCTTATTAACCCGCGGTATTTGCTGTCCGGCATAGGGTCCGGCGTCTTTAGTGTATATTCCCTTGTCGTCAACCGGCGACAGGATATCCAGACCGTATCTCAGGCCGGTCTGATAGTCGTCCGCACCGTGCCCAGGCGCGGTATGGACACAGCCGGTACCGGCATCGGCGGTGACATAGTCAGCGAGCACCAAGACAGATTCTCTGTCCATAAAAGGATGCCGGCATTTACGATGCTCAAAAGGCGTTGCGACGAATGTGCCTAGTATCTTGAAATCCGTGATCTCCGTTGCGGCCATTACATTTTCTACCAGATCTTTCGCCACGATCCAGATCTCACCGGCAACAGCCACAGCCGCATAAATGAATTCAGGATTGAGGGCAATGGCGAGATTGGCTGGAAGGGTCCAGGGGGTGGTCGTCCAGATAACGAAGAAAACCTTGCCGCCAGTCAGGGATGGATGGATATCGGAAAAATCCTCCCCTGCCGCAAATTTAACGTACACGGAAGGCGAGGTATGATCGGCATATTCAACCTCAGCCTCGGCCAAAGCGGTGGTACAGGTGGTACACCAATAAACTGGCTTACGATTGCGAATTACTGCCCCTGAGTGTAGGAAGGTGTTAAATTCCCTGGCGATGGCCGCCTCGTACGAATAATCGATAGTGAGATACGGTTTATCCCAATCACCTAAAACACCGAGTCTCTTAAACTGTTCTTTTTGGATTTTTATCCATTTATTAGCGTATTTGCGACAGGCACTGCGTTTTGACAGTTTAGGGATAGTGTTCTTTTTCTCGCCAAGTTCCTTGTCAACGTTATGCTCTATCGGCAGACCATGACAATCCCACCCCGGAACATAGGGAACGTTAAAACCGGCCATTCTTTTTGATCGGAGAATGATATCCTTGAGTATTTTATTAAAGGCAGTACCCAGGTGAATATTGCCATTGGCATATGGAGGCCCGTCATGAAGAACGAAGAGCGGTTTGCCTTGGGCTGTTTCCTGAATGCGCTGGTATAAATTTTCCTTGTCCCATCTTTTCAGAACCTGAGGCTCCTTCTGGGCAAGATTTGCCTTCATATTAAAGGCGGTTTGCGGCAGATTAAGGGTTTCCCTGTAATCCATGTCATTCTCCTTCATATATTTCGCTAATCGGGTTAGAGGTATTTGATCCTCAATTCCGCGACTCACTTATAGAATTTCTTTATATCAGGTCAACTGCGAAACCTGTAACAATACCAACTGCAGGCTAAGTTGCAAGTGTAAATTCGCCGCTTATGGCTATGATCGAAGGAACCGCCGCCACCCGGAAACATGATTCAAACGCCATCACCCATAGTCAGCTTAATCGAGATTATCCCCATGTATTCCCTACGTTTTGTAGGTCTGATTGCCAAGCATCAAGGGGCAAGCAAAGCCTACACATAGGGAAATTGTCTTTTTTCGCCAAAGTTTCTTGGCCAACTATTGATAGAATTACCTTTCATCGGGAAATGCTTTATTTTTTCCCAATTTTTCTTAAAATAGAGTACCTTGCTCCATCAAACCAGGAACGCTCTTGCCATCCCCACATACGGTTGATTGTTTTGCGCCCAGCGCGGCATACTGCGTCAAAAATCTTGTTTGTTTCATACGTTTGAAAAATGAAGACAAATTCGAACAACAACAATGAGATAATGATCGAGCTGATTAAAGTCTCGAAAGAATACCCACCCGATGTTACCGCCTTAAAAGACCTTTCCCTGTCAATAGCCAGTGGCGAGATGTTTTTTGTCATCGGAATGAGCGGGGCTGGCAAAACGACCCTGCTCAAATTACTCTGCAGCATGGAATTGCCAACCAATGGCCTCATTGAAATTTCCGGAAGACCAATCAACCAGCTGAAAGGATACCACCTTGCTAAACTTCGGCAGAAAATAGGTGTAGCGTATCAAGATTTCAAGTTGCTCACTAACAGAACGGCCTCCGAAAATATAGCAATCTCTATGGAGGTATCTTACAAAAAACCGCAAATCATCAAAAAGCGGGTGCGTGATCTGCTTGACCAACTCGACCTTGCTGACAAACATGACACTATTACCGGTGAGTTATCCCGGGGAGAGCAGCAAAGAGTTACACTTGCCCGAGCTGTCGCCAATTCGCCAACAATGATTTTAGTCGACGAACCAACTGGCAACCTCGATGCAATAACCACCGAAAGAGTTATGAATCTTCTTAATAAATGTAATAAAGCCGGGGCAACTATCGTTATAGCCACCCATGATGATTCAATCTATCGCCACACCTCGCACCGAGTAATGGAACTCCGCAAAGGTCGACTACACTCAATCTCCGGAGAACTCATATGAGTTTTTGGTTTACTGTCTTCAGGCAGGTTGGCCGCAATATCCGTCAGACATGGGCGTCGCAACTGATGACCCTGCTCACCGTCAGTCTCTCGGTCTTGATATTCGCCTTTTTCTACCTTATTTATGCTAACATGCTAACCTTTGGGGAAAAACTTGGAGACGACCTCAGTCTCATTGTCTACCTCGAAGAAGAAGCAGGCCCTGAACTGCAGCAACAGCTGACGAAAAAAATAACCACCTTTGACGAGGTCGAAAAAATCCGTTTCATTTCAAGAGCGGAAGCATACCAGCGTTTTGAGCGCCAACTCGGGCCAAATCAGGACGTCCTTAATGACATGCCGAAGGATTTCCTGCCTCCTTCAATTGAAGTCATTCCCCTGAAAAATTTGCGGAGCCTCAATCAGGTAAAGCTTTTTTCAGCATATCTCTCGCGCCTCCCGGGTACACTCAAAGTGCAATATGGACAAGATTGGGTGGAGAGATTTTATTATTTCACCAAGCTGCTATCGATTATCGTTCTTCTCAGTGGCACCCTGCTTATCCTGACGACCATCTTTATGGTAGCCTACACCATCCGCCTCACTATACTAGGCCGACAGGATGAGCTAGAACTGCTTAAGCTTGTCGGCGCTACAAATAACTATATCAGAACTCCTTTCCTGCTTGAGGGAGTTCTCCAAGGGATTATTGGTTCTAGTCTTGGGATAGTTTCGCTTTTCATTCTATATAAATGGATAAAGCTACGATTTTCCGGCCCCAGTTTTCTCAATCTTTTTGAATTTTCATTCTTTCCACCTGTGGTCAGTTTAACCATTATCTGCGTTTCAATACTCCTCTGCACTGTTGGCAGCTATTCGACCATGCAGAAGTTTTTACGTATTTGAGCCATTTCTCTCTTCCTTTCGTTCGAACTATGAGATTCAGCGCTTCTTGCATCACCGCGGGTATCAGCCGAACCTCCCTCTGCCGACGAAAACCTCTGCCGTTTTTATGCCTTTTTATTGCCTGTATCATCCTTTCTTGGCTGTGTTCGCCGATTACGACCCTTTTCGCCGGAGAAAACGATATTTCCGAGAGCAAGGAAATTGGTAGCTTCAGGATAAAAATCCGCCGTCTCCAACAGGGAATCCTCACCAAAGAAAATCAAATCACTGAGACGGAGATCAAGGAACAAAATATCCTCGATGAGCTTGAGATCCTTGATAATAAAATTATCCAGCAACAGGACAAGCTCTCAGAGCTGGAAGAAAAAATGCGCAATCAACAAGCTCTAATCGATAAGAAAGAGGAAGCTCTGGTAAAGATTCGTGACGACAAAAGCAGAGTAGAAGAACATCTGAAAAAAAGAATTTCCGCATACTACACCATGGGTGATATTGGCCTTCTCAATGTAACCTTCTCCACCCAGACCCTTCCCGAACTTCTTACCTTCCACGACGCCTTTGATGTACTCATAAAATATGACCAGAATCTCCTTCGCGTGTATGGAGACACCATCAAAGAGCTTCTGCGAGTAAAATCAGCTCTTGATTTAGAAAAATCGGTTCTCCAGGAATTTATCAATCAGGCAATTGCCGAAAAAGAGGTTTTAGAGGCGGCAAAGACGGAAAAACATATCCTCCTAACCCAAGTTCGTACCCAGACAAAGCTTCACAAGCAAGCGATGGAAGAAATGCAACGGGCCTCCGATGATTTGACGAAGTCCATCGTTGCCATAAAGAGCAAAAACCAAAGTGAAGACCAGAATTTTCTAGCCAACAAAGGCAATCTCCGTCCCCCTGTGGACGGCGAACTCATCACCCTTTTCCAACAAGAAAAGGTTAATAAGCTCGGAATCTCAAGAAAATCTCTTGGCATCGAACTGCAGGCGCCTGATGGGACCAATATTGTCGCCGTTAGTGATGGGGAAGTGATTTTCTCTGGATACTTACGTGGTTATGGCAACACTGTTATAATACACCATGGTTTTCAGTATTACACCGTAACTGCCCGAATCGAAAAAATCCTCGTTACCCAGGGACAAAAGCTAAAACGTGATGAAGCCATCGGAATAGTAGGGAGCACCGCTACCCTCTTTGACGAAGGTATCTACTTTGAGGTTCGCCACTCCAACCAACCACTGGACCCACTCATCTGGCTAAATCCTAACAGATTAAGGACTGCAACTGAGCAATCCACAGCTCCGCCTGACAAAGGAAGTCCTGTTCAATGAACTATTTTTTTTAACCTCGAGGAACGCTATGTTCACCTCAAATAAATATTCTTTTTCTTCCGCCGTTCTCCTGTTGCTTAGCCTGTTGTCTTTGAGTCCCCCAGCATCTGCTGAGATTTCTCAGGCAGACAAGGAAACCACCTATAAACAGCTGGAACTCTTCTCCAATATACTGAGCATACTCCAGGAGAATTATGTTGAAGAAATCAATACGAAAGAGGCTCTCAATGGAGCAATCAGGGGGCTTCTTTATTCTCTTGATCCCCACTCCTCTTATCTGGCCCCGGAAAGCTTCAAAGACCTGCAAGATGAAACGCGGGGATCATTTTCCGGAATCGGCATTGAGGTGACGATTAAAAACGATCTTTTAACAATCGTCAGCCCTATTGCCGATACCCCTGCCGATCAAGCCGGCCTTAAAGCCAATGACATAATCCTTGAAATCGACGGTCAAAAAACCAAAAACATGGCTCCCTATGATGCAATTGAAAAACTTCGGGGACCGGCAGGCACCTCAGTGACCCTGTCGATCTACAGAGAGGGATGGGACGAGTTAAAAAAAATGACCATTAAAAGAGAAATAATTCCAATTCAGTCGGTAAAGGCAGAATTTCTCTCCCCGGGCCTCGTCTACTCACGGATCACCAAATTCCAAAGCCATACCAGCAGTGAGTTCAAAACAAAATTGCAACAGCTAAAGAACGAAAGGCAAATAGACGGTCTCATTCTTGATTTGCGCAATAATCCCGGTGGATTATTACATCAGGCCGTAAGTATTGCCGACATATTCCTTGAAAAGGGCAAAATAGTTTACACCAAGGGTCGCCGGCCAGATCAAAATACAGTCTTTACCGCCCATGCCAGCGGTGAGAAGCGCCAATTCCCGCTGGTTCTCTTGGTCAACGAAGGATCGGCAAGTGCAGCGGAAATCGTGGCCGGGGCTATCCAGGCCCATAAACGAGGTATAATCGTCGGCATGCAAACCTTTGGCAAGGGCTCAGTGCAAACAATTATTCCTCTGCCGGACGGTGCAGGCCTGCGCATGACGACGGCCACCTACTACACCCCGGACGATCGATCTATCCAAGCTCTTGGAATTACGCCTGATGTCGAGGTGCCCTTCGTTGCCTGCGCTCAACCGGAAAAACCAAAGACCGATAAAAAACTTATGAAAGAGGCCGATCTATCCAACCATCTGCCTGGTTTATTGCAGGAAAAAGGCAAGAAAGGAGAGAATATTGCGCCTAAATTGGAGGAACGCCTCCAGCAAGACAATCAATTGCGCACTGCCTTCAATGTCTTGAAAAGCCTTACTCTCTTCTCGGGATACAACAAGAGCGAAAACTAAAAGCCAAGTTCCCTGAGAAAGCGCTTGTCCTCTGACCAGTTCCTGTGAACTTTTACCCAAAGTTTCAGCAGAACCTTTTGGCCAAGTAACGTTTCCATGTCTTTTCGTGCTGCCGTTCCAATACTTTTCAATTTCTGCCCGCCCTTGCCAATAACAATACCCTTCTGCGAATCCCTATCGACTATAATTGCGGCATGAATAGTCACCAGTTGCCTTGACTCATCTTCCTTGAAAGATTCAATGAGAACTGCAGTTGAATATGGAACTTCCTGTCCCGTGAGGAGAAACACTTTCTCTCTGATAATTTCGGCGCAAAGGAACCGTTCAGAAGCGTCGGTTGGGATATCCTCAGGAAATAACCTTGGTCCAAGAGGCAACAAATCAAGAATCTCCTTGCGCAAACCCTCCAGGCCGTCTTCACGCAGAGCGGAAATTGGAATAATTGCCTTAAATGGGAACAAACTGGCGTATGCCTCGATCATCGGAAGGACCAGCTTTCGGTCGATAAGATCGATTTTGTTTAAAACCATTACGGCAGGCGATTTTATCTTTTGAAAATAGGAGAACAGCTCAGCTTGCTTCTCTTCCTTGAGTTTTTTCGGAAGGGGAAGTGAAACATCGAGCAAAAAAAGGACAAGATCGACCTCCGTTAAACTGTCCATGGCAATCTTCGCCATTTCTATATTGAGGGGCTCCCTGGATTGGTGAAGTCCTGGTGTGTCAAGAAATACTATCTGGTACTCTTCTTCATTTGCTATCCCGACAATTCGGTTCCTTGTGGTCTGCGGTTTAGGAGTTACAATAGAAATTTTTTGGCCAAGAAAATGATTCATTAAGGTTGATTTCCCGGCATTTGGCGGACCAACAATGGCCACCATCCCTGATTTGACTGGTTTTTCCGAAAGATTCATAGAATAATTAAGATAATATGGAGAGAAGAAGAATAAGTGTGGGCAAAATTTCATTCCACACTATACTGTCTGACGTTTGTCTTAGAGACTATCAAAATGAAGCAAACGTACTGTTTATGTACTATACGACCTTTCACCTGTACTTATACCGCAAGGGCATAAGTTTCGTTTTGAGCAGACAAGCTGCTCAACTCAGCTTTATACCATTTCCAAGATATGCGGAATAAAAATAATACTTTTGGGCAAAAAGGCTTGGAACGGTTTAAGGATCGATGATTGTCGCCGGGAAACTCATAGAATACCTTGATAATGGTAAATTTGTCTGCGCCTTGGTGGTCGAAAGCCAGCTCAAACGGCTTCGCTTGATCAACCAAAATGGCCGAGAACTCAATCTGCCAGTATCCCGGGTTATTCATTGTTCAAACCAAACACACCCTATCAGTGAAAACAGAGAACTCCTCACTAAACAGCTGCGCGAGGCCTTTGAAAAACGCTGTTCTCTGATGAACAACGTCAATTTGCGAGAAGTGTGGGAAGTAATCTCTGAAGATGGCCCTCATTCTTTCACTCCCGCCTTTCTTGCCGAATTGACCTTTGGCGAAATTGCCAATGATGATTCCATTTCCGCCCTCCTTCGCTGTGTATTTGAGGACAAACTCTTCTTTAAGTACAAAGAAGGTCTGATTCTTGCCAACCAACCGGAAAAAGTTGAACAACTGCAGACACAATTGAATAAGGAGGCGAAGCGACAACAACTCATTGAAAAAGGTGCAGAATTTTTCACTGCACTATTCACTTCCAACTCCGCTCCTGAAAAACTTGGAGAGTTGGAGGAGGAAACTCTGAAAATTATTCGTGACTATTATCTTTTTGGTAATGAAGCAACTGAGGCGGATCTCGCCCAAAAATTATTGAAAACCGCAGGACTCACCAAACCGCACGATCCTTTTCATCTGCTCGTCAAGGCCGGCATCTGGTCAGTCAATGAGAATATTGCTCTCCTCCGGCAGGAACTACCCGTCAATTTCTCCCTGGCTGCACGTCAACAGGCCGAACTTATCCTCCAGCGAGGGCAGGAAGAATTATTCGATGACCCAGGCAGAACTGACCTTACCTATCTCTCTCCTATCACCATCGATGGACCGACAACCCTTGACTTCGATGACGCACTAACAGTCGTGGAACAAGATGGCAACTATCTGGTTGGTATTCATATTTCAGATGTAGCCCATTATGTCCGCCCCGGTGATCCACTCTTTTTTGAGGCCATGCATAGAGGCACCTCAATCTATTTCCCGGAGGGCCAGATACCGATGTTGCCCCGCCATCTTTCTCAGGGAATATGCAGCCTGATACAGGATGAAACTCGTGCCGCTTTAAGCTTTATGATCCTGCTCTCAGCAGACGCAGAAATTCTGAAAGTACGAATATTTCCATCAATCATCAAAGTAAAGAGACGACTCACCTATGATGAAGTTGACAGGATGCTTGATACAGACAAGGAGATCCGCCTACTTGATATGCTCCGCCGGAAACTGCGATCACGTCGATTGAAAAAGGGGGCGCTCCTTCTGCCATTTCCCGATGTTAATATTTTTGTTGATCATCAAGGCAAAGTGCATGTCAACCTTTCAAAGAGTGATACCCCGGCAAGAACAATAGTGTCGGAAATGATGATTCTGGCCAACAGCGAAGCCGCAAAATATGTCGCTGATCGTATGGTACCTGGGCTCTTCAGATCACAGCCGGTCCTCCAAAACAGAATCGTTTTTGGAGAAGATGATGATCTGTTCCAAAACACCTTGCAGAGAAAAAACATTCCGCGCGGCGAGCTGTCAACTACCGCAAAATCACACAGCGGCCTCGGCGTGTCACATTACACAACTGTCACATCACCGATCCGCCGGCTCCTTGACTTGGTTATGCAGCACCAGTTAAATTCCATTATCCGTCGCAAAGAACCTTGTTTTACTGAGGAAATGTGCAAGGATTTCAATTCGGTTCTTACTCGAACCCTGACTGCCGCGCAAATCGTTCGCCAACAACGCCAACGTTACTGGCTGCTTAAATATTTGGCCGACCGACAGGGGCAGTACGTTGACGCCTTGGTAATCCAAACCAACCCAAAAAGAATAAATCTTCTGCTCACCGATATTCTCATGGATATAGACCTTCCACCACCAGGTGGTAAAGCTGTAAGCCCGAATATGTGTGTTAAAGTATTGATTGTCAAATCCGATCCGCTTGATAATGTTCTGCGCCTTGATTGGTAAGTGCCATTTCCCGTAAATCTTCTTGAGTATTCTAATTCCCTCGTAACATAAGAAAAGAAATCGAATACATGAACTCAAGCTACCCATCCTGACACCATTAGACTCTCGACATAATCGACTGGAATTATTTCTTTCTTGGATTTACGGAAATTGGTATATATGGTGCGATTGAATGCAATCCGCACCTCTGTCATAGCGGTAACTATGGAAGTTTTGCTTGTACAGAAACAGCAGAACATTCTACTCCTTCGTGTAGAGAACCCAACTTTTTATGTGTGGAACTCTGATGCCCGGAGAGAGTTTTTCTATTAAAGCCTCTTTCTCTAAACCCAGAATCTTTGATGACAGATCATCCGCTGCCTGGCCCAATGAGTATGGTGCACGTTGACGGGGCAAAAATCAAACGTCTGCGTGAAGAGCAAGGATTGACGCAACTCTATTTGGCTACTGCCGTTCATGTCACCACCGATACTATTTCAAGGTGGGAGAACCGGCGTTATCCAAGCATTAAAAAGGAAAACGGTATAAAGCTAGCGGAAGCACTCAACGTTCAGCTGGCGGATATCCTTGAAAATGAAATTATAGCCGAAATCGCCGCACCTCCCCCCCAGTCTACTGCTTCGCAGCCATTATCCGCCGAAAAGCAAAAATCCGGCATTTATAAAGTCTGGCCCCTTTTGATGCTCTCCTTGACGCTCCTCGGAGTCTTTGCGACCTTTGCCTGGTTTTCCTTGTCTTCTTCTCCCCGTCTTGTTATCACCGCCGAACGAAGCGCGCCAGAGCACTGTATCGCGGGACAGTCCTTTCCCGTGCTCATCAGAATTACCGGTGGCCCAGCGGATAAAGCAACTGCCGTCGTTATTAGAGAGAATCTACCGGCAAATGCGACAGTTTTAAAGATATCGCCGGAGATTTCGGGAGGCAGCAAAAAAAAGGATACCATCAAATGGCTAAAAAAAATTAACGAAACCGCTGTATTTGCCTACGTTATCAGCGTAAATGGCGGGAAAGACGAACAAATTGGCTTTCATGGTACTGCCGCAATAAGTGGCGATCCAAACACTGCCCCCCCGATAGGAGGAAGCAGTTCAGTGCGCATAGGTCATCACCACTGGGCCGATACTGATAAAGACAACACCATCAGCGACAGTGAAATTCTCGCAGTACATGACCGTTACAATGAAATTGAGGGAATCAATCTGGATATCAATATGATAGAGAAAATGTGGCTGGGATCGGGGTATAAGTGGAATGAATCGACTCAGATGATCGAAATTTTAAAGTAATTCGGGCCGGTAAAAAAGATTGTTTATTTGGTTATACGGAGAACACCCCTTGTCAAACTCACATACAACTTGGTGCCACCCTAAAACTATACTCCTCTATGCTATAATTGTGGCCGCATCATGGTCCGTTCCGGCCTATGCTGTAGACAACCTGGTATCCGGAAAATACTTTTTCTCGTCCGAGACTGAAATAATTTTGAACATCTCCATCCCAAATCCTGCCCCAGCTAATCTCATAGTCGAACAACATATTGCGTCTGGCAACGAGATTATAAGTACCTCACCGCAAGCGAGGAAAATAGATAAGGCCGAAGGTAAAGTCAAATGGCTGTTCAAAAAAACCAAAGACGGCATTCTTTCTCTATCAATTAAGCTCAAGAGTCCATTGAGCGGCGATATCTCGGCAATGGTTCGTTACCGATCTCCTCAGGGAGGAGCGTTCACCGAGTTGCGAATAACTCCTTGATAGCCTCTCAAGACAAGTCATCTGGTTGTGGCCTTGTATAACGAAACAAGATCTCCTCAGTCAGACTTTTCCACCGCATTAATAAAAAACATAATCTCTTGGAAAAAGTCGGTTAACGAGAACCAAAAAATAACAGAGACTAATCTGCCCCTAAATAGCAATGGTGTTCTTTGAGCAATTCGATGTTGCCATCGATTTGGACATGTCGCCGATTGAATTGATCCAAATAGGTTTTTGCGAGTTTTCTTCCCTGAGGCATCCCTGAGACGGCCTTCGTTACAATGAACCCCCGTCCCACTTCGCGAAATTGTAGCTTTTCGTGTTCTTTTACTAACATGCTTTTTTTGTTCATTTTCCCTTTTCCTGATGACGAACAAAGCGTCGCCATTTGCGGATTCATGGTTACACAGCAAAGAACAAAAAATATCCGCCGGATTTTGAATTTTTTATTAAATCCATCGGTGTTTTTTATCAATTTGCTGGCAGGAAATCGGCGGGTCCCCCCCAACTTCATTCCTAACTGGTTACGATGTTGTGATTCTCTTCATGATACATTTTGCACCACGACGAATTTGAGAGCATTTTCCATGCCAACCATATCAAGGACACCTCTTCTACCCAACAACAGCCTGATAATACAAGTAAATAAAATATATGTTACCTCTGACTCGGTTATCCTTTTCTCTTTAACCTTTTACAATTGTGGTAAAATATATTACACATGAAGGAACCAGCTTGTTAATATATCTGTCATTTTTTTATCATCTACTTAATAGATTAAACAATCTATTTAATATGTTAATGCATATCAACACTTTCACCCTTTGAAGGTGTCAAGCCATATCAAATCAATTAACAATGTTGTTAATAGCTTTTACACAACAAACTCAACCACCTCCTCCAAGATGCTGCCAATAAAAACTGAAATCAGCCACCTTCGTAAGCGTTTAGCCCAAGTGTCCACCTCAAGAATTTTGGACGACCACAAGGAATCGGTAATCTTTTACACAAAGATACTACCAACACTTATGAGGGTGGAGCGCTGCACTATTTTCATTATGGAAATAGGTTCAAACCGGATATGCTCAATGTTCGGTACGGGGCTGGAAGAAATACGAATTGTTCCGCCAATGGATGGCAGTGTGGTCGGCAGGGTTATATCCACAGGGAAAAGTGTCATTGACAATGACCTAACCAGTCACCAGGGCTATCACATACAAATTGCAGAACAAACAGGATTTGCATGCCACAGCATGCTTTGTAGCCCTATCAAAGCAAAGGATGATAATCAAGTTTTTGGTGCTGTACAATTATTGAACAAATTGGATAGAGGAGTGTTTTCTGAAGATGATCGATTACAGTTAGAAGAAGTCGCCTATATCCTTTCTACCTCTATCAAATCAACCGCTTTTAACCAGGAAATCCTTCATATAGCCGATTTTCTGGGCCAGGAAGTGGACAGACTCGGACAGAGCTCTGTTCGGGGAAAACTCTTCATCGCTGAAAGCCCGGCTATGCGTGAAGTGCTCCATCTCGTCAAGGTGGTAAGCACCACTCCGATAAACGTCATGATCCTCGGTGAAAACGGTACGGGGAAGGAACTTATTGCCCGCATGATTCACGAACAGAGCGCAAGAAAAACCAAACCGTTTGTCCCGGTCAACTGTGCCTGCATTCCTGAAAGTCTCGTCGAAAGCGAATTTTTTGGACACGAAAGGGGGGCCTTTACAGGCGCAGACAGCAGTAGAAAAGGAAAATTTGAAGATGCGGACAGTGGTACTTTGTTTCTTGATGAGATCGCCGAAATGCCGCTTACCGTTCAGCCCAAAATACTGCGCGCCCTAGAGGAACAAGAAGGTCAAAGGTTGGGAGGCAATAAAACCATATCCTATGATTTGCGCCTTATTTGCGCCACGAACAAAGACATCTCAGTACTGGTCAAAAAAGGCCTATTCCGTGAAGACTTGTATTTTCGCCTCTTCTCTGTTGAAATCACAGTCCCACCACTTCGTAGGAGACGGGAGGACATCCTTCCATTGGCACTTCATTTTCTCGAACAGACCAACCTTCGTTACGCCAGGAATGTCGCAGGATTTGACACTGATGTTTTGGATCTTTTTGAACAATACCAGTGGCCAGGCAATGTGCGCCAACTGATCCGGGAGGTCGAAAGACTTGTCGCTCTAACAGCCGATAATGAGATAATTCGCCTCTCGCAGTGTTCTTCACCCCTTCAAGAATTCAGTCAAATTCCTGGCAGCAATGGCGGTCCTGCTCTCACCTCTCTCTCCATTCCCGAGCACGTGACTTACCTAGAGAAAAAACTAATTGAGAAAGCTATGAAGATATCTAACGGCAATAAATCTCAGGCTGCTAAACAGCTTTGTTTGACCAGGCAATGCCTTGCACAAAAGCTTAAGCGGTATAGACTCCTATAAACAATTTCGACCTTCATTCCCAGACCCCTTCACCAAGCTATTAGGAACGATTAGGTGTAGTAGTTACGACTTGATCTGACAGTTACCAGTTTTTTGCAGGTGTCTGTCAGATCAAATTCAGTTCAAGTTTTTATCCTGCCATACTGTCTTTCCATCCACAAGGGTTTCCATCGGAGTTCGC